>NZ_QCXO01000014.1:0-8648 GCF_023383675.1 Microbacterium sp. ER1
TGGTGGGGGAGCTCGCGGTGGCGGGTGTCGTGCTCGCCGTCCGCCGACTGCTGCGGCGCGCTGGCGTCGCCCGCTGAGCCGGCATGCCGGTCGACATACCCCCACGGGGTACCATGAGCACATGGTCGGTCGTCGCGTGCTCCAGGGGGCGCTGCTCGCCGTCCTCCTCGTGGGCGGCGTCCTCCTCGGCCTCCTCGGCATGCACGCCCTCGACACCCACGGCACCCCGGGGGCGCATGCCGTCGCGGGGCACGCGGCCCCCGCGCACCCTGCGGCGTCGGCAGCGCATGAGGCGGGCGGAGCGGATGAGGCCGTCGTCCCGGATGACCCTGCGCACGACGGCGGGGCGGCCTGCGTCCTCGCCCTGCTCGGCGGACTCCTCCTGCTGCTGCGCCCGTCTCGCGCTCTCCTGACCGGACCTCTGCTCCGCGCTCTCCGCTCGCTCGTGGACGCGGCCGCCGCCCCGCTTCGTCCTCCCTCACTCCACGTCCTCTGCATCAGTCGGACCTGATCGGCGCCGATGCGCCCGGGCGCCGCGACCGCGGACGCCCTTCCGACAGACAGAGATGAGAGAGAAATGACCAATCGAACCACTGCCGCCGCTGTCCTCGTCCTGGCGGGAACCCTCGCGCTCGCGGGATGCGCCTCGACGGCACCCGCGGGGCCGGCCGACCACTCCGGCATGGGGCACTCCACCTCGGACGCTCCGCTGGCCGGCGCGAACGAGGCCGATGCGATGTTCGCGTCCATGATGATCGTCCATCACGAGCAGGCCGTCGAGATGTCGGACATCGTGCTCGCGAAGGACGACGTCGACCCCCGGGTCGCCGACCTCGCGGAGCGGATCACGGCCGCTCAGGGTCCGGAGATCGAGAAGATGCAGGGCTGGCTCGACGACTGGGGTGCCGAGGCCGGTGACCCGGCCGCGATGGACCACGGCGACGGCATGATGAGCGACGACGACCTCGCCGCGCTCGAGGACGCCGCGGGTCCGGAGGCGTCCCGGCTGTTCCTGGAGCAGATGATCGCGCACCACGAGGGCGCGGTCGCGATGGCCGAGGCGGAGGTGGCGGACGGCGAGAACGCCGACGCCGTCGCCCTCGCGCAGGACATCGTCGATGCGCAGACCGCCGAGATCGCGGAGATTAAGGAGATCCTCGCCACGCTCTGATCGGCACCCGGCCCCGCGTCGCCTCCGCGGCGCGGGGCCCGTCGCCCGTTTACCGGGTGCTCTACCGGATCGAGGACGGGATCCTGACGGTCGTCGTCGTGCACGCCGGCCACCGTCGCGAGGTCTATCGCTAGCGATCGCGGCGGCGCAAGCGGCGCAGCGGAGCAGACAGGCGGTGCCACAGCGTCGGTGCGGGCTCCTCGTCCTCGGCGGGAGGCGGGGCGACGGCGAACTGGACGAACTCCTCCGCGCCATGGTGCACGACGCGATAGAGCGCCGTGCCGATGAGCACGCCGAGCGCGATCGACATGACCGACACCAGGGCCGCGGTGAAGTCGGCGAGGCCGTTGTCGGTCGCGACCGCCTCGGTGAGCCCCACCAGCCCGGCGGCGCCCGGCACCAGCAGCCAGAAGGCCGGGAGGAACGTCAGCTGCGACGGGGCTCCGTGACGCAGCCCGGCGATCCAGAACACGACCGGCGTGACGGCGACCGCGCCGACGAAGCCGCCGACCGCCGGGTCGATGAACTCGGTTCCCGCCCACTGGCCGAGGTACGCGACGACCAGGGCGAGCAGCACCCACCCGAACGTGGACGGCGGGGAGGAGAAGTGCAGGTAGTTGCCGAGTGCGAACACGAGGATGCCGAGCAGCGGCACCCACCAGGGGAGGTACGAGGAGGAGGCGTCGAGAGCCTCGTACGAATCGCTCGAGACGCCCACCACGGCGCCGGCGGCGAGGATGCCGAAGGCGAGGAGCGCGAGCTGCACGAACCCGTAGATGAGGCGGGAGGCACCGGAGATCATCTGCCCGGCCGCGAGCTCGACCGTCGCCGTGGTCAGCACGCCGCCGGGGAGGAAGGTGACCAGCGGGGCGATCAGGAGGCGGATCGGGTCCCCGATCTCGATGACCTCCGCGAGCAGGAACACCGCAGCCGCGCACACGAAGGCCGCGGCGATGGGCATGACGAGCTGCAGGGTGGGAGAGCGCACGAGTTTGAGCAGGCCGATCCCGAATCCGAGCACGAAGGCGACGAGGGCGCCCTGCCAGGTCGGTGCGAGCAGGAGGGCCAGGCCGGTCGTGAGGATGGCATGGCCCAGCGTCCGGGTGAACCAGCCGAGGCGCGGACGCATCGCACCGATCTCGTTGAGCCGCCGGATGCCGTCCAGCGGGTCCACGTCGCCGGTCTTCGCCTGCGCGATGAGGTCGTACAGCGCGGCGATCTGATCGAAGCGGAACGAGGCGTTCGTGGCCGAGCGGAAGGCGACCCGCTGCTCCTCCGCGTCCCCCGTCTCCACGATGATGATGGTGGGCAGGACGACGAAGTCGGCGCCGTCTCCGCCCGACGCCGTGGCGACCTCGGCGATCGTGTCCCGGATGCGGTCGACGGACTCCGCCGACGCGTTCATCCCCTGGGCCAGCCCCAGCAGGAACTGCCGCAGCGCCGAACGGTCGACGACGTCGGTCATGTCACCAGAACAGGAACGACAGCGCCACCCCGACGACGATGGCCGTGCCGACGTAGACGAGGTTCGGCAGCTGGAACGAGTGGTCCAGGACGAACTTGCCCATCTTCGTCGTCCCGGTCTGGTCGAACGCGACCGTGGCCACCTGGCTGCCGTTGGCGGGCAGCGTGTAGATGCCCATCGCCGCCGGCCACAGCCCCACCAGCAGCGAGGCGGGCAGCCCGATCGTGATGCCGATCGGGACGATCGCGTTCGTGGCGCTCGATTGGCTGGTCGTGAGCATGGCGACCGCGAACAGCGCCAGCGCGAACAGCAGCGCTCCGAGGAAGGCGGAGGATCCGGAGACCACCGAGCCGAGTCCGTCGACGATGAGGGTCTGGTTCGCGGCGACGAACGTGTTCGCGAGCCAGGCGATGCCGAACAGGGCGATGGCGCCGACGATGCCCGCGGGGAAGGTGGACTGCTTCGGCACGTCGGCGGCCTTCACCTTGCAGAACACGAAGATCAGTGCGGCGATGATGCCCATGACGACCTCGATGATCACGGTGACGCTCAGGCGCAGCGGATCGCCGTCGTCGTCGGTGCCGATGACCGGACGGAGGTTCTCGAACAGGCCGAAGAAGACGATCACCGCGACGCCGGCGAGGAACAGCGAGGCCGAGAGCACGGCGGTCGCCGGGAGCTTGTTCTCGTGCGCGTCGACCACGGGCGGCTTGATCTGTCCCTCCGCCAGGCGCTTCTGGTACTCCGGGTCGTCCTCGAGGTCCTTGCCGTGGCGCATCATGACCAGCGCGGCGACGAGCAGGCCGGCGATCGAGGCCGGCCACATGATGAGGAGCAGGCCGCCGAGATCGACGCCCTGCGGTGCGAGCAGCACGACCATCGATGCGGTGGCCGCGGAGACCGGAGAGCACAGGATGCCGACCTGCGAGGCGACGGCCGAGACCGACAGTGCCCGCTCCGGCCGGATCTTCTGCTGGTACGAGACGTCGTAGATCACCGGCAGCAGCGGATAGAAGATGTTGCCGGTGCCCGCGCCGACCGTGAAGAGGAACGACATCGCCGGCGCGAGGAAGACGACGGACTTCGGGCGTTTGCGGATGACCTTGGCGGCCACCGACACCATCCAGTCGATACCGCCAGCGGCCTGCATGGTCGAGGCCGCGGTGATGACCGTGATGACGATGAACACGGCGTCGACCGGGGCGTTGCCGGGGGCTTCCCCGAACACGAACACGAGCACCGCGACGCCGACGAGGCCCCACACGCCCAGGCCGATCCCGCTCGTGCGGGTGCCCATGAAGATCGCCAGGACGACGACGATGAGCTCGGCGACGAGGATCCAGACGCTGTCGTTCACGACGACGGCCCCTTCACGATCGGCGCCGATCCGGTGAGGACCTCCACCGGCAGCTCGGTCTCGACGATCGCCCCGTCGACCGCCTCGACCTTCAGCGCCAGCGGGTTCTCGACCGGGCTGACCGCGGTGACGAACGCGCCGTTCTCGAAGTGCAGCGACTGGAGGTTGCCCACCGCATAGCCGGTGGACAGCTCACCGCTGAGGAGCGAGGCGTGGAAGAGGGGCCGGCGCTGGTCCTCCGCGTCGTAGTGCGGGCAGAAGCTGCCGTGCAGGAAGCCCAGGCCCTCCGGGAGCACCTGCAGCGTGGGCCCGTAGCTGTCGGTCGTGCCGCCCTCGAACCAGCAGATGCCGCCCGCGCTGCCGCCGGTGAACACCACGTTCGAGGAGGGGTCCTCCCACATCTCGCGCATGATCTCGTCGAGGCCCTGACGCTTCCACACGTCGAGCATGTTGGCGGTGTTCCCGCCTCCGACGTGGATGACGTCGAAGCCCTTCACGAAGCCGGCGAGGTCGTCGACCGCGCGGTGGAACAGCGGCAGGTGGTGCGGCGCGCATCTGTCGGAGTCGTACGTGGAGTAGAAGCTCACGATGTAGGCGGTGTCGTCGCCCGTGGCGGTGCCGACGAAGAGGACCCGGGGCCGCTCCTTGCCGGTGAGCTTCAGGATGTACTCGTGCGTCGGATCGTTCCGACGTTCCATCATGGCCTTGCCGGCCCCGGTTGCGACGACGTGCGACATGCCCCCACCTCACTGTCGGATGTGAATGCGCTCAACCTAGCGTCGCGCCGTCACCGCCGTCCAGAGCGGTCACCCGGGGCGGGTGAAATGCCGGCCTCTCAGCCGAAGACGCGGGCCGTGCCGACCAGGCCTTCGAGGAGGGCGGCCGTGCGGGCGCGCGGACCCTGCGGCGCGATGCCGAGGACGCGGGCGAGCTCGAGGGCGAGAGCGGCGTGGCCGACCGCGCTGGGGTGGAACGGGTCGTTCATGAGGCCCCACGGCACGCCGCCGTTCCCGAGCTCCGCGAAGTGCGCGTGCTGGTCGACGAGGATCACGTCCTCCGCGGCCGCGACCTGGCGGACCGCCTCGGTGAAGTCGGCGATCCGCGCCCGCTCCGGCGCATTGCGGACGTCGATGGCGGGCGGCGTCTGGAGCACCGGGATGGCGCCGAGCCCGCGCACCCGGCGCACGAAGTCGTGGAGGGAGGCGGCGTAGTCGTCCGGCGAGATGACCGGTCGCGGCCCGCCGTCCGAGGCGTCGTTGGTGCCGACCATGAGGGTGACCACGTCCGGCTGCCAGCCGGCGACCCGACGCTCCCAGTCGTCGAGGATGTCGACGATCCGGTTGCCGCTGATCGCGGTGTTGAGGACGATGTCGCGGACGCGCTCGAGCTCGCCCCTGATCAGCTCGTGGAGGTGCTCCGGGTAGCTGCGCCCGCCCTGGGTGTGCACCAGGCCATGGGTGATCGAGTCGCCGGTGATGATCCAGTTCAACGGTGCGGGGTCGCGGAGGGCGGCGGCGAGGCGGCCCAGGTCGTCGGAGGCGGTGGCGGGGGAGGCGGAAGCGGCGATCGGCACGCCTCAGAGCTTATCCGTCGCCCGCCTTCTGCTTCGCGCGGGAGCGTAATGCCCCGGCGCCGTCTCCGTCCTGTTTGCCGCGGGGCGTGGGTCTCAGGCGCTCGCGCGAGGTCAGGCAGTTACCGCTGGTGTGGCCTGTTGCCCGGTGAATGCCTGTTCCGGCGGGTCAGTCCCGGTCGGCGCGACTGATGAGGTCCATCAGCTCGTCGAGCGTGTCGACGTCGATGACCTCGGTGCCGTCGGGCTCGCGCACCTCGATGCCGTCGACCTCCAGCTCCTCGTCGAGCTGCACGAGGATGCGCGACTCCGGGAACTGCTTGGGGGCGACGAACGCGAGCAGCACGGCATCCGCGAACACGACGACCGAGGTGGCCTCGAGGTCGTCCCGCAGGTCGATCTGTTTGACGACGGGCTCGTCCTCCACCGCGTCCTCGATGTCGAGCGCGACCTCCTCGACGATCGCCCGCCAGCGCTTCTCGCTCATCGAGAGCACGCGCGCGATGGCCGCGACGAGCTCGTCGGGATCCAGGTCCTCCGCGGTCTCATCGCCCTCCAACTCGGGGTCGACGTTCACGTTCACGACGGTGCCGGCCGCATCCAGGCTCGCCCGGCCGTAGACGAGACCGTTCTCGGAGACGGGGTCTTCGAGCAGACCGCTCTCGACGATGCGGGACAGGAGGAGATCGAGCGCCATGCTTCCAGTCTCGCGCATCTCGCCCGCCGTGGGCCCTGGTTCTTCACGCCGGAGGGAGCTCCTGGGCGCGCTCCGTGCCCGCAGACCGGCCGCGTTCCGGCGTTCCCCGTGACCGCCTGCGCGTCAGAGCCACCTCTTGTACTTGAACACCCCATAGAGCCCGACCGCGAACGCGGCCATCGCCCCGATCGCCATCGGATACCCGAACGCCCAGTGCAGCTCCGGCATCACGTCGAAGTTCATGCCGTAGACCGTGCCGACGAGCGTGGGCGCGAAGATGATGGCCGCCCACGAGGAGATCTTCTTGATCTCGTCGTTCTGAGCCAGACCCGCCTCCGAGTGCCGCCGGGCGACCAGCGCCGACTGCACGGTGAGGGCGTTCTCCAGGATCGCGCGGAACGAGTCGACCCGCTCGTTCACGCGGATCGTGTGGTCGAGCACGTCGCGGAGGGAGCGCTGCAGCTCCTCATCGATGCGGTACTTCTCCGACCCGCGGCGCAGCCATTCCAGCATGCCGCTCAGCGGGTGCACCGCGCGCTGGAAGTTGATGACTTCGCGGGAGAGCTCGTAGATGCGGCGGGAGAGGGCGTCGTCGTCGCTGTCGCCGAAGAGCTGGTCCTCGATCTCGTCGATGTCGTTCTCCAGGCCCGCCACCACGGGCTCGTACTCGTCCACGACCTCGTCGAGGATCGCGTAGAAGACCGCCTCCGGTCCCATCGCGAGCAGCTCCGGGTTCGCCTCCATCCGGCGGCGGACCGCGGCGAGGTTCGGCGACTCCGCGTGGCGGATCGTCACCACGAAGTCGGGGCCGATGAACAGGTGCAGCTCCCCGAACTCGATCGACTCCTCCTTGTCGCGGTAGCGGGCGGGGCGCAGCACGGCGAAGAGGGTGTCGCCGTAGCGCTCCACCTTCGAGCGCTGATGCCCCGAGAGCGCGTCCTCGACGGCGAGCGGATGCAGGTCGAACTCGCGGGCGACGGAGGCGACCTCTTCGGGACTCGGTCGGTACAGGCCGATCCACGCGATCCCGCCGGCGGCATCCAGCATCCGGTAGGTCTCGTCCAGGTTCTTCGGGGTCTCCACGCGACGTCCGTGGACGTACACGCCGTTGTCGATGAGCGCCATGATGCGGCTCCGTTCTCGCGGGCGCACGGATGCGAGGGTCCGTGCGGATTCGTCAGGGGGCGGGAGACGCCGCCGATGACTGCGAGGCGAGAGGCGCGCACGCGGAGCAGGAGCTCAACGCGTGGGCGCGGGGAAGCGCGACGCAGCGAGGGCGGCGTCGTTACTATCGTCGGACATCGCCATCACCGCCTTTCCGTGCTTCTCCGGGGGCCAGCTTACCCCCCCGTTTCGAATCGCCCGAATGGCCCCATTCCGGCCGCAGATGCCGCCATGTGCGCGATTCGAACCGTCAGGGGACGATCGCGTCGATGTAGCCGCCATCGACGCGGACCGCGGCACCCGTCGTCGCCGAGGCGAGCGGGGACGCGAGGTACGCGACCATGTTCGCGATCTCCTCCGGTTCGATGAGCCGCTGCAGCAGGGACTGGGGGCGGTGCACGCGCATGAACTCGCGCTGCGCCTCCTCCCACGGCAGCTCCGGGTCCACGAGCGAGTACACGAAGTCCTCCACGCCGCCGGTGTGGGTCGGCCCCGCGAGCACCGAGTTCACCGTCACGCCCGTGCCGGCCGCCTCCTTCGCGAAGCCCCGGGACACGGCGAGCAGCGCGGTCTTCGACATCCCGTAGTGGATCATCTCTGCGGGGATCACGACCGCGGAGTCGCTGGCGATGTCGAGCACCCGACCCCAGCCGCGCTCCGTCATGCCGGGCAGGGTCGCGCGGATGAGCCGGACGGCGGCGAGCACGTTCACCTCGAAGTACCGGCGCCACTCGTCGTCGGAGATGTCGAGCGCAGGGGTGGCCCCGAAGATGCCGAGGTTGTTCACGAGGATGTCGACGTCTCCGGTGGCGGCGAGCACGCGGGCGGCGCCGTCCTCCGCGGTGACGTCGCCCGGAGCAGGGACGAGGTTCCGGTCCGGATTCTCCTCCTGCAGTGCGGCGACGACCGACGACACGGTCTCGGGGTTCCGGCCGTTGACGGCGACCCGTGCTCCCGCGTCGGCGAGGGTCGTGGCGATGGCGAGCCCGATGCCCTGGGTGGAACCCGTGACGAGGGCGGTCTTCCCGGCGAGGTCGATGCGCATGTTGTCTCCTCCGTGTCGCTGCGACCTCCGGTGCAACGCCCGTCGCGCCGGTTTCATGCCCGCCCGCTCGCTCCGGGACGGGAGGGCCTGGGACTCCGGCATGCGCACACCGTCTCCGTGCGGGACGGGGAACGTTCCTGAGGAGGCGGAGCGGGGAGCGTTTTCGATCCCGCGAGGGA
>NZ_QCXO01000015.1:0-9100 GCF_023383675.1 Microbacterium sp. ER1
GAGGGGGTGGAGGAGGGGGTCTGGCCGCGCTCGAAGTAGGCGACGAGCTCGGGGTCGAGCGGAGGGACGGAGATCGCGGAGCCGTCGCCCCGGAGGGACGCGGTCGCGAGGATCCCGGCAGCCACGGCCTCCCGCGCCGCGACGGGAGAGGTCGCCGTGAGACCACCGTGCCGCACGAACCGGAGGAACTCGGCCACGAGCAGCGCGTCGGCACCGTCGTGTCCGGCGTCGGGCACCTCGGGCACGATGAACACCTCGTCCGCGTCGGCCGCCCCGGCATGCCGACGGTTCCACAGCCTCACCTCGCTGCCGGCCACGTCGCCGAAGTTCTCGATGCGCCCCTCGGTGCCGATCACGGTGTAGTTCCGCCAGTAGTCCGGGGTGAAGTGGCACTGCTGGTAGGACGCGAAGATCCCGCCCTCCAGCCTCAGGTTCACCATCGAGATGTCCTCGACGTCGACGACGGGGTGGAGTCCCGTGAGCGCGGTCGGCGGCCAGTTGTCCATGCTGAACCAGTCGGGCATCCGCTCCCCCGCGCGGTCCCGCCGGTCGGTGATGTCGCCGTAGACGCTCAGGCCGCCCATCGCCGCCACCTGCTCGGTGTACGCGCCGGCCAGCCAGTGGATGATGTCGAGGTCGTGCGCTCCCTTCTGCAGGAGGAGTCCGGTGGTACGGCTCCGGTCGGCGTGCCAGTCCTTGAAGTAGAAGTCGCCGCCGTGCCCCACGAAGTGCCGCACCCATACGGCCTTCACCTGCCCGATGCGCCCGTCCCGGATGAGCCCGCGCATGAGGGTGATCACGGGCATGTGCCGCATGTTGTGACCGATGTAGAGCCGGGTGCCGGTGCGTCGCGCGGTCTCCAGCATGCGGTCGGCGTCGGCGAGGTCGATCGCGAGGGGCTTCTCGCAGAAGACGGGCACCCCGGCTTCCAGCGCCCGGATGGTCAGGGCGGCGTGGGTGTCGTCCGGGGTCAGCACCATGACCGCGTCGACGCCGGATGCGAGCAGCTCGTCAAGGGAGTCGGTGATGAGCGCGTCGGGGACGAGCGCCCTGGCGTCCTCGCGGGCGCGCGGGGCGAGGTCGCAGACGGCGGTGATGCGGGAGCCGTGCCCCGGCCGGTGCACCTCCTCCTGGAGAGTGGAGCGCGCGCCGAAGCCGATGATGCCGATGTGGAGGTCCAACAGAAGTCCTTCGTGACAGAGGGGGAGAGAAAGGGGGCGGCTCAGCGGCCGCGGGCTGCCGGGGCGTCGAGGTCGGTCGAGCCGCCGGGGACGAGGGCCCAGGGGAACTCGTGCAGCGCCCCGGGCGAGGGGTCGCCCTCGAGCGCCTTCTCGACGATGATCCGCGCCTGACGCTCGTAGAAGTCCGTGGGGCCGACGGTGGTGAGGGTGGGCGCGATGAGCCGTGCGTCCGGCGTGTTCCCGACACCGATCACCGCGACGTCGTGCGGCACGCGAAGCCCGAGCATGTGCGCGGCGTTGATCGCGGCGATCGCGGCGAAGTCGGTCGTCGCGTACACGGCGTCCGGGCGGTTCTCCTGCGACAGCAGCTCGATCGCGGCGGTGAAGGCGCTGGCCTGGGTCTCCGCATAGGTCACGGTCCACGCCGGATCCGGGGAGATGCCGGCCGCCGCGAGCTTCTCGACGTACGGCGTGTAGCGCGTGACCTGGGTTCCCGCGAGGCGGACGGCACCCTCCGCGGCGATGCAGCCGATGGCCGTGTGCCGCTCCAGCAGGTGATCCATCGCGAGCTCGCACCCCGGGATCGCGTCCGAGCGGATGACGTCGAAGCCGTCCGGCTCCAGGTGCTCCGAGAACACCACGAGCCGCTGGCCCCGCTTGACGAGGTCGCCCAGCCGTCGCGCGTCCTCCTCGTCCAGGCCGACGCCGTCGAGATACGCCACGTCGCTCTCGACGCGGTCGAGCGCCGCGTGCCAGTCGCCGTCGGCGAGGATCAGCGTCGTCAGCCCGTGCCGGTTCGCCTCGGCGTTCACGGCGTCGGCCACCGCCAGCGACCACGGATCGCTCAGCATGTGCAGGGAGAGCTGCACCATGCCGCTGCGACCCGTGCGGATCGCCCTCGCGGCCGTGTTCGGCCGGTAGTTGAGCTCGTCCGCCGCCGCGAGCACCCGCGCCGCGGTGGCCTCGGCCACGCCCGCCCCGCTCGCCCCTGCTCGCCCGGAGAACACGTACGAGACGGTCGCGGTCGACACTCCGGCACGTTCGGCCACCATCCGCAGGGTCGGGCGGCGGCTCGGGGCGTGCTCACGCTGTGCCATGTCTCAGCCCTTCGTCCCGCTGAACGCGATGCCCTGGATGAACTGCCGCTGCAGGATCATGAACGTCACCAGCATGGGCAGGGTCGCCAGCAGGGCACCCGCCATGAGCACCGGGTAGTCGGTGCCGTGGATGCCGACGAGCTGCGAGAGTCCGACCGACAGCGGCATCTTCGCCGGATCGGTCGTCACGATCAGCGGCCACAGCAGATCGTTCCAGGACCACAGCACAGTGAACACCACAAGTGCGATGATGCCAGGCTTCGCGAGCGGAACCATGATCCGCCAGAAGGTCTGCCACGGATTCGCCCCGTCGATGCGCGCCGCCTCCTCCAGCTCGGCCGGCATCGAGAGGAAGAACTGCCGCATCAGGAAGGTCCCGAAGGCGCTGAAGATGCCGGGCACGATGAGCGCCTGCAGCGTGTTCAGCCAGCCGAGCGCCTGGATGATCTCGTACTGCGGCAGCAGGTAGAGCTGCGAGGGCACCATGAGCACCGAGAGGAACACGACGAACAGGGCGTTCCGGCCCGGGAAGGCGATGCGCGCGAACGCGTAGCCCGCCATGGTGCACAGGGCGACCTGCCCGACCGTGCGGCCGACCGTGAGGAGCACGGAGTTCAGGAACATCTGCCCGAACGGCATCGAGTCGAAGACCTCGGCGAAGTTGGTGAACACCCACTCGCGCGGAAGGAACGACGGCGGCACCTGCACCGAGTCGGACAGCGTCTTGAACGAGGTCAGCAGCTGCCAGACGAACGGGAACACCATGAGCGCGGCGCCGACGATGAGCACGACGTGGACGATCCACAGCCCGCGGTTCCGTGGGGTGCCCGCCCTCCGCGATCGTGCGGGGGCGGCACCGACGACCGCGCGGGTGTCGAGGGAGACGTCACTCATAGTGCACCCACTTCTTCTGCAGCCGGAACTGCACGATCGTCAGCACGAGGATGATCAGCAGCAGGAGGAAGGCGACGGCGGCGGCGTAGCCGCGGTCGTTGTCGAGGAAGCCCGCCTCGTAGAACAGGTAGACGACGGTGCGGGTGTTCGGCATCGCGGGGTTGCTGCGGCCGAGCATCATGTAGATGAGATCGAACACCTGCAGCGCCCCGATCACGCTGATGACGCTGACGAAGAAGATCGAGGGCGACAGCAGCGGGATCGTGATCGAGAAGAACTTGCGTACGGGGCCCGCCCCGTCGAGGTCGGCCGCCTCCATGATCGTGTCGGGGATGCCCTGGAGCCCGGCGAGGAAGATGACGATGTTGGTCCCGAGGCCCGCCCAGATGCCGACGACGGCGATCGCGACCAGCGCGGTGTTCGGATCGGTCAGCCAGCTCCGCCCCTCGATGCCGACCGCGCCGAGGGCCGCGTTCAGCACGCCGTAGTCGCCGTTGTAGATCATGCGCCACACGAGCGCGATCGCCGCGGGCATGGTGACGACGGGGATGAAGTAGAGCGTGCGATAGGCGCTGCGGCCCTTGAGACCGGTGGTGTTCAGCAGCGCGGCGATCCCGACCGCGAGGGGGATGCCGATGAGCGCGATCACCGTGTAGACCGCGGTGTTGCGGAGGGCCCCGAGGAGCTCCGGATCCTGGAACAGCCGGACGTAGTTCTCGAACCCGATCCACTCCGCGCCGCCGAACGGCCCCGACTTCGTGAAGGAGATGATGAGCGTGCGCACGGTCGGCCACAGGTAGAACACGGCGAGGCCCAGGGCGGTGGGCCCGAGGAACACCAGAGCCCACCACGGCGAGGCACCGGGCGTGCGGCGCCGCCGGCGGACCCCGGAGGGCGGGGCCTCCGGGGTCCGTCCGGCGGCGGGGGCGACCGCGCGAGGCGCGAGGACGGTCATCCGGTCACTCCTGCTCGGCGTCCAGCGCGGTCTGCATCTGCGCGGCGAGGTCCTGCAGGCCGTCCTTCGGGGAGACCGCTCCGGACCACACCTGGGACAGCACCTCGCTCTCGATGCTCGTCCACGCGGAGGTGTTCTTCGACACGGGGTACGGGACGGCCGTCTCCAGCGCGTCGATGTAGACCTGCAGGTCGTACTGCGGGAGGGCGTCGACCCAGGCCTGCTGGGTGCCGTTGTACGCGGGGATCACGGTGCCGGTCTCGGCCTGGATCTTCGCGGCCTGCTCGCCGCTCGCGAAGGCGGCGAAGTCCTTGGCCTCCTCCACGTGCGCGCTCTTGGCGTTCGCGACGTTCCCGACGCCGTGGATCACGCTCTGGTTGCCCTCCGGACCCGCCGGCAGCGGCGCCACGTCGACGCTGCCCCCGATGTCCGCGTTGTCCGCGTAGGCGATGGCGGCCCAGGAGCCGTTCTGGAACATGGCGACCTTGCCGGACAGGAAGAAGTCCTCCGGGTTCGTGTCCGTCATCTGCTGCGCCGTGGGCGAGGAGCCGTCGGCGATGAGGTCGGTCCACAGCTCGATGCCCTCGAGAGCCTCGGGGGAGCCGTATCCGCTCTGGGTGCCGTCCGCGGAGATGACCTCGCCGCCGGCCTGCGCGATGGAGTTGTAGAAGTTCTCCTGGCCGTACTGGCTCGCGGCGACGCCGAACTGGCCCTTCGCCGGGTCGGTCAGCTTCGCGGCCGCGGAACGGAAGTCGTCCCAGGTCCAGCCCGCACTTGGGTACTCCACCCCCGCGGCGTCGAACAGCGCCTTGTTGTACCAGAGCGCGACGGTGTCGAAGTCCTTGGGGGCGCCGTAGAGCGCGTCGTCGTAGGTGTAGAGGTCGACGAGCCCCTGGGGGTAGTCGGCCGCGTCCACGTCGTCGAGCGGGGCGAGCTGTCCGTTCGAGGCGTAGAGCTGGAAGTTCGGGCCGTTCATCCAGAACACGTCGGCGGCCGAGCCGCCCGTCACCGCGGTCTGGAGCTTGGTGAAGTACTCCTTGTACGGCGTGACCTGGATCTCGATCGTGACGTTCGGGTGCTCCTCGGTGTACGCGGCGGCGATGTCCTCCATCGCGGGCTTCTGGTTCTCGTCCCAGATCGCGTAGCTGAGGGTGATGTCGCCGCCCGACGACTCCCCGGTCGCGGAGGAGGAGCAGGCGGAGAGCGCCAGGACGGCGGCCGCGGAGGCGGCGAGGGCGCCCAGGGCGCGGCGAGAGGTGCGGGGCATCGAGGTCTCCTTTGACGGGTGCACGAGAAGGCGGTGCGCGATGTTAACCGTTTAGCGTTAAACGATTAGCAGCGAGAGTAGCGCGGCACGTCGGCTCTTCGCAAGCGTCGATCTAGAGCGCGGCGCCCAGCGCGAGCCCCAGCCCCGCGGCGAGGAGACCGAGCACGAGCATGCCGACCGCGTCGAACACCGCGGCGCCGCGCTCGCCGTCCCGCCACAGTGCGACCGCATCGAGCATCGCGGTGCTGAAGGTCGTATAGCCTCCGAGGAGGCCTGCGCCGAGCACGAACGCCGCCTCCGGCAGCGCCGTCGTCACGAGGCCCAGCGCGAAGGAGCCGGTGAGGTTGACGACGAGGATCCCCCACGGGAACCGTCGGCCGGCGAGCCGCGCGACGCCGAGGTCGACGAGGTACCGCAGGACGGCGCCGACGCCCCCGGCGAGCGCGGCCGCGAGGAACAGCAGTGGACTCACGACACCCCTCCCCGGCGCGGGCGCCCCAGCCGGAGCCCTGCCGCCGCCGCGAGAAGACCGAGGACGAGACTGCCCACGGCATACGCGGCGGCGAGGAGCGGAGCCGACCCCCACAGGGCCAACGTCCCGGTCATGAGGGCGCTATAGGTCGTGAAGCCGCCGAGGACGCCGGTGCCGAGCAGCAGCCGCAGCTCCGCCGAGGCCGGGAGCCGCGCCGCCACGACCCCGATGAGCAGGGCGCCCAGCACGTTGGCCAGCAGCACCGCGAGGGGGAAGCCGCCGGGATCGTCCACGAGGAGTCCGAGGCCCAGACGCGCCGCCGTCCCGAGCGTGCCGCCGAGCGCGACGAGAAGGACACGACGGAGACTCACGCTCGCCACTGTAGTCGCCGCATGACAGCGCGACCGTCGGATGTCAAGGCGTTGGGGTGGGGGCGGGGACAGGCGTTGACTGTCGGCATGAAGCCCCTCTGGAAGGTCGACCAGGACGCACCCCACGGCACTCCCTTCGATCCCGGCGCGCAGCACGACGTGCTGATCGTGGGGGCGGGGCTCACCGGCCTCTCGACCGCGGTGCTCCTGACCCGCGCCGGACTCGACGTCGTGGTCGTCGACGCGGGGGACGTGGCGGAGCTGTCGACGGGCGGCAACACGGGCAAGCTCTCGCTCCTCCAGGGGCAGCAGCTCGCCACCATCCGCAGGCACCATCCGGCGGCCCTCGTCCAGGCGTACGTCGACGCCAACCGGGCCGGCATGGAGTGGCTCACCGGCTTCGCCGACAGCGCGGGCCTGAGCTACACCGAGCGGACCGACCACACCTACGCCCAGGGTCCGGACGGGCTCGAGGCGGTCCGAGCCCAGCACTCCGCCGCACGGGAGGCGGGGCTTCCGACCCGGCTGCTCACCGCGGGCGAGCTGTCGACGCCGTTCCCCGTCGCGGGCGCGGTCGCCCTCGATTCGCAGGTGACGATCGACCCGGTCGCCGTCGCCGACGCGCTCGCGAAGGAGTTCCTCGCGGGAGGCGGCACGCTGCACACCGGCGTCCGCGTGACAGGCGCCCACGCCCTGCCGGAGCCACGGGTGGAGACGACGGCGGGCCCGATGTTCGCCGAGCACATCGTCCTCGCGACGGGGACCCCGATCCTGGACCGCGGCCTGTACTTCTCCAAGGTCGCCGGGATGCGGTCGTACTGCGTCTCGTTCCGGGTCTCCGGCGGCGTGCCGGAGGGGACGTTCATCTCCGCCGACGGCCCGACGCGGTCCATCCGGCCGGTGTCCGCCGCCGACGGCCCCGCCGACACCGCGCAGCTCGTCGTCGGCGGCAACGGGCATCCGGTCGGCCGCTCGGACGGCGAGACCGCGGCGATCGACGACCTCGTGGACTGGACCCGCCTGCACTTCCCGGATGCGGAGGAGACCCACCGCTGGTCCGCGCAGGACTACCAGTCGCACAACCTCATCCCGTTCGTCGGCGCCCTGCCGCGCGGCCTCGGGCGCATCCGCATCGCCACCGGGTACGCGAAATGGGGGCTGTCGAACGCGCCCGCTGCGGCCCTGCGTCTCACGGAGGAGATCATCGGGACGAAGCGCCGCGAGCGTCCGTCCTGGATGCTGCGCCTCGGCACCCGGCTCACCGTCCCCGCCGATCTCGCACGGGGGGCCGTCGAGGGTGCGAAGGTGGCCGCCGCGGCCACGAAGGGCTGGGTCGAGGCCGAGACCACGCCGGTCCCCGTGCCACAGCCCGCGGAGGGCGAGGGCGTCGTGGCGAACCGCAGTGGTCGCCCGGTCGCCATCTCCACGGTCGACGGCGTGACCAGGGCCGTCAGCGCCGTCTGCACGCACCTGGGCGGCGTCCTCGACTGGAACGACGCCGAGTGCACGTGGGACTGCCCGCTGCACGCGTCGCGGTTCGCCGCGGACGGCACGCGCATCGAAGGACCGGCGCTGAACGATCTCCCGGAGATGCCGCGGACGGTCGGGGGCTCCTGACTCAGGTCCGCGCCGGCGGCGTGTCCCAGCCCTGCTGCGGGGTGTCGCAGTCCTCGCGGAACACGTACTGCGACACGAGCTTGCGCTGGCTGCTGGACCAGTCGATCGCCGGGCGGCGCTGCTCGGGCGGCAGGTAGCCGAGCCGGTACACGGCCATGAGCTCGAGATCGTCGGGCACCCGCAGCAGCCGGACGATCTCGTCCCAGCGCCCCGGCACCTCCATCGGGAACGAGATGAACTGGATGCCCATGCCCAGCTCGACCGTGGTCAGCCAGACGTTCTCCATGGCCGCCCCCATGCTGAACACGGAGTAGAACGACGACAGCTGCCCGGGCCGGTACTCGCTCCGGTCGAGCATGACGCCCAGGAGCAGCGGCGATCCGGCGACGAGCTTGCGATTCTCCGAGCCCAGCGTCTTCGGCACGCCGAACGTGTTCATGAGCGTCTGGCCGCGCTTCGTGAACACCTGGGATGTGAAGGGCCGAAGCGGCGCGGGGAGCTTGTCGAACAGCATGCCGCTGCGCTTCTCCTCCATCTCCTCCTGACTGAAGCGGAAGTACGGCTTGTACCGCTCGAAGAACGTCCCGTTCGACATGGCCTCCGTCATGCTCTCGCCGGAGATGCGCGCGATCTCGTCGATCGTGTCCCTGTTCTCGATCACCACGAAGCGCCAGGGCTGGCTGTTGAGCTGCGAGGGCGCGCGCCCGGCCGCTTCCAGGAGGATGCGCTGGTGCTCCTCGGAGACCGGGTCGGGCAGGAACGCCCCGTTCGTGGTCTTGCGGCGGCGGATGGCGTCGAGCAGTTCCATGCGGTCACTTCCGGTCGGAGGGGAGGCGCGAGACCACGAGGCCCGCGAGGACGAAGGGCGCCGCCGTGAGAGCGACGAGCGGGTGCCGCCGGGTGTGCGTCCCGGCGTAGGGGATCGCCGCCAGGGGGACGGCGGCGGGGAGGAGAGCGAGGGCGGCGCGACGGGTGCGCGGCGTGCGGGTGGCGAGACCCGCGACGACGGCGAGTCCGGCCGTCGCGCAGGTCAGGATGTAGAGGGCGTGGTGCACCCAGCGGAAGCGGCGCGTGTCGATGAGCCTCGCCGCCACCGCGAGCCCGAGGGCGCAGTTCGCCGCGTAAGCCGTCGCCGCCGCCGCGAAGGCTCCGGACGCGGGGCGGTCGTCGCGCCCCCGTCGTGCCCGTCGCGCTCGCCCCGTCATGGCACGACCCTACGCCCTCCCCTCCTCACCCGATCCACCCC
>NZ_QCXO01000016.1:0-2204 GCF_023383675.1 Microbacterium sp. ER1
CCCCCTTCGGTGCCGCCCACCCCCTTCCGGACGTCCGAATAGGGCCGGGGCGCACGAAAGAGGGTGGCTCGGCCGGGAAACCAGGAGTCAGAGGCCGGAGTACCGCCGCACCCAGTACTCGGTGTAGGCGACGTGGGCGGACGCGGCGGCCGAGGCGGCCACCGGATCCGCGGCGGCGAGGCCGCGCAGGATCGCGCGGTGGCCGGCGTCGGAGTGGATCTTGAGCTCCGCGGCATCCTCCGGGTCGGAGATCCGGTAGGCACGGGAGCGGGAGCGCAGCACGTCGATCAGGCTCGTCAGGGCCTCGTTGCCCGCGACCGACGAGATCGCCATGTGGAACTCGTGGTCGAGGCGGGACTGCGCCTCGAAGTCCGTCGTCGACTCGATCTCCGTGAGCACCGCGTCGAGCGCAGCCACCGTGTCGTCGTCGATGCGGGCCGCGGCGAGCGCCGCCGCGTGCGGCTCGAGCACCCGTCGGAGCTCCGTCAGCTCCAGCACCCCGGCCATCGGCAGCAGTCCGACCGTGAGGGAGAGACTGCCGATGAGGTCGGCGGCGCGGAGCTCGCTGACGTAGCTGCCGGAACCGTGCCGCGTCTCCAGCACGCCCAGTGCGGCGAGCGTGCGGATGGCTTCGCGCAGCGACCCGCGCGAGACACCGAGCCGTTCGCACAGCTCCCCCTCGCTCGGCAGCCGGTCGCCGGGGCGCAGGGCGCCGTCGGCGATGAGAGCCCGCAGCCCGTGCAGCGCCGTGTCGAGTGCGCTCATCGTCATCCTCTCTGCCACTCCCCCACCCCTCGTGAAGTCTGTCGGACGCCCCCGGCGTCGCAAACTCGTATGACAACTATGTTTCATCTTCGCGGTTTCGTAGCCAAAACCGAAGGTGTGTGGCAAAGTTGTGCAACAACTCGCCCCCACTCACCGATGAGGTCCGATGCCCGCTCCGCAGTTCCCCGCTCCGCTCACGCTGAACTCCGGCCTGCGAGCGCGCGATGCCTGGCCCCTCGACCCGACGGTGATCCACCTCAACCACGGATCCTTCGGGGCGGTGCCGTCGGTCGTGGTCGCCCATCAGGACGCCCTGCGCCGCCGTGCCGATCTGAGCCCCGTGGAGTGGTTCCCGCGGATCGCGGAGCGGGTGCAGGAGGCGAGGCAGCGGACGGCTCCGTTCGTCGGCGCCCGCGCGGAGGACAGCGTGTTCGTACCCAACGCCTCCGCCGCGGCCACGGTCGTCTACAACGCCCTCCAGCTCGACAGCGGCGACGAGATCCTCGTGACCGACCAGGGCTACGGGGCCATCACCATGGGCGCCGAGCGTCTCGCCCGCCGGTTCGGCGCCGCCGTCCGCACGGTCGCCCTGCCCCTGCTCGCCGACGACGACGAGATCGTGCAGCTCTTCGCCGACGCCCTCACCCCGCGCACGCGGCTGCTCGTCGTCGACCAGATCACCTCGCCCACCGCCCGCCTGCTGCCCACCCGCCGCATCGCCGACCTCGCGGCCGAGCGCGGCGTGCGCACCCTCGTCGACGGCGCCCATGCCCCCGGCCTCATCCCGGATGCGGCGGCCGTCGCCGGCGGCGACTGGTGGTTCGGGAATCTGCACAAGTGGCCCTGCGCCCCGCGCGGCTCCGCCCTCCTCGTCACCACCGCCCCCGACCGCGATGAGCTCTGGCCGCTTATCGACTCCTGGGCCGCGCGCGAGCCGTACCCCGAGCGCTTCGACACCCAGGGCACGATCGATGCGACGACGTACCTCGCCACCCCCACCGCGATCGAGTTCATCGAGGCGGAGTTCGGATGGGCGGCCGCCCGCGACGCCATGGCCGCGCGTGCCGACGCCGGTGCCGAGCTCATCGCGGAAGCCCTGCGCCCCTTCAGCGACGAGGACCCGCTGACCCCCCTCCCCTCCCCGGTGCCGTCCATGCGGCTCATCCGGCTGCCGCTCGGCCTCGGCGCCACCCGTGAGGAGGCCGACGCGCTGCGCATGGACCTCCTCGACGAGGTCGGCGTGGAGACCGCGTTCACGAGCTTCCGCGGCGTCGGCTACTTCCGCCTCTCCGCGCACCTGTACACGGAGGCGTCCGACATCGAGGCGTTCGTCGAGCGCTGCGTCCCCGCGATCCTGCGCCGCGCCGGCATCCGCCCCGCGGACGCCCTCATCCTCCCCTGACCCGCACCACCTCCCGCACGACCCACCCGAACACCAC
>NZ_QCXO01000017.1:0-547 GCF_023383675.1 Microbacterium sp. ER1
GGGCTCGGGTCGTTTTTGCTGATCGGTTTTTACTTCTATAAGGAAGAAGCAAAAGCGGCGGCCAAAAAAGCGTTCATCATGACACGCATCGGCGATGTTGGCTTTTTCATCGGCATGATGTTGCTCTTTTGGCAAACGCACAGCTTTGATTACGATGACATTTTCCGCGCCGTCGGCGACGGCACGCTGTCGCCGGGGATGACGACGCTTGCGGCCATCTCGATTTTCATCGGCGCCATCGGCAAATCGGGGCAATTTCCGCTCCATACATGGCTTCCGGACGCGATGGAAGGCCCGACGCCAGTGTCGGCGCTCATCCACGCCGCGACGATGGTGGCGGCTGGGGTGTATCTTGTGGCGGCCTTGTTTCCGCTGTATGAAGCAAGCCGTATAGCCATGATGACCGTGGCGACGATCGGCGGGGTGACGGCCATTTTCGCTGCGACGATCGGCTTGGTGCAGACGGACATTAAGCGCGTCCTCGCCTATTCGACGGTCAGCCAGCTCGGCTATATGATGTTGGCGCTGGGCGCGGGCAGCTATGTCG
>NZ_QCXO01000018.1:0-6518 GCF_023383675.1 Microbacterium sp. ER1
CTTCCGGACGTCCGAATAGGGCCGGGGCGCACGAAAGAGGGTGGGTCGGCGAACGGGGTCAGCCGAGCGTGATGTCGACCTGGATCTCGGACGCGAGGCGCTCCAGGTCGGCACGCAGGGCGTCGAGGTCGACCGTCGGCGGGACCTTCGCGATCACCGAGGCCTCGAACAGCCGCCCGCCGGCCATCGCGGCCTCCCGGGTCTCGGTCGTGAGCTCCTCGATGCTCAGGGCATGCGCGTTCAGCACCGCCGAGACCTCGCGCACGATGCCGGGGCGGTCGTTGCCGAGCACCTGCATCACGAGCAGCTGCTCCTCGTCCTCGGACGGCCCTGGCGTGCCGGTGAGCACCGAGAGCGTGAGCAGACCCTGGCCCTGGATCCCCCGGAGCGCGGTCTCGAGCTCCCCGGTGCGCTCCGTCGGCACGGACACCTCGATGACACCCGCGAACGTGCCGGCGAGCTCGGCGAGGGAGCTGTTCTCCCAGTTGCCGCCATGGGCATCGACGACATCGGCGACGGCGGCCACGAGGCCCGGACGATCGGCACCCGCGACAGTGAGGATGAGTGTGGTCATGGGGTCAGCGTAACCCGAGGATCAGTCCGCCCAGACCCCGGTCTCCAGGAATCGCTCCAGCCGCGCACGGTGCGGGGCGAGGTCCCACCCCTGCTGCGCGACCCACTCGTCCGAGTAGTACGTGCCGGCGTACCGCACACCGCTGTCGCAGATCAGGGTCACGACGCTGCCGGTCTCGCCCGCGGCACGCATCCGGGCGATGAGCTGGAACGCGCCGTAGAGGTTCGTGCCGGTGGAGCCGCCCGCCCAGTGCAGGGTGCGCTCGCGGAGGAGCCGGATCGCGGCGATGGAGCCCGCGTCCGGGACCTGGATCATCTCGTCGATCACGGACGGCACGAAGGAGGCCTCCACCCGCGGCCGCCCGATGCCCTCGATGCGGCTCGGGTGTCCGGCCGGCGGGTCGACCGTGCCCGCCCAGCCGTCGTAGAAGGCCGAGCCCTCGGGGTCGACGACGGCGATCCTGGTGTCATGGCGGCGGTACTTCACGTAGCGGCCGAAGGTGGCGCTGGTGCCCCCGGTGCCGGCGCCCGTGACGATCCAGCGGGGGATCGGATGCCGCTCCTGGGCGAGCTGGCCGAACACGCTGTCGGCGATGTTGTTGTTGCCGCGCCAGTCGGTCGCACGCTCCGCGTAGGTGAACTGGTCGAGGTAGTGCCCGGTGCAGTCCGCCGCCAGGCGCTGCGCCTCGGGGGACATGTCCTCCGCGCGATCCACGAAATGGCAGGTACCGCCGTAGAACTCGATGAGGTCGATCTTCTCCTGCACCGTCGATCGGGGCACGACCGTAATGAACTTCAGCCCCAGCATCCGGGCGAAGTAGGCCTCCGACACCGCGGTCGACCCGCTCGACGACTCCACGAGGGTCGTGTCCTCGCGGATGCGCCCGTTGACGAGTCCGTACAGGAGGAGGGAGCGCGCGAGGCGGTGCTTGAGGGAGCCGGTCGGGTGCACCGACTCGTCCTTGAGGTAGAGGTCGATGCCCCACTCCGGCGGCAGCGGGAACAGATGCAGGTGCGTGTCGGCGCTGCGGTTGGCATCGGCTTCCAGCAGGGCGATCGCGGTGCTGGTCCAGTCGCTCATGCCCTCGAGCGTACCGGCCGGGGTCAGCCCACCGTGCCCGCCGGGGACGCACCGCCCGATCCGTCCACGTGCATCAGCGACGCCTGGGACTGCTCCTGCTGGAGCTGGAACTCGAAGCGCGAGCGGTCGCCCCGGTGGTACGCGATGAAGTACTCGATCGGCAGCCCGTCCTCGCTGCGGCTGATGCTGCGCAGGCGGAGGAGGGCGGAGCCGGCGCTCACACCGAGATGCTGAGCCTGCTCGTGCGTGGCGACCGTCGCCTCGGCGGAGCGGACGCCGTGCGTGGCGATGATGCCGTGGTCGGCGAGCAGCCGGTACAGCGACGCCTCGGTGAGGTCGGCGCCGAGCGTCACCGCCCCCACCGCCTCCGGCATCCACGTGGTCGAGAGCGACCAGGGCTCACCATCGACGTGCCGCAGCCGCTCCAGCACGATCACCGGCGATCCGACCGGCACCTCCAGGGCCAGGGCGACCTCCTCGTCGGCGACGGTCTGCTCGTGCCGGAGGACGTCGCTGTGCACGTGGCCGCCGCGCCGCTCGACGTCGTCGTACAGACCGACCAGCGTGTGCACGAGACTCTCGCTCGTGCGCGGGCGGGAGACGAACGTGCCCTTGCCCTTCACGCGCTCGACGAGTCCCTCGTGCTCGAGCTGGGCGAGCGCCTGGCGCACGACCGTGCGGGAGATGCCGTAGCGCTCGCACAGCCGGTGCTCGCCGGGGAGAGGATCCCCCGGCTGCAGACCGTCGCGGGCGATGCCGTCGATGATGAGCTGCCGGAGCTGGTCGTACATCGGCGCCGCGCTGTGGCGGTCGATCGCATCCTCGATGAGAGACATCAGTACGCCACCCCCGCGTGCAGGATCACGTTCGCATACGGGGTGAACTCCCCCGAGCGCACGAAGGCACGGGCGGCGTGCGTGCGCTCCTTGAACTCGACGTGCGGGACGAGCTCGATCTCGAAGCCTGCGTCGGCGAAGCGCTCGCGCAGGGCGTCGAGCACCTCCGGACTCTTCTCGGCGACCTCGGCCGACACCGTCGCCCCCTCGACCACGAGCTCCGCGAGCACCGTGTCGAGCACGTCGAGGAACGCGGGAGCGCCGGGACGGTAGGCGAGGTCGATGCGCTCGGAGCCCGGCGGGATCGGCAGCCCGGCGTCCGTCACGACGATCAGATCGGTGTGCCCGGTCTCGCTGATGACGCGGGAGAGCGCCGGGTTGATCGTGGTCGAGGTCTTGCGCATCGTGTGCTCCTGGTTCAGTTCGCGACGGGGGCCGCGGTGCGCGCGGCGAGGAAGGCCTCGACGTCGGCGCGGCGGGGGAGGCTCGGCGAGGCCCCCTGCTTCGTGACGGTGAGGGCGCCCGCGGCGGTCGCCAGCCGCACCGCATCGGTGAGGGCGGCTCCGCTCGCGAGGGCGGCACCGAGGTAGCCGGCGTAGGCGTCGCCCGCGGCGGTGGTGTCGACGGCCTCCACGGGGAACGGCGGGACGACGGTGGCGCCCTCGGCGGTGACGACGCACGACCCCTGCCCGGCCAGGGTGATGACCGCGGCGCCCACGCCCTGCTCCAGGAACCAGTGCCCGGCGCGTTCGGCGGAGACGGCGTCGGTCACCTCGATGCCGCTGATGAGCGACGCCTCGGTCTCGTTCGGGGTGACGATGTCGATGCTCCGCCAGATCTCCGGTGCCAGCTCCGCCGCCGGCGCCGGATCGAGGATCACGGTCATCCCGTGCTCGCGACCGCGCGCGGTGATGTGAGCGGTCAGGGCGGACGGGGTCTCGAGCTGGGTGAGCAGGACGGAGGTCGTCGGGGCGAGAGCCGCGAGGGCTTCGTCGATCTGCGCCGTGCTGAGGGCGGCGTTGGCGAGCGGCACCATGACGATGTCGTTCTGCGCGGAGGCGTCGACGCGGATGTGCGCGATGCCGGTCGGGCCCGGCACGGTGCGCAGGTGCGCGAGGTCGACGCCGGCCGCGGTGAGCCCGTCCACCACGAGGTCGTGGAACAGGTCGTCGCCGACGCAGCCGACGAAGCTCGTGCGGGCTCCGGAGCGCCCGGCCGCGACGGCCTGGTTCGCGCCCTTGCCGCCGAGCATCAGCGTGAACTCGTCGCCGAGGATGGTCTCGCCGCGGGCGGGGAGCCGCTGGGAGAAGGTCGTGACGTCGGCCGTCACGCTGCCGACGATGACGACGCCGGAGCGGTCGCCGGGGTGTGCGGGTGTCATCTCGCTCCTGATCCTCCTCGACAGCGCGGGGCTCCCGGTCTTTGACAAGGTTCGGGAGCTGTCATTACATTAGCCGAAGCCCCACCTGTAACGACAGGTTGCCCGCGAGGAGACCCCGATGACCGCGATCGCGCCCCGCCTGTACGTCGACAGCGCCGACACCGACCGCGTCTCGCGGCTGCTCTCCGCCGGGGTGGTGCACGGCGTCACGACGAACCCGACGATCCTCGAGCGCGGCGGGCGGACGGCCGCGGAGATCCCCGACCTCTATGCCCGCTGGGTGGACGAGGGCGCACGGGAGGTCTTCTTCCAGACGTGGGGCGGCGACACGGACTCCTTCCTCCGGAACGCGGAGGGCATCCGCGCGCTCGGCGACCGGGTGGCGGTCAAGGTGCCCGCGACCGCAGCGGGTTTCGCGGCGGCCTCGGCCCTCGTCCGCGACGGGGCCACGGTCCTCGTCACGGCCGTCTACTCCGTCGCGCAGGCGCTCGCGTGCGCCTCGATCGGCGCCCAGTACATCGCGCCCTACCTCGGACGCATGCGCGACGCGGGCATGGACGGCGACGCGCTCATCGCCCGGATGCAGGAGATGTGCGCGGGCAGCGGCTCCAACGTCCTCGCCGCCTCCCTGCGCTCCGCCGACGACATCACGGGGTTGCGCGCAGCCGGGGTACCCTACTTCACCGCTGCGCCCGACGTGCTCGACGAGCTGCTGTTCCACGAGGTGAGCGACAGCTCGGCGGCGGAGTTCGACGCGGCGATGCAGCGCCTCGGGGCCTGACGGCTCAGGCCGACGCGGCCTGCCGCAGCCACCGCTCGACACCCGCGATGTGGGCCGTGGCGAGGGAGGTCGCCAGCGCCGAGTCGCGCTGGGCGATGGCATCGGCGATGGCGCGGTGCTCCGACAGGGTGCGCTCCACGGCGCCGCCCTCCGTGAGACCCCGCCACACGCGCGCCCGGACCGTCTGGCTGCTCAGGTGCTCGATGAGGCTCGCGAGGTAGGCGTTGCCCGCCATGCCCACGATCTCGCGGTGGAAGCGGATGTCGTGGTCGACGAGCTCCTCGATCCCGACGGACGCGTCGACGGCCTCCACCTCCTCCTGCAGGGCCGCGATCGCCTCGTCCGTGCCGAGGGTCGCCGCGAGACCGGTGGCCTGCGATTCGAGCATCCGGCGGACGGCGAACATCTCCAGCGTCGAGTCGTCGTCGTGCATGTCCACGACGAACGCGATCGCCTCCAGCAGCAGGTGCGGCTCCAGGCTCGTGACGTAGGTGCCGTCGCCGCGCCGCACGTCGAGCACGCGGATGACCTCCAGCGCCTTGACCGCCTCGCGCATGGAGTTGCGGGAGAGGCCGAGGCGCTCGGACAGCTCCTTCTCCGGGGGCAGGCGATCGCCGGGGGCCAGTTCGCCCGACACGATCATCGCCTTGATCTTCTCGATCGCCTCGTCCGTGACTGCCATGGCGCTCATCCTCGCACAACATCCGATGTCTGCGGCAGGATGGGGACATGCGCATCCTCGACTCGCACCTGCACCTGTGGGACCCGGAAGCCCTCGGGTACACGTGGCTCGAAGGGCCGCTCGCGGGGCGCTTCGGCGCCGACGAGCTCGAGCGTGCGCGGGTGGAGCGGGCGACGGACGAGCGGGCCGTGTTCGTGCAGGCCGAGACCACCGAAGACGACTTCCTCGCGGAGGTGCGGTGGGTGGCCGGGCAGGCGGAGCGCCTCGGGGTGGTCGGCATCGTCGCCGGCGCTCGGCTCGACCGCGGGACCGACACCACGGTGCACCTGGAGAGTCTCACCGCGGAGCCCCTGGTGGTCGGGGTGCGTCACCTCCTGCAGGGGGAGCCGGACGGCGTGATGCTCTCGTCGGCCTTCATCACCGGAGCCCGGGAGGTCGCGGCGCACGGGTGGACCTTCGACGCGTGCGTGCGTGCCGCGCAGCTCCCGGACCTCGCACGACTGTCGGGCGCGATCCCCGAGCTGCGGATCGTGCTCGACCACCTGGGCAAGCCGGAGGTCGGGACGGCTTCTGCTCCGCGCACGCCCTCGGTGGAGTGGGAGCGGGACCTCGCCGAGCTCGCGCGACACCCCGGGGTGTTCTGCAAGGTGTCCGGACTGCCTGCGGAGGCCGGAGGCGACTGGAGCCTCGCGCAGCTCGAACCCTTCCTCGACACCGCGGCCGACGTCTTCGGTCCCGAGCGCCTGATGTGGGGGAGCGACTGGCCCGTGTCGGCGGTCGGCCCCGTCGAGCATGACGGCCCGCACGCTCCCGCCGACGGTGCGCCGGTGTATCAGCCGTCCGCCCGCAGCCGCTGGGCCGACGCCGTGGCGACGTGGGCCTCCTCCCGCGGCATCGATCACGACGCCCTCTTCCACGCCACCGCCACCTCCGTCTACTCCCTCTAACCCCCCGCCCCCTTACGCGGGGGAGTGCGATATGCCACCTCCGGAGCCCCGTCCGGGCCCGTTTCTGATCCCGGCCGGATGGGTGCCGTGCCGCTCACGGTCGTCCCTCCAGGGCGCCTCGGGGCGTGCGGGATGGGAAGCGGCCCGCGGCAGCCGCATCGAGGAGCGATTCTGATCCCGCCGGCGCGGCGAGGCGGCGTGCGGGACGCGAAAGGGGCGTGCGGGACGGGGTGGGGG
>NZ_QCXO01000019.1:0-393 GCF_023383675.1 Microbacterium sp. ER1
CATAGAGGTAGATCGACACTCCGGCCCGCAGCAACTCCTCGTAGTAGGACCGTTGCGCGTGGTAGACGAGCGCTTGGTCACCGATGTGGGAGGCGAACAGCTCCACCTCCACACCGCGCGACGCTGCCGTGACGATGGCCAGCATCGTCGATTCCTCCGGCACGAAGTAGGGGCTGGTGATGCTGACCCGGCGCTCGGCCTTCTGGATGAGCATGGCGTAGAGCTTGAGGTTGTTGTCGTTCTCGAAGCTCGGCCCGCTCGGCAGCACCTGGGCGTCGAGCAGGTCCGGCGCCGGATCGAGCACGATCGGCGAGGTGTCGAAGGGCAGGATCTGGTCGGTTTCGCTGTACCAGTCGGCCAGGAACACGGCGTTCAGCTCGCGAACCGCCGGAC
>NZ_QCXO01000002.1:0-19125 GCF_023383675.1 Microbacterium sp. ER1
GTCGACGGTGGATGAGGGGATGAGGGTCAGGGCGTGGGCATGCCGCCGTTGACGTTCAGGGTCTCGCCGAGCACGTAGCTCGACTCCGCGGAGGCGAGGAAGACGTATGCGGGAGCGAGCTCGGCGGGCTGACCCATCCGGCCGAGCGGAGTGTCCTGGCCGAACTGCGCGATCTTCTCCTGCGGCTGCCCGTCGCTCGGCTGCAGCGGGGTCCAGATCGGTCCCGGAGCCACGGCGTTCACGCGGATGCCCTTGGGTGCGAGCTGCTGGGCGAGGCCCTTCGTGAACGCGTTGATCGTCGACTTCGTCGAGGCGTAGTCGACGAGGATGTCCGACGGCGAGTAGGCCTGGATCGAGGTCGTGTTGATGATCGTCGACCCCGCGGGGAGGTGCGGCAGGGCGGCCTTGGTGATCCAGAACATCGCGTACACGTTGGTCTTGAACGTGTCGTCGAACTGCTCGTCCGTCACATCGGTGAGGGACTCCTGGAAGACCTGCTTGCCGCCGTTGTTGACGAGGATGTCGAGTCCGCCCAGCGCCGCGACGGCCTCGGCCACCAGGGTGCGGCAGTACTCCGGGTCGCGCAGGTCGCCGGGGATCGTGGCGACGGTGGCTCCCGCCTCGCGGAGGATGCCGGCGATGCGGCTCGCGTCCTCCTCCTCTTCCGGCAGGTAGGAGATCGCGACGTCGGCGCCCTCGCGGGCGAACGCGATCGCGGTGGCCGCGCCGATGCCCGAGTCGCCGCCGGTGATGAGTGCCTTGCGCCCGGTCAGCCGTCCGGTGCCGCGGTACGACTCCTCGCCGAGGTCGGCCTTCGGAGTGAGGTCGGCGTCGAGACCGGGCTCGCGCATGTGCTGCTTCTGCGGCTGGATGCCGGCGTAGAGCTCAACCGGGTTGGTGAAGGTGTACTGGTCGCGGGACATGGGGTGTCCTTTCCGGGAGGTCGGGGACGGGAGGACCATCGTGCGCGCCGTGCCCCGGACGCGGCAAACGCCTTGCATGCATCCGGTCGCTTTGGTACACGCGCATGTGGCCGAAAGACACTTCCCCCGGTGCCTCCTGTCATGACAGGGTTGCGAGCATCCCCCCTGTCGCTCGCGGCATGTCCCCCGGGGGTCCTGCCGTCGAGAGGTCGTGATGTCCGCTTCCGCCCGCCGATCCGCGCCCTGGGCGGTCGTCGCCGCGCTCGTCGTCGGTGCCGTGCTCGTCGGCGCCGCCCCCGCCGTGTCCGACGCGTTCGGTGCCCGCGCGCAGCCCCCGGCGGACCCGGTGAACGACCCCGCGGCTTCGGTCGCGTTCGCGTACGAGTTCCTCGACGCGCGGGTCGACGAGTTCTGCGACGGCGAGGGCCGCTGCCTGCCCCGCAGCTACGAGGGCGGGTTCTTCACCACGCCGTCGTGGGACTTCACGCCCTCCTTCGTGTACGACGACGCCCTCGTCGTGATCGCCTACACCGCCCGCGGCCTGCCGGACGACCTGCGCCGCGCCCGAGCCGTCGCCGACACCCTCCTCTTCGTGCAGGAGAACGACCCCGTCGGCGACGGCCGCGTCCGCACCTCGTACGAGCCGCACGGCATCCGTCAGGGCCGGATGGAGATCACCGGGCCCGGCACCTTCACCGGCAACCAGGCCTGGGTGGGCATGGCGCTCACCCGCCTCTTCCATGCCACCGGGGAGACACGGTATCTCGACGGCGCGGTGCGCATCGCGGAGTGGATCCAGGACAACACCGCCGACATGACGCGGGCACCGTACGGCTACACCGGCGGGCAGACCGATGCCGGGGTGCCGCTGGAGTGGAAGTCCACCGAGCACAACAGCGACATCGCCGGCTTCTTCACGCAGCTCGGCCAGCTCACGGGCGACGGGGTGTGGGCGGAGCGGGCGGCGGTGGCTGCCGGATTCGTCGCGGCGATGCAGAGCGCCGACGGGCACGTGGACACCGGGACGCTGCTCGACGGCAGCACGGTCAACACCCGTCCCGTCCCGCTCGACGCCCAGACGTGGAGCCTGCTGGGCACCGGGGACGCCCGATACGGCTCGGCCGTGGACTGGACGCTCGCGCACCTCGTGGCCCAGGACGGCCCGTACCGGGGCCCGTCGATCAGCGACGCGGACGTGTCGAAGGTCTGGTTCGAGGGCAGCGGGCACCTCGCGCTCGCGCTGCAGGAGCGGGGGGCCGCCGGCGACCAGGATCGCGCGGAGGAGCTGCTGGCCGACATCCGGCTGGTGCAGCGCGACGCGGCGAACGGCGACGGCAAGGGCATCGTGGCGACCTCGACGGACGGACTCGACTCCGGCTTCGGCGACCTCTACTACGCGAGCCTGCACACCGGCACGACGGCCTGGTACCTGCTCGCGGCCGTGGGCGACAACCCGTTCCGCCTCCCCTGACCCGCCTGTCGACCCGGCCTTCTGCGGTCGACCCGGCCCCTTCCGCGCGCCCGCAACGGGGTGGGACGCGCGCAGAGGGGTGGGTCGAGGGAGGTATCAGGCGGCGACGCGGGCGACGGCGGCGATCGCGCTCGTGAAGAAGTCGAGGCCGTCCACGCCGCTGCGCATCGCGACAGCGGTGTCCGGACCGAAACCGGGCTCGGTGGCGTGCTCGGGGTGCGGCATCAGGCCCACGACATTGCCGGCCTCGTTCGTCAGCCCCGCGATGTCGCGCAGCGAGCCGTTCGGGTTCACGCCGGCGTAGCGGAACGCCACGAGACCCTCGCCCTCGATGCGGTCGAGCGTCTGCTCGTCGGCGATGTAGCCGCCGTCCGCGTTCTTCAGCGGGATGACGATCTCCTGGCCGGTGCGGAAGGCGTTGGTCCAGGCGGTGTCGGCGTTCTCGACCGTGAGCTTCTGGTCGCGGCGCACGAAGTGCTGGTGGTTGTTGCGGATCAGGCCGCCGGGCAGCAGGTGCGCCTCGACGAGCATCTGGAAGCCGTTGCAGATGCCGAGGACGGGCATGCCCTTCGCGGCGGCGTCCTTGACCTCGCTCATGATGGGCGAGAGGGCGGCGATGGCTCCGGCGCGGAGATAGTCGCCGTAGCTGAACCCGCCGGGGAGGACGAGGGCGTCGACGCCCTCGAGGTCGTGCGAGCCGTGCCACAGGGCGACCGGCTCGGCTCCGGCGATGCGGACGGCGCGCTGCGCGTCGACGTCGTCCAGCGAGCCGGGGAAGGTGACGACGCCGATGCGGACGGTCACTCCGCCACCTCGACGCCCACGACGTCCTCGATCACGGCGTTCGAGAGCACCTCGTCGGCGATACGGCGGGCCTCGGCGAGGACCTCGTCGGTGACCTCGCCCTCGACGGTGAGCTCGAAGCGCTTGCCGATGCGGACGTCGGTGAAGCCCTCGACGCCCAGGCGGGCGAAGGCGCCGGAGACGGCCTTCCCCTGCGGGTCGAGCAGTTCGGGCTTGGGCATGACGTCGACGACGATGGTGGGCATGACGGCTCCAAGAGTCGCGGGCGGACGGGCGGGTTCAGTCTACCGCTCGCCGATGCTCCGCTGAGACCCCGGGCTCTCGCCCAGACCCCGTCCTGCGCGCGCCGCTACGCCGGGGCGTCGGCGGGAACCCGGGGTCTCGGGTCAGGAGTGGGGTCAGGAGTGGAAGACGGTGTGGAGGTCGCCGATCGTGTCGCGGCCGCCGAGGCCGTCGATCTCGAAGAGCACCGAGATGCCGGCGACGTGGCTGCCGAGACGCTCCACGAGCTGCCGACCGGCGGCCAGCGTCCCTCCGGTGGCGAGCACGTCGTCGATGAGGAGGACGCGGGATCCGGCGGGCAGGTCGTCGTGCATCTCGATGGTCGCCGTGCCGTACTCGAGGGCGTAGTCGACGGACGCTGCGGGGCGGGGGAGCTTGCCGGCCTTGCGGATCGGGATCAGCCCGACTCCCGCGGCGATGGCGGCGGCACCCGCGAGGATGAAGCCCCGCGCCTCGATGCCGGCCACCACGTCGAACTGTCCCGCGAAGGGCTCGATGATCGCCTCGGTCGTCACGCGGAGGGCCTCGGCGTCGGCGAGGAGCGGCGTGATGTCGCGGAAGATGATGCCGGGCTCCGGGTAGTCCGGGATGCTGCGGATCAGGGATTCGGCGCGGGCGAGGGCAGGGGAGAGGGTGGCTTCGGGCACCGGACAAGGGTACGCCGGTTGCGCGGGAGGGACCTGCAGGCGGCGCTCTTGACATCGTGGGAGCGCTCCCATAGAGTTCACGACAACCTTGTGGGAGCGCTCCCACAAGCCCCCACGCACCACCAGCCGCACGAACCCACAAAGGAGTGAACCGTGAACTCACGTGCCCGCACCCGGATCCTGGCGACAGCCGCCGCGGCATCCGTCTCCGCTCTCGCCCTGGCCGGCTGCTCCGGCAGCACCGACGGCGACGGCGACTCCGGCGCCAGCGCCGACGAGAAGGTCACACTGACCGTGACCACCTTCGGCACCTTCGGCTACGACGATCTCTACAAGGAGTACGAGAAGGCGCACCCGAACGTGACGATCGAGGCGACCAACATCGACACCGGCGGCAATGCCCGCACCGACGCCTTCACCAAGATCGCCGCCGGCTCCGGACTCAGCGACATCGTCGCGATCGAGGAGGGCTGGCTCGGCGCCATCATGGACGTCTCGGACACCTTCGTCGACCTGCGCGACTACGGCATCGAGGACCGCAAGGACGACTGGGTCGACTGGAAGTACGGCCAGGCGACCGACGCCGAGGGCCGCGTCATCGGCTACGGCACCGACATCGGCCCGAGCGGCATCTGCTACAACGGCGCCGCGTTCGAGGCCGCCGGCCTGCCCAGCGACCGCGAGTCGGTCGCCGAGTTGTTGAACGGCGACTGGGAGAACTACTTCCAGGTCGGCGCCGACTACACGGCCAAGACCGGCAAGGCCTGGTACGACCACTCCGGCTTCGTCTGGAACGCCATGGTGAACCAGCTCGACGAGGGCTACTACACCGCCGACGGCGAGCTGAACGTCGAGGGCAACGACGAGCTCCAGGAGCGCTTCGAGCTCCTCGGCGCCGCGACCGAGGGCGGCCAGTCCGCGGCGCAGACCGCATGGGACTGGAACGGCGGCAAGTCGTTCGTCGACGGCACCTTCGCCACCTTCGTCTGCCCCGGCTGGATGCTCGGCGTCGTGCAGGGCCAGGTCGAGGCCGGCGGCGGAGACGCGTCGACGGGCTGGGACTTCGCCGACGTCTTCCCCGGCGGCGCGGCCAACTGGGGCGGCGCGTTCCTCTCCATCCCGGAGTCGTCGGAGCACAAGGAGGCCGCGGCCGAGCTCGCCGACTGGCTGACGCAGCCCGAGCAGCAGGTGAAGCAGTCCGCCGCCGCGGGCAACTTCCCGTCGACCATCGAAGCGCAGGAGTCCCTCGCCGAGGAGGCCACGCCCAACGAGTTCTTCAACGACGCGCCGACCGGTGCCATCCTCGCCGAACGTGCCAAGGGCGTCGTCGCGCAGTTCAAGGGCGCCGATGACTCGGTGATCCAGGAGAACGTCTTCGGCCCGGCGCTCAGCGCGCTCGACCGCGGCGAGACCGACACGCAGGGCGCCTGGGACCAGGCGATCGGCCTCCTGAACGACCTCGTCGGCTGATCATCTCGCTTCGACAGGCTCAGCGACCCGACGGATGGGTGGCTGAGCCTGTCGAAGCCCGGCTAAGGACACGCCCATGACCCTCACCGCCCCGCCGGCGGAGCCGCAGGCCGCCGCCCCCGCCGCGGCGGACGCTCCGCCGCGACGCTCCTGGCGCACCCGCGTCTCCCGTTTCGACCACCGCGCCTCGCCCTACTTCTACATCTCCCCGTTCTTCCTCCTTTTCGGGCTCATCGGCCTCTTCCCGCTGCTGTACACGGTGTGGGTCGCGGTCCACGAGTGGGACCTGCTGAAGGGCGAGGGACCGTTCGTCGGCTTCGGCAACTTCGCGGCGATCCTCGACGACGGCATGTTCTGGAACTCCATCCGGAACACGCTGAGCATCTTCCTGCTCTCCGCCATCCCGCAGCTCGCCGTCGCTCTGGTGATCGCCTACCTGCTGGACCGCGGACTGCGGACGCCGACGTTCTGGCGGATGAGCGTCCTCATCCCGTTCGTGGTCACCCCGGTCGCCGTGGCGATCATCTTCTCCAGCATCTTCAACGAGGCGGACGGTCTGGCCAACAACCTCCTCAACCTCGTCGGCATCGCCGATCAGCAGTGGAAGCACGACACGGTCCTGTCGCACATCGCGATCGCCGTCATGGTGAACTTCCGCTGGACCGGCTACAACGCCCTCATCCTCCTCGCCGCGATGCAGGCCGTGCCGCGCGACCTCTACGAATCGGCCGCACTCGACGGTGCCGGGGCGGTGCGGCGGTTCTTCGCCATCACGATCCCCACCATCCGTCCCACGCTGATCTTCGTCATCATCACGGCGACCATCGGCGGCCTGCAGATCTTCGCCGAACCGCGGCTGTTCGACGTCTCCACCGCGGGCGGCATCGGCGGCAGCGACCGACAGTTCCAGACCACGGTGCTGTTCCTCTGGGAGCTGGCGTTCTTCCGCCGCAACCTCGGTGAGGCCTCGGCCGTCGCGATCCTGCTCTTCCTGCTGATCGTCGCGATCGGCCTCATCAACTTCCTGATCTCCCGGCGCATCGCCACCGGAGACGCCCCGAAGAACCGCGCGGCCCGACGCCGCATCCGCCCGACCGGGAAGGAGGAGGCGCGATGACCGCCACCCAGGCCCTCAGCGTGCCGGAGCGCATCCGCCGTCGGCGCGGCACCGCGAGCGGGAGCGCCGGCCTCGGCAGCCGCCCGGGCTTCCTCACCTACGGGCTCCTCGCGGCTTTCGTCATCGGCGGCGCCTACCCGCTGTGGTGGTCGTTCGTCGTCGCGAGCGGGACGAACGCGACCCGCGGTGAGACCCTGCCCCTCATCCCCGGCGGCAACTTCCTCGCGAACGCGGCGAAGGTGTTCGATGCGATCCCGTTCTGGCTCGCCCTCGGCAACTCCTTCCTCATCTCGACGATCATCACGATCTCCGTCGTCACGTTCTCGACGCTCGCCGGCTACGCGTTCGCGAAGCTCCGCTTCCGCGGGCGGGACGGCCTCATGGTGTTCGTGATCGCGACCATGGCCATCCCCACGCAGCTCGGCATCATCCCGCTGTTCATGCTGATGCGCGAACTCGGCTGGACGGGGACGATCGGTGCGGTGATCGTGCCGACCCTCGTCACGGCGTTCGGGGTGTTCTTCATGCGGCAGTACCTCGTGGACGTGATCCCGGACGAGCTCATCGAGGCCGCCAGGGTCGACGGCGCGAACCAGTTCCGCACCTTCCTCACCGTCGGGGTGCCCGCGGCGCGGCCGGCCATGGCGATCCTCGGACTGTTCACGTTCATGACCGCCTGGACCGACTACCTCTGGCCCCTGATCGTGCTCTCCCCCCAGAACCCGACGCTGCAGACGGCGCTCAGCCAGCTGCAGTCCGGCTATTACATCGACTACTCGATCGTGCTCACCGGCGCGGTGCTCGCGACCCTTCCGCTCCTCGTGCTCTTCGTGATCGCGGGGCGGCAGCTGGTCAGTGGCATCATGGCGGGCGCGGTGAAAGGATGACCCCTATGACGCGTGCCTTCCCCTCGGACTTCCTCTTCGGCGCGGCGACCGCGGCCTACCAGATCGAGGGCGCCGCCTTCGAGGACGGACGGACGGCCTCCATCTGGGACGCCTTCTGCCGGGTGCCGGGGGCCGTGGTCGGCGGCGACGACGGGGATGTGGCGTGCGACCACTACCACCGGTATCCGCAGGACGTGGCGCTGATGAAGGAGCTCGGCCTCCAGACGTACCGCTTCTCCACCTCGTGGTCGCGCGTGCGCCCCGACGGCGGCGCGGTCAACCAGGCGGGGGTCGACTTCTACAGCCGCCTCGTAGACGAGCTCCTCGCGGCCGACATCCTGCCCTGGCTCACGCTGTACCACTGGGACATGCCGCAGGCCCTGCAGGAGGTCGGCGGCTGGACGAACCGCGACTCCGTCGAGCGCTTCCTGGAGTACGCGGGCACCATGCACGACGCCCTCGGCGACCGCGTGAACGTGTGGACGACCCTGAACGAGCCGTGGTGCTCGTCCTTCCTCTCCTACACCGGGGGCGAGCACGCGCCAGGGCACACGAGCGTCGCCGAGGGGCTGCTGGCCTCGCACCACCTGCTCCTCGCGCACGGTGCGACGGTGCGGGAGCTCCGCGGCCGCGACGCCTCCCTCAACCTCGGCATCACGCTGAACCACACGGTGGCCGACCCCGCCGACCCGCAGAACCCCGCGGATGTCGACGCGGCCCGGCGGCTGGACGGCCAGTTCAACCGGTGGTTCCTCGACCCCATCTACCGCGGTGCCTACCCCGCCGACACCGTGGAGGACATCCGCGCGGTGGACCCCGAGGCCGTGGCGCGGTTCGAGGCCGCGGTGCACGAGGGCGACCTCGACACGATCGCCCAGCGCATCGACACGCAGGGCGTGAACTACTACCACGGCGACCTCGTTTCCGGTACGGGGCCCGACGACGCGGCGGTGTCCAGCGGCCCGGAGACGGCGCACGTGACGCGGAGCCCGTATCCCTCGCACGAGGGCATCCACGCGGTCGAGCGCGGACTGCCGCGGACCGCCCAGGGCTGGGAGGTCCAGCCGGAGGGACTCACGCGACTCCTGCAGCGGCTCTGGACCGAGTACGCCGAGCCCGCGGGTGTGGTGCTCTCGGTGACGGAGAACGGCGCGGCCTACGACGACACCGTCGTGGGGGAGGACAGGGAGACGCGGGTGCCCGACGCCGACCGCACCGCGTTCCTGCGCGCGCACCTCGACGCCGTGCTGGACGCCAGGGACAGCGGCGTGGACGTCCGCGGCTACTTCTACTGGTCCCTGTTCGACAACTTCGAGTGGGCCTGGGGCTACGACAAGCGCTTCGGGATCGTCCGCGTGGACTACGACACCCAGGAGCGGACGGTCAAGGACTCCGGCCGCGAGTACGCCCGGATCATCGCCGCCCGGTCCCTCTGACCCGTTCGAATCGCCCGATTGGCCCCATCTGCGGCCGAAATGGGACCAATCGGGCGACTCGACGCGAGGATTTTCACGGCCTGGCTCCGGGTGGATGAGAATGGGGCGATGGAAGAGAGCAAGCGATGATGTCGCCCCGCGCGACCATCGAGGAGGTCGCAGCGGCCGCCGGCGTGTCCCGGTCGACCGTGTCGCGCGTCGTCAACGGGTCGACCGCGGTCAGCCCGGAAGCGCTCGCCGCCGTGCGCGCCGCGATCGACGAGCTCAACTACGTTCCGAACCGTGCCGCGCGCTCGCTCGCCTCCCGGCAGACGCACGCGATCGCCCTCATCGTCCCCGAGGACACGACCCGCTTCTTCGGCGACCCGTTCTTCGCGGCGATCGTGGCCGGCATCACCGGCGCGCTCCGCAGCTCCGACTACCTCCTGAACCTGCTGATCGCGAGCGACGACCCCGGCGACAAGATGACGAGCTTCGTGCGCAACGGCGGCGTCGACGGCGCGCTCATCGTGTCGCACCACACGAGCGACGCGTTCGTCGACCGGATCGCCGACGCGGTCCCCGTCGTCTACGGCGGCCGTCCGGTGCGCCGGGCCGAAGGCGACTACGTGGTCGACGTCGACAACGTCGCCGGGGCACGGGCGGCCACGCAGCGCCTCGTCGACATCGGACGCACCCGCATCGCCACGATCTCCGGTCCGCTCACGATGCCGTCGTCGACCGACCGCGTGCAGGGGTTCCGCGCCGCGCTCGCCGCCGCGGGGCTGACCCCCTTCGCGGAGGAGGAGGGCGACTACAGCGAGGCGAGCGGAGCCGATGCCGCCCGCCGTCTGCTCGCGGAAGGGCGGCCGGACGCGATCTTCGTCGCCAGCGACCTCATGGCCCGCGGGGCGCTCATGGCCCTCCGCGCCGCCGGGGTGCGGGTGCCGGAGGACATCGCGCTCGTCGGCTTCGACGACTCCTCGGTGGCCCTCAGCACCGACCCGCCCCTGACGACCATGCGCCAGCCCATGTACGCCCAGGGCGAGGCGATGACGCAGGTGCTGCTCTCCCGGCTTGCCGGCGAGGATCCGCCTCGGACGACCATCCTGCCGACCGAGCTCGTCGTCCGCGGCTCCGCCTGAGCCGCACCGACCGCGGACACGGGTGAGGCCCGGTCGCGGAACGACCGGGCCTCGGTGGTGCCGGAACGGGTCCGACGAGGGCGTCAGTTCCCGTAGAGCGAGACGACGCCGCTGCGGTCGACGCTGGTCATCGACAGATCGGCCGAGCTGCCGTTGCACTGCGGGTAGTGCATGATCGACGACGAGTCGTACGGCGTGAGCGGACGCCAGTTGTTGTCCTCGAAGCAGGTGCCCGCCTCCGGGCGGGTGTGCTCGTGGCGGAAGCCGAGGACGTGGCCGAGCTCATGGCCGAGCACGTTGGTCGGGGTCCACGCTCCGGCGCTCCAGATCGAGTCGTCGATGAGGACGTTCTGCTGCCGGGCCGGCGTGCTGGGGAAGAAGGCGCGGGCGATGTACTGCGTCGTGGCCACCGGCTCGACGGAGAAGACGACGGCGTTGTTCCGCGTGGTGCAGTTGGCGTCGGCGCTGCTGACGTAGCGGAAGTCGATCTTCGACGACGCGGACTCCCAGAGTGCGGCGCCGCCCTCCATCGCCCGGACGACGTCGGCGTGACGGCTGCCGAACTTCGTGCTCACGCAGTAGGTGAGGTTGGCGACCTGGGAGGCGGACCACTTGTCGTCGATGTTGTTGACCGTGTTGACGATGAGGCCGTCGGTGCGGGCCTCCGGGCCGATCAGCCGATCGTAGAACGCGCGCAGCTCCTTCTTGTTCGAGATCACCTCATCGCCGTTGACGACGTAGGCACCGTCGACGTCCCGATAGGTCGACGCCGCGAACTCCTGGTATGAGGGCGCGGAATCGTCGGGGGCCGCGGCCGTGGCGGGGATGACCGCGCTGAGGCTGAGCGCGGCCGCCGCGGTGGCGGCGAGCGCGAGTTTTCTGGTGAATCGCATGGAAGATCCTCTTCGATCTGAGCGGTGCCGCGCGCCCGGTGAGCGAGCGGACTCCGGCCGGAACGGTGAGCATCGCTGCCACCGAGGGGCCGAAGCCCGCTCACGCTAACCGCGCGATTTCGACGGGGTCAAGGCGCGACACGGCCCGTCGCCCGCTTTCTGCACTCAGGTCAGGAATCGGCCGCATCGGTCGCCGTCGAAGGTGCCGCCATGGCTCGGCCGGACGTCGGCACCGGCGGTCGACGCCCGGGCCTGGTCGTCGGTCCCTCGTCGTAGGCCGGAGGTCGAGGATGACCACGGACGCGTCTCCGCCACCCCCTCCATCGGCGGAAGACGCGTCCGTGGCCCGTTGCGGCGAACCCCCGCGCCGCGAGTGCTCGCACCCTCCATAGGTTGAACGAGCATTCAGTGATTAATCTATCCCGAGACGGCCCGTGAGGGAATTCCGCCGGAGGACCCGGGAGGTGGACACCGCATGGCGCGATCGGATGCGCAGAACCGTGCGGCGCGGGAGCGCGCACGCGAGAACATCCTCCAGGCGGCGATCGAGGTCTTCAGCGAACGCGGCGTCGCCGGGGCGGGCATCGCCGAGATCACGCGTCGCGCCGGCGTCGCCCAGGGGTTGGTGAACTACCACTTCGGCGGCAAGGACCAGCTCGTCGCCGCGGTGATCGACCGGTGGTTCGAGACGGTGCTGGGGTTCGCGCAGGTCGAGGGCACGCCCGACGAGATGCTCGCCGCGATCATCGACGGGGCGATCGGCGCGACGGCCTTCGCGATGCCTCTGCAGCGTGCGGTGCTCGCCATGCAGCAGCAGCCGCTGACGCATCGGCTGTTCGCGGAGTCGGAGCAGCGATACGCGGACGGGGCGACGGCTGCCGAGGATGCCGTGCGTGCGATGTTCCGTGCCCGAGGCGCCGAGGATCCGGCGCTGGAGGAGGTCATGCTCCGCAGCACCCTGGAGGGGGTGTTCGTGAAGTACTGCGTCTTCGGCGACACGTATCCGCTCGAGGACGCGCGGCGCTGGTTGCACCGCCGGTACGGTCTGCCCGAGCCGACCGCCGCGCTGCCTGGGCTGCCGGCCTCGCCCCCGGGCGAACCCCGACCCCGCGCCACGGCGGCGCTGCGGACCGACGCGTCCTGAGCCGCGGACCCGGATCAGTCGAGGTGCATCCGCGCGAACGCGCCGAGCACGACCCGCTCCGACTGCACGAGGTACCGCTCCAACTCGGCGGCCCCGGCCTCGGCGCCCCGGGTCAGGAACGTGTCGAGGACGGCGCGGTTCTTCCGGACGAACGGCTCGTGCAGCGCGCGGGGGTCGTCGATCTTCAGGAACGCGAGGCGCAGCTCCGCCGCGACGTTCCGGTAGGTGCGGGCGAGACGCGGACTGTCGGCGAGATCGACGAGCGCGACGTGGAACGCCATGTTCGCGCTGCCGACCGCGCGCCAGGCGGACGCGTCGTCGGCCGAGACGCCGGCGACGGCGGCCTCGGCCGCGGCGACCGCGTCGGTCATGCGCTGGACGGCGGGATGCTCGGGCTCGGACTGCCGCAGAGCCGTGCACTCGATGACGCGGCGGGCGCGGTAGATGTCGATGACGTCGGCGATCGTGGGAGAGGCGACCGAGACGCCGCGGTGCGGGATGTGCGCGACGAGCCCCTGTTCCGCGAGCACCCGGAACGCCTCGCGCAGGGTGTTGCGCGACACGTCGAAGCTCTCGGCCAGAGACGACTCCGACAGCCGGGAGCCCGGGGCGACGTCGCCGTCGATGATGCGCTGACGGAGCACGTCGGCGAGCGGGCCCTGCTGGTTCATGCCTTCATCGTAGGGCGGCATCACGCCGATCATTACCGAAAAGCAATCGCGCTGTAGCACGACGGAAACATGATTGTTGAACAATCAGGTTCTGTCCGTTCTACACTGGGGGTCACCCGACACCCACCAACGACGATGGGACCCCCCTATGTCCGAGCAGTCCGCCCCCGCCCTCACCCCCGAGGACGAAGCCCGCGCCGCCCACGCGAAGAAGCGCGCCGGCCGCAGTGCCGTCATCGGCGCCATCTTCCTCATGGCCACGAGCGCCATCGGTCCGGGCTTCATCACCCAGACCGCGACGTTCACCGCCCAGATGGGAGCCGCGTTCGCGTTCGCCATCCTCGTGTCGATCCTCGTCGACATCGCGGTGCAGCTGAACATCTGGCGCATGATCACCTCGTCCGGCAAGCGGGCCGGCGAGCTCGCCAACAGCGCCATCCCCTTCTCCGGCCACGTCATCGCCGTCCTCGTCGTCATCGGCGGGCTCGCGTTCAACATCGGCAACATCGCCGGCGGCGGCCTGGGCCTGAACGCCCTCCTCGGCATCGATCCGAAGCTCGGCGGCGCGCTCACGGCGGCCCTCGCGATCATCATCTTCCTCGTGAAGAAGGCCGGCAAGGTGATGGACGTCGTCCTCATCATCCTCGGCGTCGGCATGATCGTGATGACCCTCGTCGTCGCCCTCATCGCCCAGCCGCCCATCGGCGACGCCCTGCGCCAGACCTTCGTGCCCGACCAGCTCAACTTCGCCACCATCACGACGATCGTCGGCGGCACGGTCGGCGGCTACATCACCTACTCCGGCGCTCACCGCTACCTCGACTCCGGCCACGTGGGCCCGCAGTACGCGAAGCCCGTCATGCGCGCCGCCGCCAACGGCATCCTCGTGACCGGCATCATGCGCTACGTGCTCTTCCTCGCGATCCTCGGCGTGGTGGCCTCCGGCGTGGCGCTCGACCTCTCCTCGCAGGCCGCCAACCCGGCAGGGCAGGCATTCGGTGCGGTGCTCGGCGACGCCGGTCTGCGGATCTTCGGCGCGATCTTCTGGGCCGCCGCGATCAGCTCGGTCATCGGCGCCGCGTACACCTCGGCGACCTTCCTCTCGACCTTCACCGCCAAGCTCCGCGGGGGCTGGCCGCTGCAGCTCGCCACCGTCGCGTTCATCGTCGTGTCGCTGGCGGTCTACCTGGCGATCGGCACGGCCCCGGCCGCGATCCTCGTCTTCGTCGGCGGCTTCAACGGCCTGATCCTCCCCATCGGGCTGACGGTGTTCATGTACATCGGCTGGTTCCGCCGCGACCTGCTCGGCGACCGGAAGTACCCGATGTGGCTGCTCATCGCGGGCACCGTCGTGACCGCCCTCACCTGGTACATGGGCGCCGTCTCGATCGGCCCCATCTTCGCCTTCCTCGGAATCGGAGCGTGACATGGCGACCATCGACCTGAACTCGGACCTCGGCGAGAACGTCCCCGACCGGATCGTCAGCGACGACGCGAGCATGCTCGAGATCGTCACGAGCGCGAACGTGTCGTGCGGGTTCCACGCGGGCAGTCCGGAGGGGATCCGCGAGACCTTGGCCGCGGCCGTCGCCGGCGGCGTCGTGATCGGCGCCCACCCCGGGTATCGCGACTACGAGAACTTCGGGCGCACGAAGGTCGACATCGACTCGGCCACGCTGCAGGCGCACGTGGAGTACCAGCTCGGTGCGCTCCTCGGGCTCACCGCGGCGGTCGGCGGGCGGGTCTCCTACGTTAAGCCGCACGGGGCGCTCTACAACATCATCGCCCGCGACGAGCGGCAGTCGAAGGACGTCGTGGCGGCCATCAAGGCGATCGACCCCTCGCTCGTGCTGCTCGGCCTCGCCGGCGGCGTCGTGCTCGACGTCGCCGAACGAGCAGGACTCGCGGTCGCCGCGGAGGCCTTCGCCGATCGCGCCTACCAGCCGGACGGTCAGCTCGTCTCCCGCACCGAGGAGGGGGCCGTGCTGCACGACCCCACCGCGGTGGCCGAGCGGATGGTGCGCCTGGCCGCGGACGGCGTGATCCGGGCGATCGACGGCACCGACGTGGCCGTGTTCGCGCAGTCGATCTGCGTGCACGGCGACAGCCCGGGCTCGGTCGCGATGGCGGCGGAGACGAAGCGCCTGCTGCAGGCGGAGGGCATCACGATCGCCCCGTTCGCCGGAGTCTGACATGGCCGTGCTCGCGACTCCCGCCCAGCTCGCCGACGCCCGGGCCGCCCGTGCGGCGCACCGCGCCGGCCACTCCGCGCCGACCAGCGGCGTCGCCCCGGGGCTGACCCAGGCGAACCTCATCGCGGTGCCCGCGGACTGGGCCTTCGAGACCCTGCTCTACGCGCAGCGCAACCCGAAGCCCTGCCCCGTCCTCGAGGTGATCGAGCAGGGGGCGGTGGAGTCGCGGCTCGCGCCGGGCAGCGACATCCGGACCGACATCGGGCGGTACCGCATCTGGCGGGACGGCGAGCTCGTGGAGGAGGTGTCCGACGCGATGGCGGCGTGGGACGAGCATCCCGACCTCGTCGCCTTCCTCATCGGCTGCAGCTTCACGTTCGAGACGGGGCTCGTCGAGGCCGGGATCCCGATCCGTCATCAGGAGCTCGGACGCAACGTGCCGATGTACCGCACGGCGGTGGACTGCACCCCGGCCGGACGGCTGCGCGGCGAGATGGTGGTCTCCATGCGTCCGATCCCCGCGGACCGCGTGGCCGATGCCGTGCAGATCTCCGGGCGCACCCCGGCCGTGCACGGTGCGCCCGTGCACATCGGCGACCCGGCATCGCTCGGTATCGTCGACGTGATGGTGCCCGACTTCGGCGACGTCCCCGAGATCCGCCCCGGCGAGATCCCCGTGTTCTGGGCGTGCGGCGTGACCCCGCAGGCGGCGATCATGGCGTCGAAGCCGCCGTTCGCCGTCACCCACGCCCCGGGCTACATGTTCGTCACCGATGTGCCGGATGCGGAGTACCGGGTCTGATGCGCATCCTCACGGCCTCCGACAGCGCGCTGCTCGTCGAGGCGGACGACCTCGAGCAGGCCATGCGGCTGAACCTCGCATGGAGCGACGTGCCCGGCGTTCGGGAGCGCATCCCCGGCGCCCGCACCGTGCTCGTGCGCTTCGACCCGCACCGCACCTCGGCCGCCGCGCTCGCCGAGGCGCTCGCCGCGACCGAGGTCGACGCGGCGGCGCTGCCCGACGCGGGCGAGGTCACCATCCCGGTCCGCTACGACGGGGAGGATCTGGACGAGGCGGCCGCGCTCCTCGACGTCTCGGCGGAGGAACTGGTGGCCCGTCACCTCGCCGCCGACTGGCGCGTGGCCTTCTCCGGCTTCGCTCCCGGCTTCGGCTATGCCGTGAGCGGCGACCCCCTCTTCGACGTGCCGCGGCGGTCGTCGCCCCGCACCCGGGTGCCCGCCGGTTCCGTCGCCCTCGCCGGGGCGTTCAGCGGCGTGTATCCGCGGGAGAGCCCCGGCGGCTGGCAGCTCATCGGCCGGACCGCCCTGGAGATGTGGGACATCGACCGCGACCCGCCGGCTCTGCTCGTGCCGGGCCGCCGCGTGCGCTTCGTGCGTGCGGAGCGGGAGTCGGTCGCGGCGTCGCCGGCATCGGCCGACGCGACGCGGGTCGCCCGTCGCGGGGACGGTCCGGCGGTCGAGGTCGTGCGACCGTCGCTGCAGCTCCTCGTGCAGGACGCGGGACGCCCCGGTTTCGCGGCGCTGGGCGTCTCGGCCTCCGGCGTCGCCGATCGGGTCGCGATGCACGCGGCGAACCGGACCGTGGGCAACACGCCGGCGGCGGCTGTGCTGGAGAGCGTCGGTGGGGCCGTGCTGCGCTTCCACGGCGCAGGTGTGGCCGCCGTCACCGGAGCCACGGGCTCGCTCACGCTCACCGACGCCGACGGCATCGAGCGCACGCTCCTCCCCGGCGTGCCGTTCGCGACCGTCGACGGCGACGAGCTCACGCTGGGCCATCCCGAGCGCGGTCTCCGGTCCGTGATCGCCGTCCGCGGCGGCTTCGCTCCGGCTGCGGCGCTCGACAGCTGCGCGACCGACACGCTCGCCGGGCTGGGTCCCGCGCCGTTGGCCGCCGGCGATCTCCTTCCGATCGGGGCTGCCGCCGTGGCCGCCGTGGAGCCGGATCCGGTGCCGCGCGCCCTTCCCGCAGCCGGGGAGCTGGCCACGCTGGAGATCACGCTCGGGCCCCGCGACGACTGGTTCACCGCTGCCGGCCTCGACGCGCTCACCGGGCAGGAGTGGACGGTCACGCCGCGCTCCGACCGCGTGGGCATCCGCCTGCACGGCGACGAGCCCCTGGAACGCGCGGTCGGCGGCGAGCTGCCGAGCGAAGGCGCCGTGACCGGGGCCATCCAGGTGCCGCCGGACGGCCAGCCCGTGCTCTTCCTCCCCGATCATCCGCTCACCGGCGGCTATCCCATCATCGGTGCCCTCACCGACCGCAGCCTCGACCTCGCCGCTCAGCTCCCGCCGGGCGTACGGGTGCGCTTCACCGTCAAGGAGACCTCATGACCTCTGTGCTGATCGCCAACCGCGGCGAGATCGCGGTCCGCGTGATCCGCGCGTGCGCCGAGGCCGGCTACACGTCGGTCGCCGTCTACGCCGATCAGGACGCGGATGCCCTTCACGTGCGGCTCGCGGACGAGGCGATCGGCCTCGACGGCGACACCGCGGCGACGACGTACCTGTCCATCGAGGCGCTGATCGACGCGGCTCGCCGCAGCGGCGCCGACGCCGTGCACCCCGGCTACGGCTTCCTGTCCGAGAGTGCTGCCTTCGCGCGGGCCGTCGAAGACGCCGGACTCGTGTGGATCGGGCCGTCGCCGGAGAGCATCGACGCGCTCGGCGACAAGATGACCGCGCGCCGGATCGCGCAGCGCGTCGGCGCCCCGCTCGCCGCGGGCACGGATCAGCCGCTGTCCGGGCCGCAGGAGGCGGTGGCGTTCGCCGAGGAGCACGGTCTGCCCATCGCCATCAAGGCCGCGTTCGGCGGCGGAGGCCGAGGGCTCAAGGTCGTCCGCGAGCTGTCGGAGGTCGCCGACGCGTTCGACGCGGCCACCCGCGAGGCGACCGCCGCGTTCGGCCGCGGGGAGTGCTTCGTGGAGCGCTTCCTGGAGAGTCCGCGGCACATCGAGGTGCAGGTGCTCGGCGACGGGCGCGGCGGCGTGGTCGTCGTGGGCGACCGCGACTGCTCGATGCAGCGCCGCAACCAGAAGCTCATCGAGGAGGCTCCTGCGCCCGGTCTCACGGCGGCGCAGCGGACGGCGTTCCACGACGCGGCACGGGCGATCTGTGCCGAGGTGCAGTACCGCGGCGCCGGCACGGTCGAGTTCCTCCTCGCCGCGGACGGCACGATCTCGTTCCTCGAGGTAAACACCCGGCTGCAGGTCGAGCACCCCGTGACCGAGGAGGTCACCGGGACCGACCTCGTCCGCGAGCAGTTCCGTATCGCGTTCGGCGAGGGGCCGTCCTTCACCGAGACCCCGGCGCCGACCGGGCATGCGTTCGAGTTCCGCATCAACGCCGAAGACCCCGGCCGCGGGTTCCTGCCCAGCCCCGGACGGGTGGACGGCCTGCGCATCCCCGGGGGACCCGGCGTGCGGTGGGACAGCGGCATCGAGGCCGGAGACACCGTGCAGCCCGCGTTCGACTCGATGATCGCGAAGCTCATCGTGCACGCGGACACCCGGGACGCGGCTCTCGTCCGTGCGGGTAGGGCGCTGCGGGAGCTCGCCGTCGAGGGTCCGGCGACCGTGATCCCGTTCGACCTCCGCGCCATCGACGACCCCGCGTTCGCGACCGCGACCTTCGCCGTGCACACCCAGTGGATCGAGACCGTGCTGCTCCCAGCACTGGAGGCGCAGCCACGCCCCGCGGTCGCCCCGGTCTCCGGACTGCAGCGGTTCCCGGTGGAGATCGACGGCCGCCGCGTGATGCTCGGTCTGCCCGCGGAGCTGCTGGCGGGTATCGGCCGTCCGGGAGAGGTCGCGGCACCCGTGCCCTCGGCGGACCCCTCCGAGCTCCGGGCCCCCGCGCCGGGCACGCTCGTCCGCTGGCTCGTCGACGACGGGGCCACGGTGGCCGAGGGGGACCCGGTGGCCGTGCTCGACGCGATGAAGATGGAGACCACGGTCACCGCGCACCGCGCCGGCACCCTCACCCCGTGCGCCGACACCGGCGCGACCCTCTCTGCCGACGCCCTCCTCGCCACGATCGCATGACCC
>NZ_QCXO01000020.1:0-5236 GCF_023383675.1 Microbacterium sp. ER1
GGCGGGGTCCGGCAGCAGGGGCAGGAGGGCGTCGGTCACGGCGGCGGCGTCTCCGGTGAGAGCGACCGTCGCGGTGAGGTTCTTGTCCCGCTGCTCCGGAGAGATGTCGACGCGGATCACGGCGCCGCGTGCCTCGAGCCGCGGAGCCCAGAGCTCCGCCTCGCCCAGCTTCGAGCCGACCACGAGCAGCACGTCGGCATCTTCGGCCACAGCCCGTGCGGCGGCGAGGCGCAGGTTCGAGCCGAGCGAGAGCGGGTGCCGTTCGTCGAGCACCGCCTTGCCGTTCAGGGTCGTGAGCACGGGGGCTCCGAGCCGCTCCGCCACCGCGGCGATCTGGTGCGCGGCGTCCACCGCACCCCCACCGGCCACGATCACCGGGCGGCGGGCGGCGGACAGCAGCCGGGCGGCCTCGGCGAGCGCGATCGGATCCCCGGAGACGCGGTCGGGCATCGGGCGCGGCTTCCGGTCCTCCGCGGGCACGGCGGCGGGCGCCTCCAGCACGTCGAGCGGGATCTCGATGTGCACGGGGCGGGGACGGCCGGTGCGGAAGAGGTGGAACGCGTCGTGCACGGCCTGCACCGCCTCCGCCGCGGTCGACACCCGTCGCGACCACTCCGCGATCGCGCCGACCATGGCCGTCGCGTCCTTGGTCTCGTGCAGCGTGCCCACGTCGGCGAACTCCGCCCCGAGCGGCACGCCGGGCGAGAGCACGATGAGGGGTCGCGACTCGCAGAAGGCCGTGCCGATCGCGCTCATCGCGTTCTGGAGCCCGGGGCCGGAGGTCGTGATCACCACGCCGGGGAGGCCGGTCTGCTGCGCACACCCGTCCGCGCCGTACCCCGACCCCTGCTCGTGGCGGTTGGTCACGGCGCGGATGCCGAGGTCGGCGAGGGGCCGGTAGAACTCCAGGTTGTGCGTGCCGGGGATGCCGAAGACCGCGGTCACCCCGTAGCCGCGGATGGTCTCCAGGACCGCACGGCCTGCGGTGTCGGCGTACCGGTCGTCTCCGGTGGTGTCGGTGCTCATCGTGTCATCCTCACATCGCGTGCCGACGGACGCCGTCGACCCAGGTCTCACGGACCTCGATCGCCGCGATCTCCTCGGCCGGCACCGTGAGCGGGTCGTCCGAGAGCACCGCGAAGTCGGCGTACTTGCCCGGCTCCAGGGAGCCGAGGTCGTCCTCCCGGCCGATCGAGACCGCGCCCTCGATCGTGTGCGCCCGGAGCGCCGCGGTCGCGGAGATGCGCAAGTCGTCCGGGCCGAGCGTGTGCCCGCGCCTGGTGACCCGGGTGACCGCGGTCTGGATCGCCTCCAGCGGGATGGGCTCGGCGACCGGGGCGTCCGAGGAGATCGTCATGGGCACGCCCGCACGCTCGAACTCCCCCAGCGGGTTGAAGCGCTCACCGGGCGTGCCGATGGCCTCCTCCACGCCCTCGCCCCAGTTGAAGTAGTGCTGCGTCTGGTTCACGGGACGGATGCCGGCGGCCGCCATCCGCTCGATCTGCCCGGGGGTCGGCAGGCCGCAGTGCTCGATGCGGTGCCGGGCATCCGCATCCGGGCGCTCCGCGAGCGCGGCCTCGATCGCCGACACGACCATCTCGATCGCGGTGGGCGACTGGGCGTGGGTCGCGGTCTGCAGTCCGGCCGCATGCGCCTTGCGGATGAGCTCCGCGTAGTCGGCGGGCTCGTGGTAGAGCTGGCCGGTGCGGCAGGGGTCGCCGACGTAGCCGTCCGGGAAGTACGCGGTCCAGCCGCCCAGCGTGCCGTCGGCGTAGAACTTGATGCCGGCGAAACTGAGGTGCGCGTTGCCGAACTGCCCGACGAGCCCCATCTCCAGCGCCTCGTCGAGCAGGTGCGACAGCAGGTACATCGACACGCGAAGCTCCAGCCGCCCGGCCTCGGCGAGCCGCAGGTACATGTCGAACTCGCGACGCGTGACCTGACAGTCGCCGATGGAGGTGACCCCGCCCGCGAGGAACCGCTGCGTCGCCGCGTCGAGCTGGCGCAGGTGCTCCTCCGGCTCGTCCGCGAGGTGGAAGTTCGGACCGTGGTGGCCGATCTTCACCCCGTGGACGCCGGTGAGGATGTTGCACGCCGCGTCGGACAGTTCGCCGGTGAGCTCGCCGTCGGCGTCGCGGAAGAACTCGCCGCCGTCCGGGTTCGGGGTGTCCCGGTCGACGCCGTTGAGGTCGAGCGTGTACGAGTTCACCACCCCGCCGTGGCCGGAGGCGTTCATGAGGTACACCTCGCGGTCGGCGGCCACCTCGTCGAGCTCGAAGCGGGTGGGGTGCCGCTTCTCGGCGAGGTTCCGCTGCTCGTAGCCGTAGCCGCGCACCGGGCGTCCGGCGGGGAGCTCCGCCGCGGCGGCCTTCAGCAGCGCCACGATCTCGGGGATGCTCCCCGCCTTCTCCGGACCGCAGTCCACCCAGGTCATCATCTGCCCGAACATCAGCGGATGCGCATGCGCGTCCACGAAGCCGGGCACGACCACCGCCTCGCCCAGATCGACGCGCTCCGGAGTGAGTCCGGCCCGTGCCGCCACGTCCTCGCACTCCGCCGCCGTGCCGAGGGCGACGATGCGCCCCCGGTCGGTCAGCATCGCGGTGACGGTGGTGTCCGCGGGGTCCGCCGTGTGGATGGCTCGCGCGGTGACGAGGACGGGAGCGGCCTGGGCCGAGCGGTCGAAGGGGGTGAGCTTTCTCATGATGCCTGTTCGCGGTGGTGTCGTGCGGGGGAAGGGTGCCGGTCAGGGCAGGCGGTTCGCCGTGGTGTCGGTCCGGGCGGTGAACGACGCCGTGACCGGGGCCTCGTCGGAGTGCTGCGGCGCGAGACGCGTGCAGATCCCGGCGATGACGGCCATGCCCACGAACATCGCGATGACGGACCAGACGCTGCCGGTCCAGGCGATGAGCTGCGTCGCGAACCAGGGCGAGAATCCGGCCCAGATGGCGGCGCCGACGCCGTACGACAGCGCGATCGAGGTGTAGCGCGCCTGCGGACGGAACATCTGGGCGAGGATCGCCGCGATCGGGGCGTAGGTCGCACTCATCGCGATGCGCACGAGCGAGGCGAAGAGGAAGATCAGCGGCTCCACGCGACCCGGCATCAGCAGCAGGAAGGGCGCGAAGGTCAGCACCGAGGTGATCAGGCCGATGTACATCACGTTCTTCCGGCCCCACTTGTCACCGAGCCAGGCGACCGGCAGCGTCACGACGAACTCCACGAAGGAGGCCAAGGTCATCGCGTCGAGGATGACCTGCTCGCTGATCGCGATGGGCTCGCCCGTCGCGTAGGCGGTGGCGAAGGTGGTGGCGAGGTAGTAGCCGCCGGTGGAGATGGGCAGGATGCCGATGCCGAGGAGGATCGGCTTCCAGTTGACGCGGAGGGCGAAGGCGAGCGGCATGGACTGCTTCCGGCCCTCGATCTTCTCCTCGAAGACCGGCGACTCCTCGACGCGATACCGGACCCACAGACCGACGCCGATCAGCACGATCGACAGCAGGAACGGGATGCGCCAGCCGCCGTCGATGATGAACGTGTCGCCGCCGCGGGCCATGATCGCGAAGATGCCGGAGGCGAGGAGGGCGCCGGCCGGGTTGCCGAGCTGGGTGAAGCCGCCGTAGAACGTCTTCGACTTCTCGGGAGCGTGCTCCACGCTCATGAGCACCGCGCCGCCCCATTCGCCGCCGACCGCGAGGCCCTGGATGGCGCGGAGCAGGATGAGGAGGATCGGCGCGAGGATGCCGATGTTCTCGTAGGTCGGCAGGCAGCCGACGAGGACGGTCGCGGCCCCCATCAGCAGCAGCGTGATGACGAGCGAGACACGCCGACCGAGCTTGTCGCCGATGTGGCCGAAGACGATGCCGCCGAGGGGGCGGACGAGGAAGGCGACCGCGAACGTCGCGAACGCCGCGGCGGTCTCGGCCAGGGGGTCGTCGCTCGGGAAGAACAGCGGGCCGAAGACGAGGGCGGCGGCCGTGGCGTAGACGTAGAAGTCGTACCACTCGATGGTGGTGCCGACGAAGGCGGCGATGCCGGCGCGGCGTGCGCGGCTGTGGACGCCGCTTCGGGGGGTGGGGGTAGTGGTCATGGACCCGCTCCTTCGCGGATGGTGTCGGATAGCGAAGGATGCTACGGACGTGGAGCATCGGGAGCAAGGGCAGAACTCCAGCGATACGCGTCATTCACTGGATTTGTGTGTGACGCATCGCGCACTCCGGGCCTTCCGCTCGGTCGAACCGCGCTCTACGCTGAGGTTCTGCGGGTACGAGCGTGCACTGCGGGGAAATCGACGGAATCGGACGGCACATGGACTTCGACGCGGAACTCATCCGGGCGCTGCAGGAGGACGGCCGCGCCAGCATCCTCTCCCTCGCCGAGCGCGTCGGCCAGTCCCGCGCCGTCGTGGCGGCTCGTCTGCGCACGCTGCTCAGCGACCGCACGGTACGGGTGGTCGCGGCCGTCGACCCCGTGTTCCTCGGGCAGCACGTGCTCGCCCATGTGTCGATCCGGACCGACGGCGCCGTCGAGGTGGTCGCCGAGCACCTGCGCGACATGTCCGAGACCGTGCTGGTGTCGGCGGTCGGCGGCGCCCACGACATCGTGACGGAGGTGCGGGTGGGGTCGATGTCGGAGCTCCACGATCTGCTCGCGCGCATCCGCGGGAGCGCCGGGGTGCTCGACATCAACACGATCATCTACTCGACCGTGATCAAGGGGTTCTTCGTCTCGGAGTACCACGGCGGCGTGACCCTCGACGGCATCGACGAAGCCCTCATCGAGCACCTGCAGTCCGACGGCCGGATGAGCTTCCGTGCCCTCGGCGAGCAGGTGCGGCTCTCCCCCAGCGCGGTCGCCACCCGGGTGCAGCGGCTCATCGACGCCGGTGTCATCAAGATCAGTGCCGTGGAGGCCCGAGGGCTCGCGCATCGGCAGCTCTCGATGGGCGTGGGCATGACGCTCGGAGACGACGACGAGGCCGTGATCGACGAGTTGCGGCGGGGGCGCGGCGTCGACTTCGCGGCCCGGACCCTCGGGCGGTTCGACGCCGTCGCGACCCTCGTGGAGCCCTCTGCCGGAGCCCTGTACGCGAGTCTCGAGCGGCTGCGCGCCCTCCCCGGAGTGACCCGGATCGAGGCGTGGCTGCACCTCGCGGTACTCAAGGAGGACTACGCCCGCACCCTCCGCCCCCTCCGCACCGACTGACCCCTCGTCCCGTCCCCGTCCGGCCACGTCC
>NZ_QCXO01000021.1:0-1050 GCF_023383675.1 Microbacterium sp. ER1
GGGGCCGGAGGGCACGGAAGGGGGTGGGTCAAGGGTTCACCGGGCGAAGAGACGGAAGGCACGGAAGTGCGCGTCGGCCGCGGCGAGGGAGGCGACGTGCTCGCTCGACACCCGGATCACCTGCCAGCCGGTGGTTCCGCGCACCCAGTCCTCGCGGATCTTCTCGTCGAGCACGACGCTCTCCGCGGTGCGGCCCCCGCGGAGCTCGTCATCCAGGTACTTGTCACGGCCGTCGCACTCCACGAAGGTGCGGGACTGGTCGACGGCGATGCCCATCCAGAACCGGCCGCCGCGCGGTCCGTCCACCGGCACCTGCAGCCGCGGTCTGCCGAAGCCGAGCTGATGGAGCCGGTACCGCGTCACGCTCTCCAGAGGCAGTTTCGCGCGACCGTCGGCCAGGCCCACGATCCGGCGAGCCTGCACGATGCCGCGGAGCCGTGGACGGCAGACCCGATCCGCGAGGTCCGCCAGGAGAGCCTGCTCCGCGGTGTCGTCGAACTCCCACGGGTCACCGCCGACCAGAGCGAGGGCGGCATCCGCGACCGCGAGAGCCGCCTCCGGAGCGACCGTGCGGGCGAGGTCGACGACCGTCCGGGCGAGGGAGGTGCAGCGGATGCCGTCGCGCTCCACGATGTCACCGGCGGCAACAGTGCCCTCGTGCCGCAGGATCCCGGACGTGCTGTGCCGGCGGTCCGGTGGCGCCGTCACATGGACCCTCGTCGGACGCACCCGATACAGCGGCAGTCCCCACAGCACCGCAGCCGAGGCGTGCGAGAACACGGGCCCTGGCCCCGAGGCCGCGAGGTCGGCGGCCACCACCTCCGCACGATGCCGGGACTCCGGGGCGAGCTCGCTCCAGGTCCGCAGCGCGAGGTACCACCCACGGCGCACACGATGCAGCTGCCGCCCTTCCACCGCGGCGTGGAGCGTCCGAGACCCCCAGCCCTCCTCCTCCAGCCGTCGACGACCGAGGAGCATCCCCCTGATCTCCTCCACGCTCACCTGTCTCACCCCTCCGACTCTCCCCTCTCCTCTCGCCACTCCCCCGCC
>NZ_QCXO01000022.1:0-411 GCF_023383675.1 Microbacterium sp. ER1
GGGACATCGTGCTTCACCAAGCAGAAGCCGCCAACGCCGCGACGTTCTTGGATTTCTTGCGCCTGCTCAAAGAGCGGCATCCCAACCGGATGATTGCGCTCGTCTTGGACAATGCCCGGATTCATCACGCTCGAATGGTGAAGGACTTTTTGCGAGAAGAAGGACAATGTTTTCATTTCCTGTATCTGCCGCCCTACTCGCCGCAGCTCAACCCGATCGAGCGTTTGTGGAAATGGCTGAAGGATACGGTGATCGCCAACGCCTTTCACAAAGACCGCCACGAGATCCTGCAAGCGGTTCAACGATTTGTTCATTACATTCAGGAACGCCCGGAGGAAGTGTTGCGGCGCTTGGGGTGTGCCGCGTAATCGAAAAGTTAACTTTTCAAGGTGCATTTATATAGTTTAAAGG
>NZ_QCXO01000023.1:0-43341 GCF_023383675.1 Microbacterium sp. ER1
CTCCTCCCCCGATCCACCCCCTTGCGTGCGAGCCACCCCCTTGAGTACGACCGCAGCGGGGTGGGTCGCACGCAAGGGGGCCGCTCGACGGATCAGAGGGAGGCTTCCGCGTAGATGCGGAGCGCGTCGCGGACGAACTCCGCGCCCTGGGTGCCACCCGCGGACGTCGCGTAGTTCGCGCCGAAGCGCGGATCTGCGACGTACATCTCGCCGAGACCGATGACGTAGGCCTTGGCATCCGCGTCCGGTCCCTGCCGGAGCGCGGCGGCGGGAGTGCCCGGGATGCCCGTGAGCCAGGCCACGTGACGGCGCGCGAGCTCCTGCGCCTCGGCGGACGCGGGATCGATACCGCTCTCCGCCGCGGCGATCCAGTCGCGTCCGAGGTCGGACACGCGCTGCTGCCACTCGGCACGCTCGGCGTCGCTCATCCCGCGCCACCAGCGGTCGCTGTCGGCGTAGGCCTTCTTCCCCCAGCGGTCCTCGACCTCCTGCTTGTACTGCGTGTGGTCGAAGCCGTCGAACATGTTCTCTGCCATGAGGTTCTCACCTCCTCTCAATGCCGTGATGGTGGATTCGACCGACGCGATCTGCCGCGCCAGCCTGGTCTGCTCCTCGCGCAGCAGCGCGAGGTGTGTCTCGAGCGCCGACGCCTCCGCCGTCGAGCCCCCGCCCTGGGCCCCTGAGCACCCGCCCTGGGCCCCTGAGCTTGTCGAAGGGCCCAGCACCTCCGCGATCTGCGGCAACCCGAGCCCGAGCTCCCGCAGCAGGAGGATCCGCTGCAGCCGCACGAGCGCCGCCGCGTCGTAGTGCCGGTACCCGTTGGGCGCGATGCGCGACGGAGGCAGCAACCCGATGTCGTCGTAATGCCGCAGCGTGCGGCTCGTCGTCCCCGCCAGTCGTGCGATCTCCTGGATCGACCAGTCCTTCTCGCTCATCCCGCCCACCCTTCCGTGTCGTTCCCCTCCACCGTAGAAGTTGCCGTTGCGTCAAGGTCAACCCCGTTCGAATCGCTTGATTGGCTCGATTTCCGGCCGATATGGGACCAATCAGGCGATTCGAAGGAAAGAGGGGTGACGGGATCGAGATATATCGTGTTATCGTGACGGCAACACGATATATCGTGAATCCCTCGACACAGGAGAAGCAGACATGACCGAGAAGTGGCTCATCGCCCCCGGCGAGGAACGCGTCATCGACATCGCCTCCGCGACCCGGCTCAAGGTGGGCCTCGTCGGCGGACAGGTCGACGTCATCGCCCACGACGAACCCGGCATCCGGATCGAGGTGCACGGCGTCACCACCAAGGACCTCCGGATCGAGTCCCGCGACGGCGAGGTCGAGATCGACCACCCGCAGCTCGGCTGGGACAACTTCCTCGAGGTGTTCCGGAACTTCGGCTCCGGCGGTCCGCGCGCCGAGGTGAGCGTGGCCGTCCCGCGCAGCATCGCCCTGACCCTCGGCGTCGTGAGCGCCGGCGCCCTCGTGTCGGGCATCCGCAACGACACCCGTCTCAACACCGTGTCCGGCGACATCATCGTCGACACCCTCATCGGCGACCTCAGCGTGAACTCGGTCTCCGGTGACGTGCAGATCCGCAACCTCACCGGCTCGCTCAGCGCCAACAGCGTCTCCGGCGACGTGGCCGTCACGGGCGCCATCCGCAAGGCCACGGTCGACATCGTCTCCGGCGCGACGCTGGTGGACGCGGCGGGCGACGTCAACACGATCACCGTGAACTCGGTCTCCGGCGGCACCACGGTGCGGCTCGACGAGTCCCTCGCGGCGAACTACGTCATCCGCTCGCTCAGCGGCCGCCTGCTCATCGACGGCGTCGAGCGCAGCTCGTCCGGACCGAGCACCTACAACGGCACCACCGGGGAGCTCGCGGGACGCTTCGTCGACCTCCGCGCCAACTCCGTCTCCGGAGGGGTCACGGTCCTCCGCCGCGCTCCGCAGACCATCGAGAACGATCCGGAGTGGGAAGCATGAGCCCCGCGGTCTTCTCCCACGGCGACCTGCGCCTGTACCTGCTGTCGCTGCTCGCGGAGTCCCCGCAGCACGGCTACGGCATCATCCAGTCCCTCACGGACCGGACGGGCGGCACGTACACGCCGAGCGCCGGCACCATCTACCCGCGCCTGGCGAAGCTCGAGGAGGAGGGGCTGGTCACCAAGACCGTCGACGGACGCACGACGATCTACGCGATCACCGAGGCCGGACGCGCCGAGCTGGCCTCGCGCCAGAGCGACCTCGCCGACATCGAGGCGGGCATCACCGACACCGTCCGTCTCATCGCGAACGAGGTGCGCCAGAGCGTGCAGGAGGCGATGAAGAGTCTTCGCGCCGACCTGGCGACGGCCACCAAGGACGACCGGGCGGCGGCGAAGAACAGGCCGCGCACCGCGGGCGACGATGCACGGCTGACCAGCCGCGAGGAGCTGCACCGCGCGGACGCCGTCGTGAACGCCTTCCGCGCACGCATCCGCACCGACCTGCGCACCCATGTCGCCAAGGGCGGCGTCCTCCCGTCGTCGGTGGTCACCGACCTCGAGAACGCGCTGGACCAGGCCGCCCGGAGCGTGACGGTGGCGCTGAGTCAACCGGACTCCTGAGCCCCTGGCATGACCGCACGAGGCCCCGTCGACATCCGTCGGCGGGGCCTCGTCGTGTGCGGATCACTCCGGCCAGATCTCCTTCTGCTCGTCCGGTACGGACTCCCCCAGGGGGACGACGAGCACGGAGCGGTGCTGGCGATGGGCGAGGCGCGCGGCGACCGAGCCGGTGAAGAACTCCCGGATGGACTCACCGATACCGCGCTTGCGGGTACCGACGACGATGAGCTGCGCGTCGAGCTTGTTCGCGAGCTGCTTGATGGCCAGCGCCGGGTCGCCGACGAGCTGCCGAGCGGTCCAGGTGACTCCCTTGCCGTCGAGCATCGTGGCCGCAGCCGCCTCGACGGCCTCGAACTCGGCAGCCCCCGCGTCGAAGTTGATGTCGATGGGAGCGGAGTGCACGTAGCCGTCCGGATCCTCGTAGGTGACGAAGCGCGTGATGTCGACGTGGGCCACCACGAGCGGGGCGTTCAGCAGCCGGGCGAAGCGGACGGCCTCATCGAGAACGTGCGGGTCCTGGTCGAGCTGCATCCCGACGATCACGGCCTTCTGCAGAGCGGCGTTCTGCGTGGCCTCATCGGACGGAGTGGAGGTGCTGTCGGTCATGGAGATCGCTCCCTTCGCCGGCCTGGCCGCGGCCAGGGTCTGTTCCCCGCGTGCTATCCTGAATGCTACTCTTACCGGCCTCGAGCCGGTGTCGTGAATGACTCGGGCGCCTGTCTGCCCGCAGCTTAACTCGTGAGGGGGTCTCAGGCATGGGCCGTGGCCGTCAGAAGGCGAAGCACACAAAGATCGCCCGCGAACTCAAGGCGTACAGTCCGTCGGTGAACTACTCGGCGCTGGAGCGCGAGCTCGCGCACTCGAGCGACTCCGACGAAGACGCCTACGTCGACAAGTGGGCCGACGAGTACGCAGACGAAGACGAAGACGAACTAGAGAAGGCGTAGCCCCTCGGTTCGAAACACCCGCACGGCTCGTGCGGGTGTTTCGTCGTACCCGGGCGGCGATCCCCTCAGCGGGAGGGCCGCCGCGTCCCGCCGCGCGCGACCGCGTCCCGACGCCGCCGATCGATGTCAGCGCTCCCTCTGGGGCAATCAAACTCGTCCCCGTCCCGCGATTCCGCGTCTTGTGAGCGCAAACATTTTCTGATTTGATGTGCATGTGATCGACGGCGCACCCTCGCCGCGTCCCCGCTTCGGGCGATCCGCAGGAACATGACCTCAAAGAGGAGAACAGCATGGCACCCACCTCACGCACCCCCCGCGTCGCCGCGGTCGTCGCCCTCGGCGCGGTGTCGGCGTTCGGACTCGCGGCCTGCGCGCCGGCCGCATCCGGGGGCGGCGACGCCGGCGGTGAGCCCCTCGCCATCGAGTACATGCACCGCCTGCCCGACGGCGAGGGCATGACCACGGTCGCGGAGATCGTCGACCGCTGGAACGAGGAGCACCCCGACATCCAGGTCACGGCCACGAAGTTCGACGGCAAGGCCAGCGACATGATCCTCAAGCTCGAGACCGACATCAAGGCCGGGAACGGCCCGTGCCTCGCGCAGACCGGATACTCCGAGGTGCCGCAGCTCTATGTGAAGGGTCTGCTGGAGGACGTCGCCGCGGAGGCCGAGAAGTACGAGGACCACTACTCGGCCGGAGCGTTCAGCGGCATGCGGGTCGGCGACGCCATCGTGGGCCTCCCGCAGGACACCGGGCCCCTCGTCTACTTCTACAACACCGCGGAGTTCGAGGCGCTCGGCCTCGACGCCCCGGCCACTCTCGACGACCTGACCGCCGCCTCCGCCACGGCCGCCGCCGCCGGCAAGTTCGTCACCGCGTTCACTCCGGACGAGGCGCAGAACTGGCTCTCCGGACAGGCCGCGGCCGCCGGCGACACCTGGTTCTCCACCGAGGGCGAGGAGTGGAAGGTGGACGCCGAGGGCGCCGGCTCCGAGCGCGTCGCCGCCTTCTGGCAGGGCCTGCTCGACGGCAAGCAGACGCTCGCGACCGAGCGCTGGGGCGAGGGCTTCACGGCGGCGCTGAACGACGGCAGTCTCATCGGCCACGTCGGCGCGGCCTGGGAGGCCGGCTTCCTCCTCGACTCGCTGGACGGCACCCCGGCCGAGGGGCAGTGGCGCGTCGCCCAGCTCCCGGACTTCGGCGCCGGGGCGATGAGCGGCCCCGACGGCGGCTCCGGCGTCTCGGTCATGAAGGGCTGCGAGAACCCCGAGGCCGCCATGGAGTTCAACGACTGGTTCAACACGCAGGTCGACGACCTCGCGTCGCAGGGTCTCGTCGTCGCCGCGAAGGGTGAGGTGGAGACCCCCGAGAAGATGCTGCGGCAGTTCGGTGGCCAGGATGTGCTCGCCGAGCTCGGCACCGCCACCGAGAACCTCAACCCCGACTTCCCCTACGCCCCCGGCTTCTCGACCCTGGCGAACATGAACGAGACGGCCGCCGCGGCCGCCGCCGGCACGGCCTCGGTCGCCGACATCTTCACGACGGCGCAGGACACGGCCGTCGCGTCGCTCAAGGACCTCGGCCTCCCGGTCGCGGAATGACCGGACCGGACGGCATCATCGGATGAACGACGGCGGAGTGCACGGGCGATCGTGTACTCCGCCGTCGTCGTGAGAGCGAGAGGCACATCATGGCCACAGTGACCGAGACGAGGGCAGCGGCGCCGCTCCCTCCCGCGCGCCGCCCCGTCGCCCCGTCGACGAGGCGATCGCGGATCCGACGGGAGGGTCTGACCGGGTGGCTGTTCATGGCGCCGTTCGCGCTGCTGTTCGCCGTCGTCTTCCTCATCCCGATCATCGTGTCGGTCCGGTCGTCGTTCTTCGCGCAGGTACCCGCCGGCGGCGGCCTGTACGGTGGCGGCGAGCTCGTCGACACGTTCGTCGGCCTCGACAACTTCGCGGCCGCGGCGACCGACGGCGCGTTCTGGACCGGCATGGGACGGGTCGTGCTCTACGCGGCGTTCCAGATCCCGGTGATGATCATCGCGGCCCTCGCCCTGGCGCTGCTGCTGGACTCGTTCATCGTGCGCCGCCCCGCCCTGTTCCGCCTCGCCTTCTTCCTCCCCTACGCGGTCCCCGGCATCATCGCGGCGATGATGTGGCTCTACCTCTACACGCCCGAGGTGTCGCCCTTCCTGCCCTATCTGCCCGAGGGGACCGATCTCATGTCGCCGCAGACGATCCTCTTCTCGATGGCGAACATGACGACGTGGACGTACACGGGCTACAACATGCTCATCTTCCTGAGCGCCCTGCAGGCCATCCCCCGCGACCTCTACGAGGCCGCCCGCCTGGACGGCGCGTCCGGATTCCAGATCGCGACCCGCATCAAGGTGCCGCTCGTGCGCGGTGCCGCGCTGCTGGCCGTGCTGCTGTCGATCATCGGCACGATCCAGCTGTTCAACGAGCCGGTCATCCTGGAGGCCGCGAACTCCTGGATGGGCAAGGACTTCACGCCGATGATGCTCACCTACAACACGATGATGGGCGAGCTGTCGCCGTCGGGCAGCGGTCCGGCGTCGGCGTACTCGCTGCTCATGGCCGGCATCGCGGGTGTGCTCGCGATCGTGTACGCACTGCTCCAGCGGCGGAAGGGCGACGCATGACCACCACACGACTCGTCACCGTGGCTCCGCCGACGAAGCGGCGCTCCCGGAAGCCGCAGGCGGCGGACGCCCCTCACCCGTCGATCGCCCCCGGCCCCGCCGCGCGCACGTTCGGCATCATCGCCCTCGTCGTCGCCACGCTGTACTTCCTCGTGCCGGTGTTCTGGCTCGTGGTCGCCTCGACGAAGAACAACACCGACCTCACGTCGACGTTCGGCTTCTGGTTCGCCGAGCCGAACCTCGCCGCCAACTACGACAGCCTCATGGGCTGGACGCAGGGGCTGTTCTGGCGCTGGGTCGGCAACTCCCTGTTCTACTCGCTCAGCGCCGGGGCCATCGGCACGCTGTTCGCCGTGATGGCCGGCTATGCGATCGCCAAGTTCGCCTTCCCGGGGAAGAAGCTCGCGGTCGGCATCATCATGGCGGGGCTCCTGCTGCCCGTCGCCCTGCTCACGGTGCCGCTGTACATCGAGTTCCAGGCGCTCGGCCTCACGAACACGGTGTGGGCGATCATCATCCCCTCGGCGGTCTCGCCGTTCGGCGTCTTCCTCGGCATGGTCTACGCGCAGTCGTCGGTGCCGACGGAGCTGCTGGAAGCCGCCCGCATCGACGGCGCCGGTGAGGGCCGGATCTTCTTCACGATCGTGCTGCGGCTGCTCGGCCCCGCGATGGTGACGATCTTCCTGTTCATCTTCGTGGCCACGTGGAACAACTTCCTCCTCCCGCTCATGATGATCTCCAGCCCCGACCTCAAGCCGGTCACGCTCGGCCTCTACGGCATGATGAGCTACTTCTCCCCCGACAAGGGCGCCGTCATGCTCGGGGCCCTGCTCGGCGTGATCCCCCTCATCGCGCTGTTCTTCACGCTGCAGAAGTACTGGCGCTCGGGTCTCGCCGCCGGCGCCGTCAAGGGCTAGGCACCTCGACCGCGCACAGACCGGAGGCCGCCCGCGCGAGCCTCCGGTCGTGCGTCAGGAGCGGGCAGTCGAACACCGCGGCGAGCGCGACGTACGCGGCGTCGTAGGCGGTGAGGTTCGCCCGCAGCGCGAGGATCCGCGGCACCAGCGGGAGCGTCGGATGCAGGTCGACCGGGAGGCGGGCGAGGTCGCCGGCCGCGGATTCGAGCGCCGCGGCGTCGAGGACACCGCCGCGTTCGAGCCCCCGCAGAGCGCTGGCCACCTCCACCGGCAACAGCTCCGGGGCAAGCAGAAACTCGTCCTCCAGCCGCGACCCCAGGACACCGGTCGACGTTCCGGTGCAGACCAGGTCGACGACGATCGAGGCGTCGACGACGATCACCGCCCGGCGCGCCCCTCGTGCACGGCGGCGACGATGTTCTCCGGGGTGAGCGCGGTCATCTCCGGCTGCCGCGCTCGTCGGCTCAGGAACTCCGAAAGCGTCGGGCGCGAGGCGAGGCGAGTGAGCTCCGTCGACAGATACTGCTGAAGCGACTGTCCTCGCTCGCGCGCGCGTGCGGCGAGCACGGAATGCACGCCCGGATCGAGGTCGCGGATGAGGACGTTCGGCATGCTTACAGTATGCATGTACGGCTCCTTTCGTGACTACCCCTCGAGTATCGGGGAGCGGGGGCACGCTCTCCCGCCCCGGAACCGCGACCCGTGGAGAACCGGCAGACTCCCCGCCGCGTGCAGAAGAGGCCCGGGGCGAACCCCGGGCCTCTCGTGTGCAGAGGAACTCAGCTGCGTCGCCGTCGCCAGAGCGCCGCACCGAGTGCGCTCAGGGCGAGCGCGCCGACGGCGACCGCCAGCCAGGTCATCCCCTCCGTGCCGGTCGTGGCCAGCGCCCCACCCGCGGCGGTCGCGGCCGCGGTGACCGCCAGATCCGCGCGGGCCAGCTCGGCGCCCTCGGTGTCCGTCGCGACGAGCGCATGGGCACCCGCGGGCGTGGCCGCCGGGATGAGGACGGTCGCGACCGCGCCGCCGTCGGCGGCGATCGTCACCTCGCCCACGCGGACCGGCTCCGAGTGGAGCCAGAGCTGCACGACCGCCTCGGGGTCGAAGCCGCGGAGCTGCACGCGGAGGGAGTCTCCTGCCACCGCGGTGCCGACCGACGGGGTGAGGACGGCTTTCTTCGCCGGCTTCGCCTTCTTGACCTTGAGGTCCGCGCCGGCCACCTCCGCGCCGGAGGCGTCCTTGACGAAGAAGCGGTGCTTCCCGACCGTCGCATCCGCGGGGATGAGCACGCGGGTGGTCAGCGCGCCGTGCGCATCGACCGTCGCGTCCGCGAGCCGCACGCCGTCCAGCCAGAACGAGACGGCGGCGCCGGGCGCGAAGCCTGAGAGCACGGCCTCGACCGTCTCCCCTGCGCGCACGGAATCCGCGCCGAGCGTGAGCACCGGATCGGTCTCCGGGGCGCACGCCCCGAGGTCGTCCGCTGGTCGCTTCTCCGGGGCGTGCCCCGTCTGCGGGGACGTGACACCGTACACCGCCATCTCCGCCACGGCCGCGAACGGCGTGCCCGAGATCGACGAGGTCGCCGTCACCCGCATGTATCGCGCCGTGGTCGCGGCGAAGTCGACGTCCTGCCACTCCGCGACGTTCTTCCACTCGCCCGCCGCCACGTCGGTGAAGGTCTGCCCGTCGGTCGAGACCGCGACCTGGAAGCCCTTGATGGGGCCGTTCTGGTTCGCACCGCGCCGCAGGTAGGAGATGCCGTCGACCGTCTCCGCGGAACCGAGGTCGAACGTGAGCACGTGCGGATACCCGGGGGCGTCGCTGCTCCAGCGGCTGTGCCAGAACGTCCCGGCGTTGCCGTCGAGCATGTTCGCCGCTGTGCCGTCCTCACCCGCGGTCTCCTCGGAGCTCGCGGTCGCCGTGATCTGCGCGTTCGGGATGCGGGCGCGGGAGGCCACAGCCGCCTCCTGCGCGGTCTGCACGGTCCGCACGTCGCAGTCGACGAGGTAGGTGGCCGCGATGCCGATGCTGACGGCGGAACCCGCGGCCGACGCCGGTGCCGTCAGCAGCCAGTCCGTCGTCACGCTCTCGCCGGGGGCGGCCTTCGCGAACAGGTTCGACGACCCGTCTGCGACCTCGACGGTGTAGCCCTCCGGGAGGTCGAGCTGCACGCCGACGTTCTCCGCCAGGATGTCCTCGCTGTTGGTGAAGGTCGTGGTGAACGGCGTCTGCGCCCCGGGGCTCAGGGTCACGGCCTCGCCGGAGACGGTGGCGCACGGCGTGCCACCCTCCGTCGGACCGAGGTCGGTGACCGTGAAGTCGTCGAGGACGAAGTCGACGTCCGGGCCGCCGACCCGCTCCAGACCGACCCACGTGTAGTCGCCGCACCCCACGATCACGTCCTCCTGGAACGCGGTGGTCTCCAGGGCCTGCACGACGGGGGTGCGACGCAGGGTCGTCGAGGAGATCTCCCCGTCGAGCACGGCGTCGGTGCCGGTCAGCCAGCGGTAGGCCCCGCTCGCGCCGGCCTGGTAGTCGAACCCGATGCGGTAGGTGTGCCCGGCCTGCAGCGGCACCAGCGTGGGGTCGGTCCGGTAGACGACGCCGGAGTTCTCGGAGTGGGACATCAGCGAGTGCTCACCGGTGAGGGTGGTGTCCACCGCCAGCCCCGCGAGGGCTCCGCTGTCGAACGGCTTGGCCGTGTTGCGCCAGTCGCTCGTCGTGTACGGGTCGTGCCGGCGCGAGATGCTCGTGCGGGGGTCGTCGATGCCGTTGGCGTCGCCCTTCACGAACGGGCCCCACCCGGGCTGGTTGCCCTCGAAGTCGTTCGAGTACACCGTGCCGGCCGCGGCCGGGGCCGTCGTGTCCGCCATCACCCTGGCGTTGTCGATGCGCACCGCCGCGTCGCCGGCGACCGCCGAGACCGAGACGGTCACCTCGCCGGAGGCCGGCGCCAGGAACGACACCGATCCGCGCTGGTAGTACTGTCCGGCCTTCGAGTCGGCGCGCATGTAGTTGTACGTCGGGGACAGGTTCCAGGTGCGGTTCACGACGCCGCCCCCGGTGTCGACCGCGACGCTCACGTCGCGCGTGGCCGTCGGATCGATCTGCACCTGCGCGGAGAACGCGTAGCGCTTCCCGGGGGTGAGGCCGGTGACGGTCTGCGAGATCGCGGAGGCGGATGAGCCGAACACCGCGATGTTGTCGCCCCGGGAGGCGTTCTTCGCCGCGCCGAGATCCGTGCGCTCGATGGTCACGTCACCCCGGGGGTTCCAGCCGTCGAGCGCGCCCGAGTTGAACCCGGGGTCGGTCAGGCCCGCGTCGCGGTACTCGATCGCCGCCCGCTGCGCTCCGTCCTGAGGCACGACGACGTAGGCCGTCCCCTTCTCACCGGACAGCGTCAGCTTGCCGTCGACCGCGGTGACGGTGCGCACCTTCTCGCGGCCCTGGTCGCCGAGCGCGAACACGTCGAAGGTCGTGATCCCGCGGAAGGCGTCCGTGAGACCGAAGGTCTTCTCGCCGCCGGAGGCCGTGAAGAAGTACATCTTGTCCGCGTCGACGGGCGAGCCCGACTCGGCGCTCGACGGCAGCGACTGCCACGGCAGCAGGTAGGAGTCGCCCCGCAGGACGGTCGCGCCGTCCATCGTGACGACCCGCGTGCCGCCGTCGATCCGGGCCGCCACGTCGTCGGTGAAGGTCGCCTCGACCCCCACCTCGTACGTCTGCAGGTCGAAGTGCTGCAGGAACTTCGTCGGCAGGCTCTGCGACCAGATGTTGCCGATGAAGCCGTCCCAGTTGCGGTTGCCCACCCAGCCCTCGGCGTCGACGAGACGCTGCTGGCCGAGCAGGACGTCGTCGTTCCAGACGTCCGCCTGCGCGTTCTGGATGAACCGCACCATGGTGGAGTTGATGCCCTTGTTGTCCTTGCCGCCATAGGCGAGGTCGTTCGGCCAGTGCGACCAGACCGTGCTGTCGACGAACTTGTCGCCCCACTCGGTCGCGACCTCGAGGTCCATGGCGTTCAGCTCGTCCGCGAGCTCCTCGGCCACCCAGCCGTTGGAGTAGTACACGTCGATGTAGACGCCGCTGAGCCCCGGCACCTCGTCCCGCAGCTGCTGGAAGCGGTCGAGCACGCGTCCGGTGCCGAGGTCGGTCTGCTGGTTGATGTAGTACGACTGGTCCAGCCAGTTCCAGCCGGGCTTGTACGGCGGGGTGCCGTCGAGGATCGCCGCATCGAACGCGTCCGCCTGCGGGTAGATCTCCGTGGCGTTGACGTGCACGCTCATGTCGGCGTTGAGCTTCGCCCCCTCGTCGACGAGGCGGTTGAGGTCGGCGAGGCCGCCCGCACGCTCGTTGTAGTTCCCGCCGTAGTCGGTGTTCGCGGAGTCGTGTCCCTCGCTGCCGAAGCCCTTGTTGAGCACCCACTGGCCGAGGCCGTCGGTCTGGTTCGCGATGCGCTTGGTGTTGTCGAGCACGAGGTCGAAGTAGTTCGTGGCGCTCGAGGCGAAGTTGAACGGGATGCGGCTGACCACGCGGTCGGCTACCCGGTCGGCACCGAGGCGCGGGGCGTCGACCTCGCGGTAGCGGATCGCGGCGTCCTGCCAGTCCACGGTCTCGTCGCCGTTGCGGTCGGCGGTGAGGAGCACCGTGACCTTCGGAAGGGCGTAGGTCGTCACCCGGCTGTCGACGGCGGAGGTCGGATGGATGAGCCAGGTGTTCGAGCCGATCTCCGCGGCCCGGCCGTCGGCCGCAGTCACCCGCGTCGTGAGCCGGGTGTTCCACGAGGCGGTGCCGCCGGAGGCCTGCGTCGTCGCGTTCGTGATCACGCTGCCGGCGAGGGTCCCGTCGCCGAGGAATGCGAAGGCCGCGCCCTTCGTCCCGGTGGCCGTCGCCGCTCCCACCGCGATGTGCTCATCGGCGTTCGTGGTGCTGTTCGGGCTGATCACGGTGCGATCGAGGACGGCGCCGTCCGCGGCCGTCGCGGAGAGGAACGCGTTGTCGGGGAGCGCCAGGGTGTTCACCGCGGCGGAGCCGTCCACCCCGGTCACGGTGAACTCGACCGTACCGTTCGCCGCGACGCGGATGCTGCTGCGCACCGTGACGTCGATGCCGGTCAGGGTCGATACGTAGTCGACGCCGCTCGCCGTCGCCGTGGAGGTGGTGGTCGACGCATAGGCGGTGCCGTTGACCGCCCAGGTGCGCGGGGAGCTCTTCTGCCCGCCGAGGCGGTCATCGCCCACGCGGTAGCCGAGGATCTGCGGGAACGCGGAGGAGACGGTGGCGGTGGTGCCGCCCGCAGCGATCTCGACGGTGTCCCCGGTCTCCGGCTGCTCCGGCGTCTCCGGCTCTGTGACGATCGGCGGGAGCTCCTCGTCGGAGAGCACCTGGATCTCACCGGCGCCGCCGCCCGTGGTGCCCTGCGCGTCGAGGACGAGCAGCGCGACGTATCGGCCGTCCTTCGCGGTCTCCAGCGTGATGCGCTGCTTCTCGTCATTCGCGGTGGGCGCGTGCAGCGTCGCGGCCGCGGCGGCGGCGCCCCATCCCCCATCGGCCGGCGAGGTGCGCGCGGCGTCGGCGTCATCCGTGACGTACACCTCGACGGTCTTCGCCGCGACGCTCTGCCCGCGCTTGACCGAGTAGTCCAGCCCCTTCACCGAGAGGGACCGCTGCAGGTCGAGGGCGATCCAGTGCGGGAAAGGCGCGTTGGACGAGTACCGCGACGTCCACTGCGTCGCATAGTCGCCGTCGAAGGCGCCGAGAGCCGTGCCGTCGAGCGAGGGCGGCGCCGGATACGGATCCGATTCGCTGGACACCGCGTGCAACCGGTACTCCGTCTGCGGGACGGGGAGGAGATCGGCGGCCTGTGCAGCGGTCGCGGGGAGGAGCGCTCCGCCGAGCGCGAGAGCCGTCGCCAGCAGGGAGCTGATGGCGACGGCGGTGCGCGGCGGTCGGGAAGGTGTCGACACGTCTTGCCTCTCGAACGGTGCGACGGCCGGAGGAAAGGACGCCCCGATGCGCCGCAGGTGGATCATCGATCGGAACCGATGTTTGCGCTATCACCGTAGAGCGAGGTTGTGGCTTAAGACAAGAGTTGAACGCGAAGTATGCGCAAACATTGGCCGAAGGTCATCACCCGCGGCCCGTGTGCGGCTCAGGAGCCGATGAACTCCTCGGTCTCCCCGAAGGACGGCGCCTCCCGGATCTCCACCGTCGCCCCGAGGCCGTCGGTGTCGAGCACCACGATCTCGTTGCGCCCGGCACGCCACAGCGGCCCGGGGGCGTAGAGCGTCTCCTGCGGACCCACGCTCCAGTAACGTCCGAGCAGGAATCCGTTCAGCCACACCATGCCCTTGCCGCCGCCGGGGAAGGCGAGCCACGCGTCCAGCGGTTCAGCGATATCGAACCCGGCGACGGCGAGGCCGTCCTTTCCGCCCGACCCGGCGGCGTCCGCCGCCGGTGCCGTCTGCGGCAGGAGGCGATGCGTCCAGCCGTTCACAAGGCGGCGGCCGATCATCACACCGCGCATGATGCCCTTGCCCTCGCCGGTATACGGCCCGTAGTTGATGCGTCCGAGGCTCTCGACGACGAACGTCAGCCGACCGGAGCCGCCGTCCACGGGGAGAGCGAGAGACGTCTCGCCGTCCCGCTCGAGCACACCGAGGCGACGGTCGTCGAGGAAGACGACCGCGCGATCGTGCAGGCCATCGATGGTCAGTGTCGCCTCGTCGGGGAACGACACGTCGGCCTCGTAGGCGACAAGGCCGTCCTCCGCTCCAAGCTGCTCGAAGGTCAGCGGGCGCGGCGAGAGCGCGCCCGCCGCAGGGGTCGCCCGGAGCACGTCGAGCAGACCCGCCCGCGGCTCCAGAGGCGCGGAGGAGGCGGGCTGCCGCCGCGGCTGGTCGGGGACCGGCGGCAGCGCGTCCGCGTGGAAGGGCGCGAAGAGTGCGCGAAGTGCGTGGAACTTCTTCCCGAGCGTGCCGTCCTCGCCGATCGGGGCGTCGGAGTCGTAGCTGGTCACCGTGGGCTGCAGCACGAGGTCGTGGTTCGCGCCGTTCCACAGGCCGAAGTTGGTGCCCCCGTGCGCCATGTAGAGGCTGACCGAACCGCCCTCGTCGAGGAGCTCGCGGATCGTCCCGCCCATGCTGTCCGCCGACCGCACATGGTGCCGCTCGCCCCAGTGGTCGAACCAGCCGCCCCAGAGCTCGCTGCACATGAGCGCCTCCCCGTGCCGACGCAGGGAGGCCGCCACCGGCACCCCGGTGCCGAACGTGAACGTCGTCATCGCGCCCGGCACGCTCCCGTGCGCGATCATGTCCGGAGTGATCCCGTCGGCCGTCGTCAGCATCTCCACCATGCCCCGTCGCCGGAGCCCGTCACGCAGGTGGGCGAGGTAGGCGGCGTCGCTGCCGAACGATCCGTACTCGTTCTCGATCTGGATCGCCACGATCGGCCCGCCGTACGCGGCCTGCAGGGGCGCGAGCCGCGGAAGCAGCGCGTCGTACCAGGCATCGACGGCGGCGAGGAACGCGGGATCGCTCGTCCGCAGCGCCGCGACCCGCCCGGTGAGCCAGAAGGGGAGACCGCCGTTGGACCACTCCGCGCAGATATAGGGGCTCGGCCGGAGGAACACGTCGAGGCCGACCTCGCCGGCCAGCCGCACGAAGCGCTCGACGTCCTGCCAGCCGTCGAAGCGGATGTCCCCTTCGACCCGTTCGTGGAAGTTCCAGGCGACATAGGTGTCGACCGTGTTCGCGCCCATCGCGGCGAGTCGGCGCAGGCGGTCCTCCCACTGGTCCGGGTGCACGCGGAAATAGTGGATCGAGCCCGACAGGATGCGGTGCGGCGCACCGTCGCGGAGGATCTCCCCGTCGCGCCAGGACAGGGCGGGGGCGCCGGGGGCGGCGGCGTCTGTCGGCGCGGCGACGGCGGTGGAGAAGCCGTCGGAAGCCGCGGCGAGAAGGTCGGACATTGCACTCCCAGCTGAATTGTTTGCGTTCACATTATCGCATCGCCGATGTCCGCGCTCCCTGGTTTTCCGCCGATGGATCGCTACCATTGGGGCATGTCCCCTCGCCGTCCGAAAGACGACCGCGCCCCCAGCCAGGTCGACGTCGCCCGCCTCGCCGGCGTCTCCACCCAGACCGTCTCGCGCGTGATGTCCGGACAGGACAACGTCCGCCCGGAGACCGCACGACGGGTTCTCGCCGCGGTCGAGGAGCTCGGCTACCGGGTGCACGCCGCCGCCGCGTCGCTCGCCTCGGGCCGCACCCGTGTGCTCGGCGTGATCGTGGTCTCGACCGATCGCTACTCCTCCGCCGCGCTCGGCGTCGGCATCCAGCAGGCCGCGGCGGCGAACGGCTACACCGTGACCACGGCGGCGGTGGCCGACCACGCCTCGGACGACGCGTTCCTCGAGGCCTTCGATCGCCTGGAGCGGCAGGGCGCGGAGGGCATCATCCTCGGTGTTCCGATCGCCCTGGACACGCCGGCGATGCGGGCGCGTACCGAACGGACGCCCGCCACCCGGAGTGAGCGCACCTCCCTCGAGGAGGACGCCCCGCTCGCGGTCGACCAGCGCGCGATCGCCCGCCTCGCCGTGGAGCATCTCCTCGACCTCGGCCACGAGACCGTGTGGCATGTCTCCGGCGACGACTACTGGACGGAGACGCAGCAGCGCAGCGAGGCCTGGGAGCAGACGCTCCGCGAGCGCGGCATCGTCCCGCCGCCCGTGATCCCGGCGGACTGGACCCCGGAGTCCGGGTACCGGGCGGGCCGCACGATCGCCGCGATCCCCGAGGCGACCGCGGTCTTCGTCAGCAGCGACGAGATGGCGTTCGGCCTCATCCGCGCCCTGCATGAGGCGGGGCGCAGCGTGCCGGAGGACATCTCCGTCGTGAGCGTCGACGACATCGCCCTCGCCGCCTACGCCTCCCCCGCCCTGACCACCGTCCGTCAGCCGTTCGAGGCCATGGGCCGCGCCGCCGCGCTGCGGCTCATCACCCAGATCGAGGGCCACGACCCGGTCGGCGAGATGCCCTCCACCGACCCGCAGCTCATCGTGCGCTCCTCGACCGCGCCGCCTCGCGTCACGCGCTGACGGCCATCGTCACCAGCGGCCGTGACGCCGCTCCCACTCGTCCTCGATCGTGCGGCGGCGACCGGCGATGATGCCCGCGGGCACCGAGACGACCAGCACCCCTGCCACCACGAGAAGCGGCACCTGCCACCCTCCGCTGGTGTCGTGGAGAAGGCCGACGAGGAGCGGGAACACCGCCGCGATCGCGTAGCCGATGCTCTGCACGAAGCCGCTGAGGGCGACTGCGCTCTCCGGCGTACGGGCCCGGATGCTCAGGAGCACGAGGCTCAGCGGGAACATGATCGCGGTGAGCCCGAAGATCGCCACCCACAGCGGCAGCGCGACGGTCGGGAAGAGCAGGAGACCGGCGAGCCCGACGAGACCGGCCACCACGGCCACGAAGAACAGCGGGCGGGTGGCCTGGAACCGCACGACGAGCACCGGCACGAGCATGGAGCAGGGCAGCCCGACGAGAGCGAACAGCGAGAGCAGGAAGCCGGCGGTCGCCGGGGTCACGCCACCGAGGTCGACGAGGATGGTGGGCAGCCAGGCGAAGGCGACGTAGGCCATGGTCGACGACGTGCCGAACACGAGCGCGAGCGCCCACGCCAACGGCAGCCGCCAGAGCCGGCCGAAGACGCGGGGGCTCGCCGACTGCGTCGTGATCGGCCCGGTCGAGGCGGCGACCGCGTCGCGCACATCGTCCACGCCGTCGGTGGGGTCGGGAACCAGGAGCTCCGTCGGCACCGCGCGGTCGTCGCCGCGGGAGCGCACCAGCAGCGTGACCCAGGGCACGAGCGCGAGGGCGGCCACCACGCCCCACATACCCAGCGAGATCCGCCACCCGAGCGAGTCGGCGACGGGGACGGCGACCAGCGGCGGGAGGAAGGTCGAGACCGCGAGCGTCGTGGAGTATGCGGTCATCATGACGCCGAGCCGGTCGGCGAAGTACTTCTTGACCAGCGGCGGCAGCAGGACGTTGCCCGATCCCACACCGGCGAACACGACGGCGGTCGCGGCCAGCAGACTCCAGGAGTCGGGGGCGAGGCCGCGCAGCAGCATGCCCGCCGCCATCAGCACGATCGCCACGACCGCCATCCGCTCCAGCCCGAACCGGCGCTCGAACAGCGGGGTCAGCAGTCCGAACAGCGCGAAGCAGACGGGCGGAGCCGCGCCGATCAGCCCCACGATCACGGGGGCCACCGAGAAGTCCTCGGCGACGTGGTCGAGGACAGGAGAGAGCGAGGCGACCGCCGACCGCAGCGAGAATGCGACCAGCACGATCCCGATCAACGCGAGGGCGCGCCCCTGCCAGAGGGGTCGGCCCTGCGGCGAGCTCAGGGACCCGGACATCAAGAGGTCTGCGACCCCTCCACCCAGGCGAGGTACTCGTCGGTGACGGTGCCGGTGACGTAGCGGCCGTCGAAGCAGCTCATGTCGAGGTCTTCCAGTACGGAACCCTCGGTGATCGCGGCCTTCAGGTCGTCGACCTCCTGGTACACGAGGTGGTCGCAGCCCAGCTCCTCCGCGATCTCGGGGATCGTGCGGCCGTGGGCGATGAGCTCGTGCCGCGAGGGCATGTTGATGCCGTACACGTGCGGGTGCCGGACGGGCGGGGCGGCGGAGGCGAAGGTCACCGAGGCGGCTCCGGCATCCCGGGCCATCTGGATGATCTCCTTCGAGGTGGTGCCGCGCACGATGGAGTCGTCGATCAGCAGCACGTTCTTGCCCTGGAACTCCGTCGACATGGCGTTGAGCTTCTGACGGACGCTCTTCTTGCGCACCGCCTGCCCCGGCATGATGAAGGTGCGGCCGACGTAGCGGTTCTTGTAGAAGCCCTCGCGGTACTCGATGCCGAGCTTACGGGCGACCTCCATGGCCGCGGGACGGGACGAGTCGGGGATCGGCATGACCACGTCGATCTTGTCCATCGGCACGTGCTTCGCGATCGTGTCGGCGAGCTTGTCGCCCATCCGCAGGCGGGACTCGTACACCGAGATGCCGTTCATGACGGAGTCGGGACGAGCGAGGTAGACGTACTCGAAGGCGCAGGGTGCGAGGTGCGTCTCGGTGGCGCACTGCTTCGTGAACAGCTCGCCCTCGTTCGTGATGAACACGGCCTCGCCGGGCTCGACCTCGCGCACGACCTCGTAGTCGCCGTTCTCCAGCACGAGGGACTCGCTCGCCACGACCCACTCGTCCTTGCCCTCGGCTCCGGGGACCGTGGAAGGGCGGCGGCCCAGGATCAGCGGACGGATGCCGAACGGATCGCGGAACGCGAGCAGGCCGTAGTTGGCGATGACGGCGATCACCGCGTACGCGCCCTCGATGCGGTCATGCGTACGGGCGACGGCCTCGAAGATCCGGTCCGGGTCGAGGTCGACCGTGGAGGTCGTGGCCTGCAACTCACCGGCGAGCACGTTGAGCAGCAGCTCGGTGTCGCTGGACGAGTTCAGGTGCCGACGGTCGCGCTGCGCCATGTCGGCGGCGAGCTCGCGCGTGTTCGTGAGATTGCCGTTGTGGATGAGGATGATGCCGTAGGGCGCGTTCACGTAGAACGGCTGCATCTCCTCTTCACTGGACGCGGTGCCCTTGGTGGCGTAGCGGACGTGGCCGAGACCGACGTTGCCCAGCAGTCCGCGCATGTCGCGGGTGCGGAACGCCTCGCGCACCATCCCCTGGGCCTTGGCATTGTGCATGACGCCGTTCGCCTCGGCGGTGGCGATGCCCGTCGCGTCCTGCCCGCGATGCTGCAGCAGCAGGAGGGCGTCGTAGATGTCCTGATTGACCGGGGCAGAGCCCACCATTCCGACGATGCCGCACATGGGCTCTTACTTCGCTCCGTCCGCGTAGGCGCCGACGAGGCGCACTGCTCCACCATCGACGCCCTTGGCGCCCTGTTCGAATTCGCCGGCCGGACGCGGGCCGAAGCCCACCGTGCCGACCTGCCAGGAGGGCATGCCCTCGGCGTTCAGCGCCGCGATCGCGGCGTCCGTCCTGTCCGCCGCCACCACGGCCAGGAATCCGATGCCGAGGTTCCAGGTGCCCTCGGCGGATTCCAGCGTGGAACCGGCGATGTCGCTCAGTACGCGGAACACCGGGCTCGGCGACCAGGTGCTGCGGTCGACCTCGACCCAGCTTCCCTGGGGGAGCACGCGCGCGAGGTTCGCCGCGATGCCGCCGCCGGTGACGTGGCTCAGCGCGTGGACCCCGCCGGAGGCCTCGATCAGGCGCAGCAGCGGCAGCGTGTAGAGGCGCGTGGGCTCGAGCAGAGCCTCGCCCCAGGTCGACCCGAAGTCTGCGGCGTTGTCACCGTAGGAGATCCCGGCTCGGGTGATGATGTGGCGCACGAGCGAGTAGCCGTTGGAGTGCAGGCCGCTGGAGGCCACCGCGATGACCGCATCGCCGTCCTGCACGCGCTCCGCGCCGAGGATGGCGTCGGCCTCGACCACGCCCGTCGCCGCGCCGGCGACGTCGTAGTCGCGCGGGCCCAGGAGACCGGGGTGCTCCGCCGTCTCGCCGCCGACGAGCGCGGTGCCCGTCGCGGCGCACGCCTCGGCGATGCCGCGCACGATGTCGGCGATCCGCTGGGGGACGACCTTGCCGCAGGCGATGTAGTCGGTCATGAACAGGGGCTTCGCGCCCACCACGACGATGTCGTCGACGACCATGCCGACCAGGTCCTGGCCGATCGTGTCGTGCTTGTCGATGGCCTGCGCGATGGCGACCTTGGTGCCGACGCCGTCGGTGCTGGTCGCGAGCAGCGGACGCCGGAAGTCGCGCAGGGCGCTGGCGTTGAACAGACCGGCGAAACCGCCGACACCGCCGAGCACCTCGGGGCCGTGCGTCGCGCGCACGGACGACTTCATCAGTTCGACGGCGAGGTCACCCGCCGCGGTGTCGACGCCGGCTTCGGAATAGGGGTTGGTGGGGGAGGCAGCCACTCGAACAGCCTACCGCCCGCGGGCGCCCCGTCGGCTCGCGGCCCGCTTCGAGCGCGGGGCGGATCGAGCGATACCGAAACGTCCTCATATGTAGCGTAATCATCCGCGCATGTGAGAGTCTGTCGGCGAATCGTGCGGGCTCGACGACCGGGTGTCCCGGAAAGAACAGGAGAGGTGGACTGTGCGCATACAGAAGAAGAGAACGGAGCGACGACGCAGGCGAAGCCGGGGCGTGGCGAGCAGCGCCGTCGCCCTCCTGGCCCTGGTCGGACTCGCGGTTCCGCCGACGGCGCAGGCGGCGGAGCTGGATGCCATCACGGCGGTGACGGTGGTGGAACCGACAGGCGACATCCACCTGTACGACACCCTCCGACTCGAGGCCACCTGGGCCGTTCCGGACAGCGCGCAACCGGGGGACACCTTCTCGCTCGCCTTTCCCACGACGCCCCGCTTCGTCCGGGTGGCTGCGACGTTCCCCCTGCGGGACCCCGCCGGCGCGACCGTCGGCACCTGCACCGTCGCGGCGACCGCCATCGCCTGCACGCTGAGCGACTACGTCCTCACGCATGACAACGTCCACGGCACCCTGTTCTTCCAGATGAAGGCGGAGGAGACCACCGAGGAGGACACCGTGACGTTCACCACCGGGGACGGTGGTCCGATCACCGTGGAGATCCCCGGCGGCGGCGTGGGCCCCCAGCGCCCGGAGCCGGTGCCGACGGATGCGACCAAGTCGGGCGTGCAGACGACCGACGGGACGATCGAGTGGTACATCTGGGTCCCCGGACGACTGCTCGGTGGAGAACGCCCGACCCTCACGGACACCGCGACCCCGGGACTGAACCTGCTGCCCGACACCGTGGCGATCGGCTCGGTCGCGACCGACGCGTGGGCAGGCGGCCTGTTCGACCCGGCGGACTTCCACCCGCTCTCAGCGGGGTCGGACTTCGTCCTCACGCCGGGCGACGCCGGCTCGTCGTTCACCGTGGAGCTCACGGCGCCGGCGCAGGCCGACCGCCTGTATCGGCTGTCGTATCAGACCGAGCTGCCGGCGGATGCGCACAACGGCCAGGTGTTCGCGAACACCGTCTCCGGATCGAGCGTCACCACCACCACGGCGACCGTGACCGCGAGCGTGGCGGGCGGCGACGGCGAAGGGGACGGGCGCGGCGGGTTCTCGGTCGCGAAACGAATCGTCGGCGAGGGAGCATCCCTCGTCCCGGCCGATGCGACGTTCGCCGTCGACTACTCCTACCCCACCGCGGACGGTGCGGTGACCGGAACGCTCATGCTGCCCGCGGACGGCACCGCGCGCGACGTCGCGCAGATCCCGGTGGGCGCGGTCGTGACGCTGTCCGAGCACACCGCGGAGGCCGTGCCCGGTGTCGTGTGGGGAAGCCCGCAGTTCACCGGCGACGGGGTGACCGCGACCGACGGAGGCGCACAGCTCACGATCAGCGCGGATTCCGTCGTGACCGTCGAGCTGCGCAACCCGACCACGCTCTCCCCGCCGTCCCCGACCACGCCGCCGACCACGGTCGAGCCGCCCTCCCCCTCGGCTCCCGCGACGCCGCCCGCTCCCCCCTCCCGGGGCCTCGCGGCCACCGGCGGCGACGCCGGCGGCCTGATCGGACTCGCCGCCGGGGCGGTGCTGGCCCTCGCGGCGGGGGTCCTGCTCAGCCGGCGCGTCCGGACCCGCGCACACTCCGCACCGGGACGCACCGGCATCGAGACCTGACCCGGCCCTCGGCACGCGAAGGGCCCGGTCCGACGGATCGGACCGGGCCCTTCATGTGGCGGGTGCGCGGGCATCAGTTCCCGCCGGCGACGTTGTCGCGGGCGTCCTGCGCACTGCTCTTGACCTCGTCGACCGCGTGGGTCGCGTCGTCACGGACGTGGGCGGCGGCACCGGCGGCCTCGTCCTTGACGGCGGCGAAGGCCTCCTGCGCCGGCTCCTTGAGATCCTGGCCGATGGTCTTGGCGACGTCGGTCGCCTCGTCGACGAGAGGCTGCGCCTTCTCCTTGATGTCCTCGGCCAGTTCCTTCTCCTTCGAGGAGGCGGGGATGACGGCGGCCACGACGAGCCCCGCAGCGAAGGCCATGAGCCCCACCGCCAGCGGATTGCCCTGCGCCTTGGCCACGGTGTGCCGTCCGGCGTCGGCGACCGAGGAGGAGGCATCCCCCAGTCGGTCCCCGGCGTCCTCGGCGGCGCCCATGACGCGGTCGACCGCCGAGCGCACGGCGCCCTTCATCTTCTGCGTCTGCCGGTGCACGACCTTCGAGGGGGTGACCTTGTCGGCGAGGGCGTCGACATCCCTGCCGAACTCCGCTCGGGTCCGCTCGATGTCGGCGCGGATCGCTTCGGGTGAATCGCTCATTTGTTCTCCTCATTCCTCTTCACCGCATCAGGGATGCGCTTGAGGCTGTCCACGGTGCGCGGAGCCCCTTCGATGCTCTTCAACTGCTTGCGTCCCATCACGAACAGGACGAGGGCGATCACCGCCCAGATGACGGCGACGATCACGGCCGACCAGCCGAGGCCGGTGACATATGCTCCGAGGGCCCACCAGAGGGCGACCGACAGGAAGAACACGGCCATGAGTGCGCCGTATCCCGCTCCGCCGAGCATCCCCGCCCCCCGGCCCGCGCGCGTGGCGGACTGCTTGAGCTCGGCCTTGGCGAGCTCCAGCTCCTGCCGCATGAGGGTCGACAGATCGGTGGTGACCTCGCTGAGCAGATCGCCGAGTGACGTGGTCTCGGCCTTCTGCTCCGAGGGCGTGGGAGTGGCGTCGGTCATGGTCGCCCCTCTTCGTCGGATCCGCGGGTGGCGGCGTCGGTGCGGTCGTAGAGCGGGGTGTCCCCGTCGTCGACCGTCTCGCCGTGCGGCGTGACGCCCCACGGGGCGGTGCCGGCATCGATCCCGCTCATGCCGTCCGGCGCTCCGGGCACGGTGCCGTCGGTGGGCAGCGGCGGCTCACCGAGAGTGGTGTTCTCTGCGGTGCCCGCGCCTCCGACCACTCCCGCGGCGCCCGCGCTGCCGGGGACGGCGCCGGGCGTGGTCGCCGGGGCGACGACGGGACGCGGCGGGACCGCGGGTGCCGCCGCTCCCGCCACCGACGGGGAACCGGAGCCCGATGCCGCGCCGGACGAGGCGGACTCCGCCGCACCCTCGGAGAGCGCCCTGGTCAGCCGGCCGGCGACGAGACCGGCGAGTGCGGCCACGGCGATGAACGTGCCGGGCTTCGCCCGTGCGTAGGACTTCACCTCGGTGAGCAGCGAACCGGGGTCGCGGTCGCCGATCCAGCCGGCGATGCCCTGGATGCGCGTCGACGCCTGGCGCACGAGGTCGGCGGCGACACCGCCGTCGGAACGCTCCGCCATCGTGCCCAGCTCCCCGCCCACGGACCGGAGTCCCTCCGCGACGCGGCGCTGCTGCACCGCCGCCTGCTCCGACAACTCCGTCTTGGTCTGGTGGTACAGGTCTCGCACCTGATCCTTGGCCTCGTGGGCGACCGCCCCCGCTTCGGCCTTCGCCGTCTCGACGACGTCCGCGGCCTGGCCCTTCGCCGTGTCGGCGACACCCGCGGCCTCATGCGCGGCGGTCCGGACGGCGCCCGGAGACTCGGTCGTACCGCTGCCCGCGGCACCTTCTGCATTGCTCTGCGACATCGTTCTTCCTCTCGACTCCCGCCGACGGCCGCCGACGTGTGAGCAGGTTTACCCCCGGGTGCGGCGATCACAGCGAGGGTTGACGCGGCTCGCAGTGGGCATTACCGTGCCGGGACTCCGCACGGCTGCCGCACCCGCCTACGATGGGGGCCATGGCCGACAAGCCGCAGTGGCTCATCCGCGAAGACGCGAGCGTCCCCGTGCTCGTCGCGCTCGCCCTGCGCCAGCTGCTGGGCATCAGGGCGCCCCTCGATCTGCCGTCCCTCCGCGACCTGTCCGTGCGCGCGCCCGATGCTCCGGACGCCTCCCCCGAGGTCGAGACGCAGTGGCAGGGCTACTGGGACATGACCGTGGAGCCGCGGGCCCACCACTCCGGCGTCCCGCTCGAGCTGATCGACGGTTTCGACACCCTGGTGGCCCTCCCGGCGACCGGCGCCGAAGCGCTCTCGACCGCGATCCGTCCGCATGCCGGCACTGCGCTCCGGTATGCCAACGCCGCGCACGACCGATACGTCGGGTCGATGAAGAGCCACACGGGCGGAGACGCCTATCGGGCGTACGCGAGCGCGATCGCGGAGTTCGAACGCGATATCGGACGCCGCGCGCACTCGTTCGAGCTGAACGTGCAGGTGCTGCCGCTGTCGCAGCGCGGGATCTGGTGGATCGGCGACCTCACGGTCGCGGTGACCGATGGGCTCCGCCGGGACGTCGTGGCGTTCGACTCCGCCATCCGTCCGGTGATCGCCGAGCTCGCCTAGGCGCGGTCGGTCGTCGTGTCGTCCTCGTCGATGACGGTCTCCCGGTCGACCCTCACGACGCGGTCATGGCGACGGGCGATCCGCTCGAGAACGAGACCGGCGACGCCACCCAGCGCCAGCCCGATCGGCACGGTCCACAGCAGCAGGAAGCCGAAGACCTGACCAGGCGGGTAGACGACGTCGAGCGCCTGCGACTGCTCGAAGCTGCCGACCATGGTCAGGATGCCGGCGGCGATGATGCCCAGCACGACCCCGATGCCCATGAGCACGCCGTACCGCGGTACGCGGCGCACGGTCGCTTCGACGGTCTGGTGGGTGTCGTGGGAGGGCATGCCTCCATTGTCCCACCCTCTGCGGGCGTACGCAGCCGCACACGGAACCGCCCTCCCCGATCACCGGGGAGGGCGGTTCCGGTAGCCGCCGGACTCAGACCTCGGTCGTCGTCTCGGCCGGCTCCCCCCTCCGGGTGCGCCGCACGATCAGCACCCCGCCCGTCGCGGCCAGCGCCACGACCACCAGACCGCCCACGATCCAGGGCCACACCGGAGCTTCCTCGGTGGCGACCGGCGCGCTGATCGCGGTCACCGCCGCGTCCGCCTCGGCCTCCGGCTCGGACTCCTCCTCGGCGGGAGTGCCGCAGGCGCCGTCGACCGGGATCACGGCGGACACCGGGTCGAGCTCCTCGCCCGCCTCATACGTGCCGAACGCGGAGGCACCGGCCGCGGTCAGCGTCGTGGGAACCGCATCGAGGGTCAGCGCGCCGTCGACGACGGCGGCGTCCGCGAGGGCGAACTCGGCGAGACGCACGCCCTCTTGCGCCACGGCTTCTCCGGCCTGCGTGGTTCCGGTCACGTCGAACACGAGGTAGCCGGTGTCGCCCGTGAGCTCGACCCGCGCGTTCGCCAGCGTCGTGTTCAGCGCCCCATCGTGGCCCGTGAAGGTGATGCTGCCGCCGTAGGTGACCAGGCCCGAGCCCGCCGCGTCGTCCAGCGAACCGGTGCCGTTCGACCACACGAAGGCGGGGTACTCGTAGGCCACGTCGGTGAGCGTCCAGCCGCCCCGCGCGATGCCCTCGATGTACGTGCGGAACGACTCCTTGTAGCCCCAGTGCAGGGTCGCCCCCTCGACCGTGCACACGCCGATCTCCGTGGTCGCTCTGGCGAGCGTGAACGCGAGACCGCGATCGACCGAGCCCTGGAAGGTGAGCGTGTGCTCGCCGTCCGCGAGTGTGGCCGGGAGGGCACCCGACCACGTCGCGACGCCCGCCGCGTCGGCCGTCACCGTGCCGAGCAGCACCGGGGTCGAGTACACGACCACCTTGATGCCCTCCTCGTTCGCACGGAAGCCGGAGGCGGAGACCGTGGCCGTCTTCCCGGCGGCGAGCGCGGCGAGGTTCTCCTCGTCGACCTCGATGCCGGCCGCCGTCGGCGCGGTCGTCGGGAGCGTGGCCTTCGGGACGACCGCGGCCGCCGCGACCGTTCCCGTCGTACCCGACGGAGCGGCGGCGACGGAGCCGATCGTGAACGAGACGGGGTTGAGCGTGGTGCCGTACCCCGAGAGGACGCGGTCGCGTCCGGCATCCGTGAGGGCGGCGGGTGCCGCCGTGTAGGTAACGGCGCCACCGGCCGCCGTGCGGACGGCGCGGGAGAGGTCGAGGGTCGCGAACGGCACCTGCGCACCCCCGCTCGTCACGAACAGCGTGGCGGAGGACGCCGAGGTGATCCGGATCATCGGATCGGCGACCGTGACGTCGAGCACCCCGTGGTGGCCGGTGAAGCGCACGGCACCGCGGTAGACGACACTGCCGCGTCCGGAAGCCGCGTCGAAGTCGCCGCCCACGGTCTGCCCGAACTGGAACTGGCCGCCGGACCGGGTGGCGCCACCGGACACGGCGATCGCGCCCTGGGCGATCGGGCCGGTGATGTAGTTCGTGAACGAGGACGAGATGGCCCAGCGCAGCGACCCGCCGGGGACGGTCGCGGCCGGCTTCGCCGGCGTCACCGGGGGCTTCGGCGTGACCGGGGGCTTCGGCTCGGTCGGCTTCTCGCCGAGCAGTGCGCGCCACTGCGCGTCGGTGATCGTGACCGCTGCGCGCGCGTAGATGGTGTCGGCGGTCGGCATCGTGTGCTGCTGCCACACGATCGCCTCGTATGTCTTCGTCCGGTCGAGGTTCTTCGCCGCCGCGTTCAGGTCGACGGCGAAGACTCCGAAGCCGATGTTCCGGACGTACTGCATGGCGAGGAAGCCGCCGCCGGCGGTCACCTCGGACTCCGTCCCCGCCTCGATGAGCGCCACGTAGGCGCCGGTGACCGCGCCGAGCTCGGCGGCAGTGACCTTCACCGTGAGCCCGTCCGCGGCGGTGGCGCCGGTGACGACGGTCGTGACCGACGGTCCGGAGGAGGGCAGCAAGGCGTTCCACTGCGCGTCGGTGACCGTGACGGTGGAGCGCGCGTAGATGGTGTCCGCGGTCGGCATCGTGTGCTGCTGCCACACGATCACCTCGTACGTCTTCGAGCGGTCCAGAGCACTCGCCGCCGCGGTCAGGTCGACGCTGAAGCCGCCGCCGGTGATGCCGCGCACGTACTGCATCGCGAGGAAGCCGCCTCCGGCGGTGACGTCGGCTTCCGTACCCTTCTCGATCAGCGCGGCGTAGGCACCGGAGACGGCACCGAGCTTCGTCGCCGCGGCCGTGACCGTGAGGCCGTCCTCGGCCGTCGCCGCGGTCACGGTGGTCGTCAGCCCCGAGGCGATGCGGTAGTCCAGAGCGACGCTGCGCTCCTGGTCGGCGTTGACGACACCGCCTGCCGGGTAGGTGTACACGCCGTAGGAGCCGGGCGTCGCCGGGGTGTCCTTGAGCGTGAGCGTGACCTGGAACGAGCCGTCGGGCGAGATGTCCACCCACTGTGCGCGGATCGCACCCTGGTACTGCGTCGGGACCTGGGTCAGCACATCCTCGGCGAGCGCCCAGGCCTGAGCACCGACCGAACGCGCCGAGGACGGCGCCCCCTGCGAGGGCTGCCACGTCGCGGCGAAGTTGCCGAAGACCACATAGGCGCCCTGGGGCAGGTTCGACGGGATCGGGACGCCGCGTCCGCCGACGTTCGCGGTCGGGTCGTATCCGGTGCCCTTGACGACGATCTCGTCGCCGGCCTGGAGGCGAGCGCCCGCAGCGGGCGTCGTGCCGTCGGCGAGGAACACCTCGATGGCGGCTTCGGCGGGCGCCGGCTCGGTCTCGCCCGGGGCCGTCTCCCCGGGCTCCGTCTCCCCGGGCTCCGTCTCCCCGGGCTCGGTCTCCCCGGGCTCGGTCTCCCCGGGCTCCGTCTCGCCGGGAGTCGTCTCTCCCGGCTCCGTCTCACCCGGCTCCGTCTCACCCGGCTCGACGGGCGTCGTTCCGAAGACCGTGTCCCACTGCGCAGACGTCACCGTGACGTCGCCGCGGCCGTAGATCGTGGCGGCTGTCGGCGCGGTGTGCTGCTGCCAGACGAGCACCTCGTACGTCTTCGTCCGGTCCAGGGACGCCACGGGCGCCTGCAGCGTGAAGGACGCGGCCCCCTGCTGCACGCTCGGGAAGGGCAGCGCGAACGCGGCGTAGCCACCACCGGCGGAGATGCCGCTCTCGGTGCCCGACACGATCAGTGCGGCATAGACGCCCGTCACGTCGGGCAGGCCCTCGGCCCGCACCTGCACGGTGAGGCCGCTGGTGTCGGCGGATGACACCGCCGCGGTGACGGTCGCCGCAGCCGCATGGGCCGGTGGGCTGACCATCGCCCCGGCGGCGACGAGGACGAAGGAGACGAGGGCGGCGAGCAGGACACGCAGGCGTGTGCTCGCTGAGGGCGTATGTGCTGTGGCGTTCACGGTTCTCCGCGGCGCGCGGGGCGCGATCGATCGCGCGCCCCTGCGGCACCGCACGGCAGTCGGGCGAGGGTGGACTTTGGTTAGGCTTGGCTAAGCAAGCCGCCGATCCCGAGCGTAGAGGGGTGCCAGTGAGGGCGTCAAGTTTTAGGATAGCCTTGCCTAATGCAACGCGCTCCTGCCCTGCTTCTCGCCGCCGCGCTGGCCCTCGGACTGGCCGCGTGCGCCGGGTCGGACTCCGGCCCCGGGTCGGCAGCACCCCCTGTCGACGACGGCTGCCCGCAGGCCTCGACTCCTCTCGCCGATCTGGACCTGGTCGCCGACGTGCGCGCAGCGACGGGCCCCTCGACCGCGTGCCTCGCGAGTCACGCGGTCGCGCCCGTCGATGACGACACCGCCCCGGCGCTCCCGGTCACCGTGACCGACAGCGAAGGCCGCGAGGTCGAGATCACGGACGTCGATCGCATCCTCCCGATCGACATCTCCGGCACGATCGCCGCCACGGTGTTCGCGCTCGGGCTCGGCGATCAGGTCGTCGGACGTGACGCGTCCACGCAGTTCCCCGGCACCGAGGATCTCCCGGTCGTCACCAAGACCGGGCACACGCTCAACCCGGAGGCCATCCTCGAACTGGCCCCGACCGTCGTGCTCACCGACACCACGATCGGCCCGAAGGAGGTCCGCCAGCAGCTCCGGGATGCGGGCATCGCGGTCGTCGTCATCTCCAGCGACCGCCGGATCGACACCACCGACGCGCTCGTGACGGAGATCGCCACGGCCCTCGGCGTCCCGACGCGCGGCGCGGCGCTCAGCGCCCGCCTCGACGCCGAGCTCGACGCCGCCATCGTGGAGATCGCCGACGTCACCCCGTCCGCCGCGGCGGACCGCGCACGCATGCTCTTCCTGTACGTACGCGGGAGCGCCAACGTGTACTACATCTTCGGCGAGGACTCCGGGGCGGACTCCCTCATCGATGCGGTCGGCGGTGTCGACGTCGCGGAGGAGATCGGCTGGGAGGGCATGAAGCCGATGACCGCGGAAGCACTCGTCGCCGCGCAGCCCGACGTGCTCGTGATGATGACGGACGGGTTGGAATCGGTGGGCGGCGTCGACGGGCTCATCGAACGCATCCCCGCCATCGCCGAGACCCCCGCAGGAGCGCATCGCCGCGTGATCGACATGGCGGACGCCGAGATCCTCAGCTTCGGCCCCCGGTCGGCCGACGTGATCAGCGCCCTCGCGCGGGCCCTGTACGCGCCGGAACCCGCCTCGTGACCGGCGAGGTCGTCACCCCGACGCCGACCCGGCATCGGGGACTGCGCTTCGCGACGGTCGTCATCGCCCTCGTCATCGGCCTTCTCGTCACGGGCGTCGCGTCGATCACCAGCGGGCAGTACGACCTGTCGCCGACCGCGCTCCTGGACGTCCTCCTACGCGGCCTCGGCATCGACACCGCCGGGACTCCGGCCGCGGCGACCGACGACGGCGTGATCTACAACCTCCGCCTCCCCCGACTGGTCCTCGGCCTGCTCGTCGGCGCCGCGCTCGCGGTCTCCGGCGTGCTCATGCAGGCCATCTTCGGCAACCCTCTCGCGGACGCCGGCGTCGTCGGCGTCTCCTCCGGCGCGGCGCTCGGAGCGGCAGCCAGCATCACGTTCGGCCTGGCCACCTTCGGCATGTGGACCACGCCCGCCTTCGCCTTCCTCGGGGGTCTCGCGGCCGTCTTCTCCGTCTACCTCCTGAGCCGCTCCGGCGGTCGCACCGAAGTGGTCACGCTGCTGCTCACCGGCATCGCGATCAACGCCATCGCCGGCGCCGGCATGGCCTTCCTCACGTTCCTCGGTACGACCTCGACGCGCGAGCAGATCGTGTTCTGGCAGCTCGGCTCGCTGAACGGCGCCCTCTGGTCGAACATCCAGCTCGTCGCGCCGCTCGTTGCGATCGGGATCGTCGTCGCCCTGATCGTGGCGCCGGGTCTGGATCTCTTCGCCCTCGGCGAGCGCACCGCCCGGCATCTGGGCGTGCCGGTCGAGCTGCTGCGGATGGTCGTGATCGTCACGGTGGCACTGCTCGTCTGCGCCGCGGTCGCCTTCGCGGGGATCATCGGGTTCGCGGGCCTCGTCGTGCCCCACCTGATGCGCATGCTGATCGGCCCCGCACACCTCCCGCTCGTGATCGCCTCCGCCCTCGGCGGCGCGCTCCTCATCGCGGCCGCCGACCTCGTGGCACGCACGGCGGTGCCGCTCGCGGACCTCCCCATCGGCATGATCACGTCCCTCGTGGGCGGCCCGTTCTTCCTCTGGCTCCTCGTGCGGACGCGGCGGCGGTCGGGAGGATGGGCGTGAGCCCGCGCCTGCGGGGCCAGGGGCTCACGGTGCGGGTCGGGGACGGACGCACCATCCTCGACGACGCGGCCATCTCCATCCACGCCGGCGAGGTGCACGCCCTCGTCGGGCCGAACGGCGCGGGCAAGTCCACCCTGTTCGGCGTGCTCGCGGGGGACCTCGCTCCGGTGTCCGGCACCGTCCTCCTCGACGGCCGTCCGGTCGCGGGTGTCCGTCCCCGCGACCTCGCCCGGCAACGCGCCGTGCTGCTGCAGGAGAACGCCGTCACCTTCCCCTTCACGGTCGAGCAGGTCGTGCGGATGGGACGCACGCCGTGGGCGCGGAGCCCGGCCGCCGAGGAGGACGGCAGCGCCGTGGCGGCGGCGATGGCGACGACCGAGGTCAGGGCGCTGCGGGAGCGCTCCGTCTCCTCGCTCTCCGGCGGTGAGCGCGCGCGGGTGGCGCTGGCCCGCGTGCTCGCCCAGGACACCGGGATCCTGCTGCTCGACGAGCCGACGGCGGCCCTGGACCTGAAGCATCACGAAGACGTCATGCGGGTGATCCGGAGCCGGGCGGAGGCCGGGGTCGCGGTCGCGGTCGTGCTGCACGACCTCAACGCCGCTCTCGCGCACGCCGACCGCGTCACTCTGCTCGCGGGCGGTCGGGTCTCCGCCACCGGCACGCCGGCCGAGGTCCTCACGGCCGCACGGATCGAGGAGGTCTACGGGCAGCCCGTCGATGTGTTCCCGCACCCGCACACCGGGGTACCGCTCGTCGTGGCCCGGCGCTAGGGGCGCAGCGGGAGGACTCCGGTGAGATCCGCACGCGTGCCCGAGGCGTGGATGCGCCCGGCCGTCGCGGCGTCCGCCCATGCCTCCGTGCCGGTGGCGACCGCGATCCAGGTGGCGGCGTCCATCTCCACCACGTTCGGCGGAGTCCCACGGGTATGCCGCGGCCCTTGGATCACCTGCACGGCTCCGAACGGCGGGACGCGCACCTCGACGCTGTTGCCCGGCGCCTTCTCGTCGAGCAGCTGCAGCAGGTAGCGCACCGCGGTGGCGAGCTCCGGCCGCGCCGCCTTCGTCCCCGCGGCCTCGGCGTCGCGCACGGCACCGAGCGCCGCGCGTCCCTCGACGATGTCGATCTTCCTGGCCATCCCCCCACCCTAGATCCGCCGCGGCGGTCCCGGTCATAAGCTCGATGGCATGAGCATGCATCCCCAGGGCGCCCGCGCCGAGCTGCTCGCCGCCGCGGCCGACCACTCCTGGAGCGTGCCGATCCCTCCGCTCGCGGATCCGGGCCGCGCCCATGACGCCTCGGTGCTCATGCTCTTCGGCGTCCTCGATCGCATCCCCGCACCGACCGTCGATGCGGCCGTCGCGCGCGACCTCGACGTCCTGCTGCAGCGTCGCGCCCCGACCCTCTCCTCGCATCCGGGCCAGGTCTCCTTCCCCGGCGGGCGCGCCGAAGCGGCCGATGCCGACGCGGTCGCCACGGCGCTGCGCGAGGCCGAGGAGGAGACCGGCCTCGATCCCGCGGGAGTCGAGGTGCTCGCCACGCTCCCCGTGATCCCCCTCGCCGCGAGCAACCACCTCGTCACCCCGGTGCTCGCCTGGTGGCAGTCGCCGTCGCGCGTCGTCGCCGTCGACCACGCGGAGACCGTCGAGGTGTTCCGCGTCCCCGTCGCGCAGCTCCTCGACCCGGCGACCCGCTTCACCTCGACCCTGTCCCGTGCCGGGCGCACGTTCCGCGGGCCCGCGTTCGACGTCGACGGCACGATCGTGTGGGGCTTCACCGCCATGGTGCTCGACGCCCTGTTCGACGCCACCGGCTGGACCGTGCCCTGGGACACGGCGGACGAGCGTCCCATCGAGCTCTGACCGGGACCCACCGAAACCCCGCGCACGCGCCTCGATAGGCTGGACGGGTGAAGATCCTCGTCCTCGGTTCCGGTGCCCGTGAGCACGCGATCATCCTGGCGCTGCGCGCCGAGTCCCCCGCGCACGAGATCCTCGTCGCCCCCGGCAACGCCGGCATCGCGCAGGACGCGACACCCGTCGCCCTCGACCCGCTCGACGGCGCCGCGGTCACGGCCTTCGCGAACGAGCACGCGGTCGACCTCGTCGTCATCGGCCCGGAGGCCCCTCTCGTGGCGGGCGTCGCGGACGAGCTCCGCGGCCGCGGCATCCCCGTCTTCGGGCCGGGCAAGGCCGCCGCGCAGCTCGAGGGCTCCAAAGCCTTCGCCAAGCGCGTCATGGACGCCGCCGGCGTGCCGACGGGCCGCGCGGTCCGCGCCGCCACTGTCGCCGAGGTCGAGGCCGCGTTCGACGACCTCGGCGCCCCCTACGTCGTCAAGGCCGATGGGCTCGCTGCGGGCAAGGGCGTCATCGTCACCTCCGACCGCGCCGAGGCCCTGGCCCACGCGGAGCAGTACCTCCCGGCCGGTCCCGTCCTCGTCGAGGAGTTCCTGTCCGGCCCCGAGGTCTCGCTGTTCTTCCTCAGCGACGGCGACACCGTGCGCGCGCTCAGCCCGGCACAGGACTTCAAGCGGGCCCTCGACGGCGACGCCGGCCCCAACACCGGCGGCATGGGGGCGTACTCGCCGCTGCCCTGGCTCGCGGAGCAGTTCGGCAGCGAGCAGGCGTTCGTGGAAGAGGTCACCCGCGACGTCGCCCTCCCGGTCGTCCGGCAGCTCGACGCGGAGGGGACCCCGTTCATCGGCCTCCTCTACGCCGGGCTCATCCTCACCCCGCAGGGCGTGCGCGTGATCGAGTTCAACGCGCGCTTCGGCGACCCGGAGACCCAGGTGGTGCTGCCGCGACTGGAGACCCCGCTGTCCCAGCTCCTCTTCGCCGCCGCCTCCGGCACGCTCGAGGACCAGCCGGAGCCCGTGTTCCGCGATGAGGTCGCGATCACCGTGGTCCTGGCGAGCGAGGGGTACCCGGAGGCGCCGCAGACCGGGCGCCCGATCGAGGGTCTGGACGAGGCCGCCGCCGTGGAGGGGGTCCGCCTGGTGCACGCCGCGACCGCGAGCCCCGACGCCCCGGGGGGTTCGCTCATCGCGACGGGTGGCCGTGTCCTGAACGTGGTCGCCGTGGCCCCGGACTTCCGCACCGCCCGCGACCGCGCCTACGACGCCCTCGGCCGCATCCGCCTCGAGGGCTCCCACCACCGCACCGACATCGCTGCCCGCGTCGCTGACTGACCCACTGCTCGGCGACCGTCCCCGTTGAAGTAGCGCAAATGGCTGCATCCCGACCGGGAATGCAGCCATTTGGGCGATTCGAAGCGGATGCTTGACAAGCCTCACTTTCTTCAAGAAAGTAGCAGGATGCCGCTCCGCTCCGACTGGTCCTCCGCGTCCTGCCCGATCGCCCGCGCCGCCGATGTGATCGCCGACCCGTGGGTTCTCCTCATCCTGCGAGAGCTCTTCTCGGGCCGCACCCGGTTCGACGAGCTGCGAGACGCCTCCGGCGCCGCGGACTCGGTCCTGGCACGTCGGCTCGCCCTGATGACGGAGGCCGGACTCGTGACCCGGGACGACCGCGGCGAAGGGCGGAAGGGGTACCGGCTCACCGCAGCCGGCGAGGAGACGCTGCCCATCCTGCATGCGTACGCACGGTTCTCCCGCCGCACCGACCCCGAGGGCCCGTGGGGACTGGTCGTGTCCTGTGCCCGGTGCGGGACCGCCGCCGAGTCCGCGGACTGGTGCTCCCGGTGCGCCGCTCCCCTCGACGCCGACAGCACTCTCTGGGCGCGACGGAGCATGGGCGGCGAGCCCTTCGCCCTGCACGGCGGACACGCCGCATGACCGCCGAGTCCGTCGACCGCCCCGCCGAGACCCGTCGCCGCCTCCACCCCGCGTGGACGGTCGCCCTCGTCGCCCTCATCGCCCTCATCGGCGCCGCGGGATTCCGCGCCGCCCCTGGGGTGCTCATGGTCCCGCTCGAGGAGGAGTTCGGCTGGACCACGGCCGAGCTCTCCCTCGCCGTCTCCGTCAACCTCCTGCTCTACGGCCTGATCGCTCCTTTCGCCGCGGCGCTGATGCAACGGTTCGGCATCCGCGCGGTGACGGTCGTCGCGCTGTTCGTGATCGGCGCCGGGGCCGCGCTCAGCGTCTTCGTCGCGATACCGGGCCAGCTCATCCTCACGTGGGGCGTGCTGATCGGCCTCGGGACGGGATCGATGGCTCTGGTGTTCGCGGCCACCATCACCGACACGTGGTTCGCCACCCGGCGCGGGCTGGTCTCGGGCGTGCTCACCGCCGGCAGCGCGACGGGACAGCTCATCTTCCTCCCGGTGATCGCGGCCGCGGCGGAGGACATCGGCTGGCGCGGAGCCTCGCTCGTCATCGCGGGCGGCGCGCTCGCCGTGGTGCCCCTCGTCTGGATCTTCCTCCGCAACCGCCCGAGCGACCTCGGCGACGCACGCTATGGCGAGAGCGCGGAGCCCATCGCCTCCGCTCCGCGCCCCCGCGGGACGGCGTGGGGTGCCGCTCGACTCGCGCTGACGACGCTCCGTGATGCCGCCCGCACGCGGACGTTCTGGGCTCTGGCCGCCGGTTTCGCTATCTGCGGCGCCACGACGAACGGCCTGATCGGCACGCACTTCATCCCGAGCGCCCATGACCATGGGATGCCGACGACGACGGCCGCCGGCCTGCTCGCGGTCGTCGGCGTGTTCGACATCCTCGGCACCGTGTTCTCCGGATGGCTGACCGACCGGGTGAATCCGCGCATCCTGCTCGCCGCCTACTACGCCCTCCGCGGCATGAGCCTGGTGTTCCTGCCGAGCCTGCTCTCGGCGGAGGTGCAGCCGAGCATCGTGGTGTTCATCGTGATCTACGGCCTGGACTGGGTCGCGACGGTGCCGCCGACGATCGCCCTCTGCCGGGAGGTCTTCCGCGACCGCGGACCCCTGGTCTTCGGATGGGTGTTCGCGGCGCACCAGATCGGCGCCGGCATCGCGTCCGTCCTCGCGGGGCTCGTACGGGACCACACCGGCCACTACACCGCGGCCTGGTTCGCCGCCGCGGGCCTGTGCGGCGTCGCCGCTCTCGTCAGTGCGACGATTCGTCGGCGACCGTCCCCGTTGAAGTAGCGCAAATGGCTGCATCCCGACCGGGGATGCAGCCATTTGCGCGACTCGAACGGGGTCAGAGGACCTTGGACAGGAAGTCCTGGAGGCGCTCGTTCTTGGGGGCGCCGAACAGGTCGGCGGGAGTCCCCTCCTCGACCACGACTCCGCCGTCCATGAAGACCGTGCGGTCGGACACCTCGCGCGCGAAGCCCATCTCGTGAGTCACGAGCACCATGGTCATGCCGCCCTCGGCGAGGTCGCGGATGACCTGCAGCACCTCGCCGACCATCTCCGGGTCGAGAGCGCTGGTGGCCTCGTCGAACAGCATGATCTCCGGGTCCATCGCGAGTGCACGGGCGATGGCCACGCGCTGCTTCTGACCGCCGGAGAGCGACGCGGGCTTCGCGTCCGCCTTCTCCGACAGGCCGACGCGCTCGAGCAGCGAGCGGGCGCGGTCGCGGGCCTCGACCTTCGTCATGCGGCCGAGCTCGACCGGGGCGAGCGTGATGTTCTCCAGCACGGTCATGTGCGGGAACAGGTTGAAGTGCTGGAACACCATGCCGATGCGCTGGCGCACCTCGTCCAGCTTCACGCTCTTGTCGGTGAGGTCGACCCCGTCGATGATCACCTGCCCCGACGTCGGCTCCTCGAGCTTGTTGAGGCAGCGCAGCAGCGTCGACTTGCCGGAGCCGGAGGGGCCGATCACGGCGATGACCTCACCGTCCTCGACCGTGAGGTCGATGCCCTTGAGCACTTCGTTGTCGCCGAACGACTTGTGCAGGTCCCTGACCTCGATCTTGCTCATGCGTTGGCCTTCCTCTCCAGGCGGTTCGCGAGCAGCGTCAGGAGCGTGATCACGACGAAGTAGATGATGGCGACGATCGTCAGCACCTGTGCCGAGAGATACGTCGAGGCGATGATCTGGCGCGAGACGAACGTCAGCTCGGCGAGACCGATGACGCTGATGAGCGAGGTGTCCTTCAGCGTGATGATGCCCTGGTTCACGAACGACGGGATCATGATCCGGAACGCCTGCGGCAGCACGACCTTGCGCATCGTCTTCCAGTGGCTGAGGCCGAGCGAGCGCGACGCCTCCGCCTGACCGGGGTCGACGGCCTGGATGCCGCCGCGGATGATCTCCGTCATGTACGCACCGGTGTTCAGCGACAGGGTGATCGCACCGGCCACGAACGGGTCGAACTTCAGGTCGGGGATCAGCTGCGGGATGGCGAAGAACACGAAGAACGCCTGGATCAGGATCGGGGTCCCGCGGAAGACGTAGACGTAGGCCGTCGCGATCCAGCGGAACGGCGCGAACTTCGACAGGCGTCCGAAGCCGAAGATGATCCCGAGGATGAACGCCGCGATCACCGCGACGATCGTGGCGAGGATGGTGAGCCACAGACCCTGCATGAGGGCCGGCCAGTACTTCACCGCGACCGAGATGATGTCGGTGGGCTGCGCCTCCTGCGCGTCGTCACCCGTCGCGAGGTAGGTGTCCACGATCTCGTCGTACTCGCCGGAGTCCTGCAGGTTGGCGAGGCCGGCGTTGAACATCTCCAGGAGCTCGGCGTTCTCGCCCTTGTTCACCGCGAAGCCGTACTCGCCGCCGAGCGCGGGCTCGCCGACGAGACGGAAGCCCGACCCCTGCTGGATGCCGTAGGCGAGCACGGGGAAGTCCTCGAAGTAGCCGACGGCCTGTCCGGCCTTCACCGCATCGACCATGTCGGTCGTGTCCTGGTAGGGCGTGATCCGGAAGCCGTACTCGTCGGCGTTCTCCTCGGCGAAGGTCTGCCCCTGGGTGCCGGTCTTCACCGCGACGGTCTTGCCGTCGAGGTCGTCGAGGGACTCGATGTCGCTGGACTCGAGCACCCCGAGCTGCACGCCGCTGGTGAAGTACGGGTCGCTGAAGTCGAAGGTCTGCTGGCGCTCCTCGGTGATCGACATCCCGGCCATGACGGCGTCGACCTGGTTCGACTGCAGCGCCTGCACCGCGGCGTCGAAGCCGAGCTGGCGGATCTCGACCTCGAAGCCCTGGTCCTCCGCGATCGCGCGCAGGAGGTCCATGTCGATGCCGACCAGGTCGCCGGACTCGTTCGTGAACTCGAACGGCGCGAAGGTCGTGTCGGTGCCGATGACGTAGGTCTCGCCGTCGTCGGCCGCGGTGGCGGGCGCGGCTCCGGCAAGCAGCGCCCCGGCGGCGGCGAGTGCGGCGAGAGCGGTCGCGCCGGCGGTGCGGCCGAACCGCCGCAGACGGCTCGGCGGAGAGGATGGGTGGCGGCTCACGTCGAGTGCTCCTCGGGGTTCGGAAGGGCGACCCGGCGGCCGCCGACCATCCACCCTAACCCCGCTCCTCCCGCGCACCGGAATCTCGGCGCGACCCCGAACAGCGCCGGAACCCGCGTGGATACCGGCGTGTCGGGGTCATCGCGGTCACGCCGGAGGGGTCGCGGCGACGGCCTCGTCCTTCCGATCCTGCCCGCGGAGGAACAGCGAGGCGACCAGCGCGATGAGGATCACACCGGCGGGCAGCAGCAGGGTCTGGGACATGCCGGCCGCGAAGCCCTCGGCGACCTGCGGCGGCAGTGCGCCGCTGCCCGTGCCGGCCGGAGCGTCGGCCAGACCGGGGAGGTTCGCCTCCAGCCGTGACTGCATGAACGCGGCGATCGAGGCGGAGCCGATGACCGAGCCGATGGTGCGGGTGGTGTTGTAGATGCCCGCGCCGGCACCGGCCTGTCGCGGCGGCAGCTTGCGCGTGGCCGTGGTCGCCAGCGGCCCCCACATGCCCGCATTGCCGATGCCCATGAGCGCGGACGGCAGCAGGAACATCAGGATCGGGGTGTCCATCGTGGTCAGGGCCGAGTACCAGACCAGGGCGCCCGCGACGCAGAGGAGACCGGGGACGAGGATGATGCGCGGGTCGACGCGGTCCAGGATCTTGCCGGCGACCGGGGCGAGCACGCCCGACAGCACGGCCATCGGGATGAGCAGCATCGCGGCCTCGGTCGGGGTGAGCCCGCGCGCGGTCTGCAGGAAGAACATCATCGGCAGCGACATGCTCGTGACCGTGAAGCCGACCGCCGCGATCGCCACGTTCGCGCCGGAGAAGTTCCGGTCGCGGAAGAGGGCGAGGGGCACGAGAGGTTCGCTGCGGGTACGCGCCTGCTGCACGATGAAGAGCGCGAGCACCACGACGCCGGCGATGATGAGAAACCAGACCGAGATCGGTCCCGCGATGGTTCCCCAGTCGTACTTCTCGCCCTCCTGCAGTCCGAAGACGATGAGGAAGAGCGCGACCGCGCTGAGCACGACGCCGACGAGGTCGAACCGGTGCGGGTGGGTCTTCAGCTTCGGCACGAGGATCCAGGCGAGCACGAAGGCGACGACGCCGACGGGGAGGTTGACGAAGAAGATCCACTCCCACCCGAAGCCGTCGACGAGCAGACCGCCCGCGAGGGGGCCGACGAGCGTGGCGACGCCGGCCGTGGCACCCCACAGGCCCATCGCCGCGCCGCGGCGGTTCGGCGGGAAGGTGCGGGTGATGACGGCCATGGTCTGCGGCGTCATGAACGCGGCGCCGAGCCCCTGCACCGCGCGGGCCGCGATCAGGCCCTCGAGCGTCGTCGACAGTCCGCACCAGAGCGAGGCGAGGGTGAAGACCGCGAGTCCGATGAGGTAGATGTTCTTCGGGCCGAAGCGGTCGCCGAGTCGTCCGGTGATGAGCAGCGGCACGGCGTAGGCGAGGAGGTAGGCGCTGGTGACCCACACGACGTTGTCGAGGTTGTTCGTGTCGGGGTCGAGGGCGGCCTTGATCGCCGGGTTCGCGACGGACACGATCGTGGTGTCGACGAGGATCATGAAGAATCCGATGACGAGCGCCCAGAGCGCGGGCCACGGGCTCTTCGGCGCGTGACCGGCGGCGAAGGGCCCCGTCTCGGGCCCCGAGGTCTGGCGGGAATCGGTCATTGCTGTGCAGCCTTTCGCTGGGCGCGGTAGCGGTCGGTGTCGTCGAAGGCGTCGGGGCCCCAGCGGAGCTCGTCGCCGTCGAGGCGGGTGAGGAGGGTGTCGAGCCAGCGGAGCTCGGCGTCGAGCAGCGCCTCCTGCCGTTCGATCTCGACGAGGACCTGCGGCGGGACCCCTTTGGTGCGGGCGGCGGCGAGGCCGTCGTGGTGCAGCGCGTACGAGGCGACGAGGGCCTCCCGTCGCTCCTGCAGCAGCGCGACGGCGTCGTCGCGGTCGAGGTTGTGCGACTCGGCGAGCGCGACGCGGGCGTCGGTCTCGCGGTCGATGCGCGGGAGGGCACGACGCACCCACGCGACCACCGCCTCCCGGCCGGCGTCGGTGAGGGTGTAGGTCGTCCGCTCCGGTCGGTTGCCCTCGCGATCCGTGCCGACCTCGTCGAGCAGACCGGCCCGCTGGAGCCGGGCGACCGTGTGGTACAGCGTGCCGTTGGTGACGGTGATGAGCCGGTCGTCGTGACGCGCGCGGAGCAGGCGCACCATCTCGTACGGGTGCATGTCGCTCTCGCGGAGCAGCGCGAGCACCATCACCCCGAGCGGCGTGAGTCCCGCCACCACATCCCTGCTCTTCCCCACGCCTCTCCCCCCTGTCCCCTGCTCTGTCGCCCCGTCGAATAGTCCACATGGACTATACACCCGCCCTTCCTCCGCCGAGACCCCGGTTTTCCGCCGAGACCCCGGGGTCGCGACGCGCACACCCCGGGGTCTCGACGCGAACGCGGGGTCTCGGCGCGGAAGAACACGCATCACCGGGATAATGGGCGGGTGAGCACACCGTCCGCAGGAAACGCGCAGGCCATCCCCGGGTGGCGACACCTCTACTCCGGAAAGGTCCGCGACCTCTACGCCTCGGAGGACCCGGCCGACACCCGCATCCTCGTCGTCGCGTCCGACCGGGTGAGCGCCTTCGACGTCGTGCTCTCCCCCGGCATCACCGACAAGGGCGCCCTGCTGACGCGCCTCAGCCGCTGGTGGTTCGCCCAGCTCGACGTGCCGAACCACCTCACGGACGGCGACCTGCCGGAGGAGGTGGCCGATCGCGCCATGCTCGCCCAGTCGCTCGAGATGCTGCCGATCGAGTGCGTCGTGCGCGGGTACATCACCGGCTCCGGCTGGGCCGAGTACCAGGAGCACGGCACCGTGTGCGGCATCGCCCTGCCGGAAGGGCTGCAGAACGGCGACCGCCTGCCCGAGCCGCTGTTCACCCCGGCCTACAAGGCGCCGATGGGCGAACACGACGAGAACATCACGTTCGACCGGGTCGTCGAGCTCGTCGGAGCGGACCGGGCGGCCGAGCTCCGCGACGCCTCGCTCGCGATCTACCGCCGGGCCGCGGCCATCGCCGAGGAGAAGGGCCTCATCCTCGCCGACACGAAGTTCGAGTTCGGGACCGACGCCGACGGCACCCTCCGCCTCGCCGACGAGGTCCTCACGAGCGACTCCTCCCGGTACTGGGACGCCGAGGCCTGGCGCACGGGGTCGACCCCGGCGGAGCGGATGGCAAGCTTCGACAAGCAGATCGTGCGCGACTGGCTCGCGGCGAACTGGGACAAGCAGGGCGAGCCCCCCGTGCTACCCGAGGAGGTCGTGGCCCGGACGGCCGCCCGCTACCGCGAGCTCATCGACCGCCTCGGAGCCTGACGCCGCGCTCCCCGCCGCCTCCGGGCGCACAGGGAAAACTCAGGAATCGGTAGTGTTGCTCCAGCACTCCGCCCCCGATCCCGAACCCTGAGGAGCCCGCATGGCTTTGTGGAAGCTGCACGGAAACGGCCGCACCGTCGAGCCCGGCGCCGTCGTCACCCCCGAGGAACGTCTGTCCTGGCCCGCGACCATCGCCATCGGCGCCCAGCACGTCGTCGCCATGTTCGGCGCCACGTTCCTCGTGCCGACGCTCACCGGCTTCCCCGTGTCGACCACGCTGCTCTTCAGCGGCATCGGCACGCTGCTCTTCCTCCTCATCACGAAGAACCAGCTGCCGAGCTACCTCGGCTCCTCGTTCGCCTTCATCGCCCCCATCACCGCGGCCGTCGCGGCGGGCGGCACCGGCTCGGCCCTCGCGGGCGTGGTCGCGGTGGGCGTGCTCCTCGCGGTCGTCGGTCTCGTCGTGCAGTTCGTCGGCCTCCGCTGGGTCGATGCCCTGATGCCCCCGGTCGTCGCCGGCGCCATCGTCGCGCTCATCGGCTTCAACCTCGCCCCCACCGCCTGGAGCAATTTCGCGCTCGACCCCGTGACCGCCACGATCACCCTCGTCGCGATCATCCTCTTCGCGGTGCTCTTCCGGGGCTTCCTCGGCCGCATCTCGATCTTCCTCGGCGTCGCCGTCGGCTTCATCTGGGCCGCGTTCAACGGCTCGTTCGAGGTGCCCAACCCGCTCCGTGGCGACAAGACCCCGGCGGAGCTCATCGCGGACGCCCCCTGGATCGGCCTCCCGCACTTCCAGTTCCCGGACTTCGTCGAGCCGGGGACCTGGTCGACCATCGCGATGTTCCTGCCCGTCGTGCTCGTGCTCATCGCGGAGAACGTCGGTCACGTGCGCGGCGTCGCGACCATGACCGAAGACCCCGCGATCAACCGCCACACCGGTCGCGCCCTCATCGCCGACGGTGTCGCCACGACCATCGCCGGCGGCTTCGGCGGCTCGGGCACCACGACCTACGGGGAGAACATCGGCGTCATGGCCGCGACCCGCGTGTACTCCACCGCCGTGTACTGGGTGGCGGGTCTGTTCGCGATCCTCCTGGCGTTCTCGCCCAAGGTCGGAGAGGTGTTCAACTCGATCCCCGCGGGCGTGCTCGGCGGGGCGACGACGGCGCTCTACGGCCTCATCGGCATCATCGGCATCAAGATCTGGGTGGACAGCCGCGTCGACTTCTCGCGTCCCGTCAACCAGTACACCGCGGCGGTTTCCCTCGTGATCGGCATCGCCGGGTTCACGATGCAGCTCGGCGACTTCGCCTTCGGCGGGATCGTGCTCGGGACGGTCGCGGCGCTGCTCATCTACCACCTCGGCAACCTCATCGCCCGCGCGCGGAAGACGGGTGCCGACGACCCGAAGCCTCTCGAGCCCGTCGGCCCCCTCGGCGGCGACCCCGCGTAGGTTCCGCGGCCCCTGAAGCGTGCGGGACGGCTTTCGCCCCTCCCGCACTCCGCGGAGGCCCGTTTTCGCACTCGCACCCGGTGCCGGACGGGTGCGCGAGCCCGAGGCATTCACGGCCCGGATCGGCCTTGGTCGGCCGCGTCGCGTGCGGGATCGAAATGGGGCCCTGGCGGGCTGCGGGAGGGCCGGTTTTGCACTCTCCAGACAGGAACATCCGGCCCGCGCGGTGCGCGCGGGTCCGGCCCCCACGGTGCGGGGTCGAAAAGGGGCGCCCCCGGCGGGTGGGAGGGGCGTAACCGCACTCGCACGCGAGGACCTTCGCGGGCCAGAGGGGGCGGGATCAGAAACGGGCGTGCCCGGCGGGTGGGAGGGACTTAAT
>NZ_QCXO01000024.1:0-392 GCF_023383675.1 Microbacterium sp. ER1
CCGCTCCCCCTGCTTCTCAATGGCAGCAAAAGCTGTATAGATGCAACGAAGAAGTTTAACATATCCTTGACGGAAAAGCGGTTTGTCCATTTTCGACTGTCGAAGGCAAGCCACAGGCTTGCCCCGTCGCGCCAAAGCGCGACGGAAGACCGAACGACCACCTGCTTCAAAGGCCCATATATGGGTCTGGAAGCGGCGTTGTTCGGTCGCCCGACAGTCGATAAAAGCTGCAAATGGTAAAACTTCAAATTGCATCTATATAGTTTTTCCTCTTATTATACCATATACGAGAGCCGCTCCATGTATAAATCCGCCGCCATTGGCAAAGGATAACGGTGTACAATACGGCCAACGAGGTGAGACAGATGGATTTAAACTTGCGGAAGGCGATT
>NZ_QCXO01000025.1:0-396 GCF_023383675.1 Microbacterium sp. ER1
AGACAGCGTGCGAACTGTTGATATTGGATGAACTCGGCTATGTGCCGTTTCAAAAGCAAGGATCGGAGCTGTTGTTTCATATTATCGCCGACTGTTATGAGCGAAAAAGCGTCATCGTGACGTCGAATCTGGAATTTGGACAGTGGAATCGGGTGTTTGGGGACAACCGCTTGACAGCTGCGCTGGTGGATCGCTTGGTTCACCATGCCCACATCCTGGCCTTTACGGGAGAGAGCTATCGACTGCGGAACGCTCTCTCCGCGATCCAGCCGTCCTCTTCCCCCGGTCTGGAACCTTAAGTCTTGAGCTGGCAAGCCTATGTATTTTTTCTTGCACTTCTCTGCATTTTTTGCTTGCAAAAAACAGGGCTCACGACTGATTTGAGCGATACATCCT
>NZ_QCXO01000026.1:0-363 GCF_023383675.1 Microbacterium sp. ER1
CATTGCTGCGCTGCGGGATGCGGGCGAGCACAAAGCTGTCGTCATTTCTGCGACAGGGACTGGAAAGACGATCCTCTCCGCCCTGGATGTACGTGCTTATTCACCGGAGCGGATGTTGTTCGTTGTGCACCGTGAACAGATCCTCGACCGTGCAATCAGTGAGTTCAAGCGAGTACTAGGAGCCCCGGATAGCGACTTTGGCAAGTTCGTCGGGTCAAAGAAAGAACTTGACCGCCGCTACGTCTTTGCTTCGATCCAATCGCTGACGCGGGCAGAGAATCTCGAAGCGATCTCGCCCGAAGCCTTTGACTATGTCCTGATCGACGAAGTCCACCGTGCCGGTGCCGCCAGTTACCGACGTCT
>NZ_QCXO01000027.1:0-348 GCF_023383675.1 Microbacterium sp. ER1
GCTCCGGAGCCCGCACCGCCGTCTTCGCCGGGATCGACAACTACGTCGCGACTCTCACCAACACCGAATTCGGGGCCAGTGTCGGCCGCGTGCTGCTTTACGGCTTCATCTTGATCCCGCTGATGCTCGGACTCGCGCTGCTTTTTGCGTTGCTGCTGGACTCCAAGCGCACCAGGGCCGCCGGTTTCTCCCGCACCGCCATCTTCCTGCCGTACGCCGTGCCGGCCGTGATCAGCTCGCTGCTCTGGGGGTTCCTCTACCTGCCGGCGGTGAGCCCGTTCTACTTTGTCTTCGACAAGCTCGGCTGGGACGTCCCGTCGATGCTGTCCTCTGGCGGGGTCACCTTCG
>NZ_QCXO01000028.1:0-353 GCF_023383675.1 Microbacterium sp. ER1
GGCACTGACCGGTGGTGAACGACAGCGACTTGGCCCAGCCGGTGCCCAGGCTGATCGACAGTGAACCCACCTTGGCCTCTTCGGTGGCAGCGCCAGGGTCGCCCGTGACGTAGAGCCCGGGAATACCGAGCGCGCCGCCGGCCGCCGTGATCTTCATCAGCGAGTTCAGAACCGTGGCCGGCTTCTCCTTACCGGCGTCCTTGCCGTGGCCGTGCGCCTCGAAGCCCACGGCGTCCACCGCGGCATCCACTTCCGGCACGCCCAGGATCTGCTCGATCTGGTCCTGCGGCTCGCCCTTGGTGAGGTCGATGGTCTCGCAACCGAAGCTGCGGGCCTGCGCGAGGCGATCCGGG
>NZ_QCXO01000029.1:0-1773 GCF_023383675.1 Microbacterium sp. ER1
GGGCGGGGCGGCCGGGTCGCCGGCGCCGTCGCGCGAGGGGGCGGGCTGCTGCGGGTCGCTCATGCCCCCGAGCGTAGCCCTCCTCGCGGACGGTCGGGAGGTCAGCGATAGACGTGTCCGGGGTCGGCCTGCGACAGGGCGTCCTGTCCGGCGACGCGGCTCCAGTCGGTGGCGGTGCGACGGTAGCCGTCCCGACGCAGTTCGACGAACGTGGCGACGAGCGCCCAGATGGCGAGGGCGAGGAGGAGGATGAGGAGTAGCATGGCAGAAAAGCTACGCTCGGTGTGATGCTGCCACGAGTGGCGGATCGGGCACTGTGCGTAGGAAAACTGCCATTCCGGGAGATGTGATGAAGACCGTCGCGTGCGTGGTGCAGGACGGCTTCGCGCCGTTCGAGTTCGGGGTCGCCTGCGAGGCGTTCGGCCTCGACCGGTCGGCCGACGGGGTGCCGAACTTCGACTTCCGCATCGTCGCCCCGCGGCCCGGGGTCGTGCGCTCCAAGATCGGCTTCTCCATCAATGTGGAGCACGATCTGTCCTTCGCCGCGGAGGCCGACCTCGTCGTGTTCTGCCCGGTGCCGCGCGAGGTCTGGGGTGACATCGACCCGCTCCTCGTCGACCTGGCCCGCGAGGCCGTGGCGCGCGGAGCGTGGGTCATGAGCGTCTGCAGCGGCTCGTTCATCCTCGCCGCGGCCGGGGTCCTGGACGGACGGCGGGCGACGACGCACTGGATGTACGCCCACACGATGGCCGACATGTACCCCGCCGTCGACATCGATCCGGACGTGCTCTTCGTCCAGGACGGCCGGATCATCACGAGTGCGGGCACCGCTGCCGGCATCGACGCCTGCCTGCACCTGCTGCGACAGGAGCTCGGGGCGGAGATCACCAACCGGATCGCGCGTCGGATGGTGGTGCCGCCGCAACGGGACGGGGGTCAGGCGCAGTTCATCGATCGCCCCATCCCGGTCGCGCCCACGGATTCGCTCGCCGTGGTGGCCGACTGGGCGGTGGAGAACCTCCGCGAAGACCTGACGGTCGACCAGCTCGCGGCCCGGGCGCTGATGTCGCCGCGGACCTTCGCGCGCCGCTTCAAGGCCGAGTACGGGGCGACCCCTGCCGCGTGGCTCGGCCGGCAGCGGATCATCCAGGCCCAGCGTCTCCTCGAGCGCACCGATCTTCCGCTCGAACACATCGCGACGGACTGCGGCTTCGGTTCCGCGGCCGTCCTCCGGCAGAACTTCGCCCGCGTGCTGGGTGTGACTCCCACCGCCTACCGCGCCCGCTTCTCCTGCGCCGACGCCCTCCCCGCCGCCTGACCCCGCCCTTCCCTCGGCGGTGCGGGATCAGTTTCGTGCCCCGTCTCCACGCATCCGGCCCACTTTCCGTCCCGCCACGGTCCCCCTACCGTCCCCCGCAGTCGTGCGGGATCGAAAACGCGCGTGAATGCCCCGCGTCCGGGGCGTTTTCCGTCCCGCTCCCCCCCGTCGGCCTCGCGACCGTCCCCCGCTGTCGTGCGCGATCAAGAACGCGCGCCACCGCACCGGATCCGGAGCGTTTGCCGTCCCGCATCAGGCCGAACGGTCCCGCGACAGGCCCCGGCATTCTGGTCCAGCCCCGCCGGCGGCATCGCCCCCCAAGCTCCGCAGCGGAACTCGTCCCACCGAGGGCGCGGTCGCCCGCATCGGTGCGGGATCAGAAAGGTCCCGCGGGATGGGCGGTGTGGTGCGTTTTCGATCCTGGGCGGGAAGCGGCGGGGCGGGCGGGATCAGAA
>NZ_QCXO01000003.1:0-21483 GCF_023383675.1 Microbacterium sp. ER1
GGGCGGATGCAAGGGGGTGGGTCGGCGGGTCACTCACTCGCGTGGCGACCGAGGAAGTTGTAGACCTCGTTGTCGTCCACGCCGGGGAACATGCCGCGGGGGAGCGGCGAGAACATGTGGGTGTGCACGCGGGCGCTCGGCCACGCCCGGCCCTTCCAGCGCTCCGTGAGCTCGGGCGACGGGCGACGGCAGCACGCCTCGTCGGGGCAGGTCGACACGGCCCTGTCGTTCGTCTCGCGTCCCCGCCACCAGCGGGCGTCGTCGAACGGCACGCCGACCGTGACGGAGAACTCGCCCTCGCTCGACGAGCCGGTCTGCGTGGAGCACCAGAACGTGCCGGACGGGGTGTCCGTGTACTGGTGGTGCTCGACGGTGCGGTTCTGCTCCGTGAAGGCGGAACGGGCCTGGAACTTCCGGCACACCCGCTGCCCCTCCACTGCTCCCGTCACGTCCATCGGCAGCGGCAGGTCGTCGTTCTCGTAGACGCGCGTGATGGCCCCGGTCGAGTCGACGCGCAGGAAGTGCAGCGACATGCCGAGGTGCTGCGTGAGCAGGTTCGTCATGCGCATGCCGGCGGCCTCGTGCGTCACGCCGAAACCGTCGCGGAAGTCCTCCACCGCGAGGTTGCGATCCTTCTTCGCCTGCTGCAGGAAGGCCACCGCGGCGGTCTCCGGCATCAGGCAGCACGCGGCGAAGTAGTTGATCTCCAGGCGCTGCTGCAGGAAGTCGGCGTAGTCGGTCGGCGGCGTGTGCCCGAGCAGGCGGTGCGCCATGGCCTGCAGCGCCATGGACCGCAGGCCGTGTCCGCCGGGGATGGACGCCGGGGGCAGGTAGATGCGGCCGTTCTCGAGGTCGGTGACCGAGCGCGTCGAGTGCGGCAGATCGTTGACGTAGATGAGCTCGAAGCCGAGCTTCTCAGCCATGATGCTCACGGTGCGGTGGGTCAGGGCGCCCTGCGAATGGCCGGCCGCCTTGAGCTGCTTCTCCGCGAGCTTCTCGATGTCCGGCAGGTAGTTGTTCTGCGCGCGCATCCGCAGGCGCAGCTCCGTGTTGGCGCGACGGGCCTCCTCCGGGGTCGCGATGGCCTCGCGCTCGCGGCGCTGCAGCTCGCGGTGCAGCCCGAGGATGGACTCGATGGTCTCATCGCTCATGCCCTTCGTGACGCGGACGGGCGAGACCCCGAGCTGACGGAACACCGGACTTTCCTGCGCCCGCTCCAGCTCGATCTCCAGGGCCGCGCGGCGGTTCGGCGGCTCGCCGGAGATGAGATCGGTCACCTCCGTGCCGGTGGCCTGCGCGATCGCCTGGAGGAGCGACAGCTTGGGCTCGCGCTTGCCGTTCTCGATGAGGCTGAGCTGGGAGCCGGCGACCCCGACGAGGGCTCCCAGCTCGTCGAGCGTGTAGCCCTTCTCCAGGCGGCGGTGCCGGATGCGGTGGCCGAGGGTCGTGAGGTGGATGCCGGAGGACGCCATAGTTTGAGTCTAGCGAAAGAACTGTGATTCTTATCGCTCGATTCGGCCGAAAGTCCGCGCCGAGGGCGAAGAAGATGGAAGCAACGCCCCACACTTCGAAGGAGCAGTCATGGCCATGGCCGAAGTTCTCACCCCTCGCACGTCCCCTGTCGCCCCGACGCGCACGTTCGGCACCGCCCCCTCCTACGACACCCCTGCGATGGCGGAGCTCGCCGCCTGGGTCGAGGAGATCCGCGCGCTCACGCAGCCGGACGCCGTGCACTGGGTGGACGGCTCGCGTGCCGAGAACGACTGGCTGCTGCGCGGACTCGTCGACGAGGGCAAGCTCATCAAGCTGAACCCCGAGTGGCGTCCCGGCTCGTACCTGGCGCGCTCGCACCCCAGCGACGTCGCCCGCACCGAGGCGCGCACCTTCATCGCCTCGGAGCGCGAGGCGGACGCCGGCCCCACCAACAACTGGGCCGACCCCGCCGAGATGCACGCGAAGATGGACGAGATCTTCGAGGGCTCGATGCGCGGCCGCACGATGTACGTCGTGCCGTTCTCGATGGGTCGCGTCGGCGGCCCCCTGTCGCACATCGGCGTGCAGATCACCGACAGCGCCTACGCCGTCGCGTCGATCGGCATCATGACCCGCGTGGGCGACGAGGTCACCCGCCAGATCGCCGAGGGCGCGCCCTGGGTCAAGACCGTGCACTCCGTCGGCGCTCCGCTGGAGGCGGGCGAGCCGGACGTCGAGTGGCCCTGCAACGACGACAAGTACATCGTGCACTTCCCGGAGACGCTCGAGGTCTACTCGTACGGCTCGGGCTACGGCGGCAATGCGATCCTCGCGAAGAAGTGCTTCGCGCTGCGCATCGCGTCGGTGATCGCCCGGGACGAGGGCTGGCTCGCCGAGCACATGCTCCTCATCCGCGTGATCGACCCGCAGGGCAAGGCGTACCACGTGGCCGCCGCGTTCCCGTCGGCGTGTGGCAAGACCAACCTCGCGATGCTGCGTCCGACGATCCCGGGCTGGAAGGTCGAGACCCTCGGCGACGACATCGCCTGGATCCGTCCCGGCGAGGACGGACGACTCTGGGCGATCAACCCGGAGGCCGGCTTCTTCGGCGTCGCGCCCGGCACGGGTGAGTCGACCAACGTCACTGCGGTCGAGACGCTGTGGGGCAACACGATCTTCACCAACGTCGCGCTCCGCCCCGACGGCGACGTGTGGTGGGAGGGGCTGACCGACGAGGCGCCCGCGAACCTCATCGACTGGGAGGGCAACGACTGGACGCCCGACTCCGGCCGTCCTGCGGCGCACCCCAACTCGCGTTTCACGGTGTCGGCGGCCCAGTGCCCGCAGATCTCCGAGGACTGGGAGGAGGCCGTGCCGCTCGACGTCATCCTGTTCGGCGGACGCCGCGCGAGCAACGTGCCGCTCGTGGTCGAGGCCACCGACTGGACCCACGGCGTGTTCCTCGGCTCGAACATCTCCTCCGAGCGCACGGCGGCCGCCGAGGGCACGGTCGGCGAGCTGCGCCGCGACCCCTTCGCGATGCTGCCGTTCTGCGGCTACAACATGGCCGACTACTTCGGTCACTGGCTGAAGGTCGGCCGCGGCCTGCGCTTCGACCGTGCACCGCGCATCTTCCAGGTGAACTGGTTCCGTCGCGGAGCTGACGGCCGGTTCCTCTGGCCCGGCTTCGGCGACAACTCCCGCGTCGTCGACTGGATCATCCGCCGCGTGGCCGGTGACGTGCCGGCGATGGACAGCCCCATCGGACGCCTGCCGCGCGTGGAGGACCTCAACCTCGACGGGCTCGACATCCCCGCGGAGGACCTCGACGAGCTCTTCTCGGTCGACCCCGACGCGTGGAAGGCCGAGGCCGACCTCACGGAGGAGTTCTACGACACCTTCGGCGACCGCGTCCCGGCCGCGCTGCGCACCGAGCTCGCGTCGCTGCGCTACCGCCTCGCGAAGGCCTAGCCCCCAGACCGGTGCCGGTTCGGGGGAGCCGGCACCCTCGGCCTCCGGGTCGAGACAGACCCGCGAAGGCGGGGCATCAGAGACGAACCCATGGCTGAGTGGTCTCCGACGCCCCGCCTTCGTGGCACCCACTTCCGCCGAGACCCCGGTTTCGCGTCGAGACCCCGCCCCGCATACGCGCGGAAGGCGGGGTCTCGGCGGAAACGCGGGGTCTCGGCGGTGCAGGTGGGGGGAGAGGGGGGAGTTAGGCGAGGAGCTGGTGGCGGGCGAGGTCGCGGTAGAGCGGGGTCGACTCCACGAGCTCGGCGTGCGTGCCCTGTCCGACGACCACGCCGTCCTGCAGCACCACGATGAGGTCGCTGTCGACGACGGTGGACAGACGGTGCGCGATCACGACGAGCGTGCGGTCGGTGGCGACCGCGTCGATGGCCTCGCGCATGCGCTGCTCGTTCACGCCGTCGAGCGACGAGGTCGACTCGTCCAGCAGGAGGATCGGGGCGTCGGTGAGGAGCGCCCGGGCGATCGCGAGCCGCTGCCGTTCGCCGCCGGAGAGCATCACGCCGTCCTCGCCGACCGGAGCATCGACCCCGAGGGGGTTCCGCTCCAGCACGTCGCCGAGGTTCACGGCGCGGAGCACGCGCTCGCAGTCCGCATCGGTGGCGTCGGGGGAGGCGAGCCGCAGGTTCTCGGCGAGGGTGCCGGCGAGAGTCGGGGCGTCCTGCTCGACGTAGCCGAAGTGGGCGCGGAGCTCGTCCCGCGCGTAGGTGCGGGTGTCGTGCCCCTTCAGGCGGATGGAGCCGCCCGTCGGGTCGTAGAAGCGCTCGATGAGGGAGAGGATGGTGCTCTTCCCCGCCCCGCTGGGGCCGACCAATGCCACCCGTGCCCCCCGGGGGACCGCGAAGGACACCCCGCGGAGCACCTCGTGGTCCTGGGGGTCGGGGGCGGCATCGGCCTGCTCCAGGTGCGCGTCGGCGAGCAGGGTCTGCGCCTCTCGCGCGGCGGCGCGGCGGGCCGCGACGACGTTCTCCGGGTAGCGGAAGCGCACGTCGCGGAACTCCAGGACCGGGGCGTCCGCACCGGGCTCCTCGTCGCGGGGGAGGGCGGCGGCGGTGGCCGCGTCGTCCTGGGTCTCGGTGGGCAGGTCGAGCACCTCCTGGATGCGGCCGAGCGCGCCGAGGGCCTGGTTGACGGAGGTGATCGCGCCGAACGTCGAGGCGAGGGGCATCACCAGCAGGAAGAGGAACATCACGAACGAGATGAGGGCCGCGATCGAGATGGCTCCCGCGGCGACGCGGAAGCCGCCCACGCCGAGCACGACGAGCAGGGAGAGCTGGAGGGCGATGCCGGCGACCGGCACCACGAGCGAGGAGATCTTCGCGATCCGCACGCCGATGCCATAGGCCTCGGAGGCCCGCTCCGTCACCGCCGCGGTCTCCCGCTCGGTCGCGCCGGAGGCCCGGATGGTGCGGATGGAGCCGACGGCCCGCTCGACGCCCGAGGCCAGCTCGCCGACCTTCTCCTGCTGAGCGGTGGACGCCGTGCGGATCCGGCCGCTGAGGGCGACGACGACCACGACGGAGACGCCGATCACCACGACGATGAGCAGCAGCAGCACCGGGTCGATGAGCAGCATCGCGATGAGCGCCCCCGCGAAGAGCACGACGTTGCCGACCGCGTCGGCCAGCCCCTGCGTGAGGACGGCGTAGAGGAGCGTCGTGTCGGTCCCGACGCGAGAGACGAGGTCGCCGGTGCGCCGGGCGTCGAACTCGGACGTCGGCAGGTGCAGGATGCGGGCGATGAGCTTGCGGCGGCTGGAGTACACGACCGCGGTGCCGGTGCGCTGCAGCAGGTAGTGCTGGAACCCCGAGATGATCGACGACACGATCACGAAGCCGACGAGCAGCCACACGAGCACGCCGATCGTGCCGTCGGATTGCACGGCCTCGATGACCTGGCCGACGAGGAGGGGCTGCACGAGCGAGGTCGCGGCGCCGAACACGCTGAGGGCGGCGACGACGACGAGGGTGCGCTTGTGCTCGAAGAGGAAGGGGAGGAGCTGGCGGAAGGTGGCGCGCGGCCCGTCGGCCGGTGCGCCCCGTCCGCGTCGGCGTGCTGTCGCCGTGCGGGACATGGGGGACCTCGATCTGGAGATGGTACTTCGACCGTACTCGGGGGACGGTCGTTTCCTATGGGGCGGCTGTATGGGCTCAGGTGCGACCGAAGCGCCGATGTGCCGCCTGCTTGGTGACGCCGAGGGCGCTCGCGATCGCCTGCCACGAGTAGCCGCTCGTGCGGGCGCGACGGACCTGGGCATCTTCGGCGCGCGCGAGCTCCTTGCGGAGCGCGGCCAGGCGGTGGAGTTCGGCGAGGGGTTCGCCGCCCTCGGCCGCGGCGATGGTGGTCGGTTGAGACATGGGGACCTCCTTTGCGTCAATATTCGTTGACGGGGTTGACCGGTGTCAAGAAGTGTTGACGGCCACGTTGTCCACAGCATGGCCTTGTCCGCATGTGGAGCGCATGCGATGCTGGCAGGATGGCTCGCATGCTGCAAGTGAGGAACCTGCCCGATGAGGTTCACGCCCGGCTCAAAGAGCGTGCCGCGGCGGAACGCATGAGCCTGTCGGACTACGTCGCGCGCGAGCTGGAAGACCTCGTCCGGTACCGCAGCAATGCCGAGGTCCTCGAGGCGTCGCGGGCACGGGCGCGCGCGGCCGGCGTCTCCCTGACGCGCGAGGGCATCCTCGCCGCCCGTGATCGCGAACGGGACGAGCGCGAGTGAGCGGGACGTCCGAGGCGGTCGTGCTCGATGCCTCAGCGGCGATCGAGGCCCTGCTCGGCGAGGAGGTCTGGACGCACGGCGAGGAGTTCCATGCGCACGCGGGTCTCGATATCGAGGTCCTCTCCGTGCTCCGACGCCTCACGGTGCGGTCCTCTATGCCGGCGCATGCCGCTCGTGAGGCTCTCGACGCGTTCGGAGCGCTGGAGATCACCCGCCATCCGCTGCGTCGGCTCATCCCGCGGATCTGGTCGCTGCGCGATGACGTCTCCGCGTACGACGCCGGTTATGTCGCGCTCGCGGAGGCCCTCGACGTCCCTCTGCTCACGGCCGATCGCCGGCTGGCGAAGACGGCGGCCCGGTACTGCCACGTCGTGGTGCTGTGAGCATCTGGCGATGAAGAGGAGAACACGCCACCCGCTCCGAGGCTAGGGTGAGCGGATGCCGGAGAAGTGGATCCTGTTCGACGTCGGCGGCGTGCTCGAAGTCGTCGACGATGACGCCTGGCAGGACCAGTGGTGGGCCCGCTGGTGCCGTGAGGCTGATGTCACGCGCCAGGAGGCGGACGAGCGCCTGGCAGCCGCGGCGCTTCCGAGAATAGACCTCGAAGCGGGAGTGGCCGAGGCGTTCTGGGAGGGACTCGGGGAGGTGCTGCGTCTCGACAGTGACCGCCACGCGCAGATGCGCGCGGAGTTCTGGGATTCCTACTGCGGTCATGCCGACTCGGAGCTGATCGCGCACGCCGCGGCGTTGCGGGGAAGGGCGAGGGTGGCGATCCTCTCGAACTCGGCGGACGGCGCGCGCGAGGAGGAGGAACGGCGCTACGGCTTCTCTTCGGTGTTCGATCCCATCTGCTACAGCCACGAGCTGGGAGTGGCGAAGCCCGACGGCCGGGCGTACCGCAGCGCGCTCCAACGGATGGATGCGGCCCCGGAGAACGTCCTCTTCATCGATGACCACGTGGAGGCCGTCCGCGGCGCCCATGAGATCGGAATGTCAGCGCTCCTCCACCGCAGCACCCCGCAGACCGTAGCCGCGATCGAGCAGTTCCTCCGGGCCTGAGCGCACCAGGATAGCGAACGGCGCCCGTGTCCGAGGACACGGGCGCCGTTCGTCGTTCGGTCGGCCTCTAGAGCTCGACGGCGGAGGCGAGACCGAGATCGTCCTCGTAGTCGTGGTCCTTCGTCTCCGGGGTGAAGATGAGCGCGATGAAGGTCAGCACCGCCATCGACGAGAGGTACAGTCCCACGAGCCAGGGCTCGCCGCCGACGGCCGCCCACAGGGCCACCGCGATGAACGGCGCCACGGCCGCACCGAGGATCGACGACACGTTGTACGCGATCGCCGAGCCGGAGTAGCGAACGTTCGTCGGGAAGAGCTCCGGCAGGAGGGCGCCCATCGGGCCGAACGTCGTGCCCATGAGCATGAAGCCGAACACGAGGAAGGCCTGGGTGAGAGCGCCGGTGAACTTCGGGTCCGCCTGCGGGAGCAGGAAGATGTTGAACGACAGGCCGAAGACGACGATGAGTCCGGTGACCCACAGCAGCAGCTTGCGGCGCCCGATGGCGTCGGCGATCGGCCCGGACAGCAGCGTGAAGATGCCGAAGAACACGACGCCGATGATCTGCATGAGCACGAAGTCCGTGTAGCCGAAGCCGAGGCCCGGGTAGAACTGCGCCGCGAACGCGCTCGGGTCGAAGTCCTTTCCGGTGGCTTCCGCGGCAGCACGGGCGGCGGCCGAGGCGGTCTCCAGGTCGGCGGCCTTCGTGCCGTAGGTGAGCGTGAAGTTCGTCATCAGGTAGAACAGCACGTACGTCGCCAGCATGATGAACGTGCCGAGGATGAGCTGCTTCCAGTGGTGCCGGAACACGGTCGCGAGCGGGAGCTTGCGGATGGCCCCGGTCTTCTCCGCCTTCTTGAACGTGTCCGACTCGACGAGCCGGAGCCGCACCCACAGGCCGATGATGACCATGACGGCGGAGAACAGGAACGGCACACGCCAGCCCCAGGAGAGGAAAGCCTCCGACTTCAGCGCCGGGTCCTCCGGGTGGGGGAGCGCGAAGTTGATGGCGAGGAAGATGCCGTTCGCGATGATGAAGCCGAGCGGTGCGCCGAGCTGCGGGAACGAGCCGTACCAGGCGCGCTTGCCCTTCGGGGCGTTCTCGGTGGCCACCAGCGCCGCGCCCGACCACTCGCCGCCCAGCGCGAAGCCCTGGGCGAGACGGAGGATCAGCAGGAGCAGCGGGGCGACCCAGCCGATCTGCTGGAAGGTGGGCAGGAGACCGATCACGAACGTCGCGATACCCATGGTGAGGAGCGATGCGACGAGGGTCGCCTTGCGTCCGAACTTGTCGCCGAAGTGCCCGAAGACGACGGCGCCGATCGGGCGGGCGACCATCGCCGCGCCGAAGACGGCGAACGACGACAGCAGCGACGCGGTGTCGTTCGTGCTCGGGAAGAAGAGCGTGGGGAAGACGAGCACGGCTGCCGTCGCATAGACGTAGAAGTCGTAGAACTCGATGGTGGTGCCGACGAGGCTCGCGGTGATGACGCGCGAGCGGGGGTTCGCGGGGGTGGTGGCGGTGCTCAAGGGGTCTCCGATCCTCCGCCGGTATACCAGCGGACTCGGGCGAGTCTACGCCTTCCTGGGAGTTCGCTGGACGTTGATGACGGGACCGGGTCCAGCGCGTCGGCGCCCCGCGTAGAGTCGGGGGAGGCCGGCCGGAGGAGGATCATGACCACGCGGATGCTGCTCCTCGCCGACACGCACGTTCCGAAGCGGGCGAAGCGGCTGCCGGACGCGGTGCTCCAGGCGATCGACGAGGCCGACGTCGTCGTGCACGCGGGGGACTGGGTCGATCTCGCCACCGTCGAGCTGCTCCAGGCCCGCGCGCGCGTGCTCCACGGCGTGCACGGCAACAACGACGGGCCTGAGATCCGTCGGGTGCTGCCCGAGATCGCGCGGTTCACCGTGGAGGACACCGCCGTCGCCGTCATCCACGAGACCGGCGCCGCGACGGGGCGGGAGAAGCGGATGGATCTCGCCTTCCCGGACACCGACCTGCTGGTCTTCGGGCACTCGCACATCCCGTGGGACACCGTGACGCCGAACGGACTGCGGCTGCTCAACCCGGGCTCTCCCACCGACCGGCGCCGGCAGCCCGTGCACACGATGATGCACGTCGTGGTCGACGGACGCGATGTCGAGGCGACCCTGGTGCCGCTCCGATGACCGAAGACGGAGCCGACGGGCCGATCGCCTACCGGGCACCGATGCGCTCCCGCGACGACGCCGTCGCCCCGGGGGTCGCCGTCGAGCGCGCGCTCGCCGGAGGTGTGTGCGGCATGGGCGGGCGGCTCGACAGCCCGCCTCGCTCACTGATCGCGGGGCTCGCGGCCGTCGACGCCCGTCATGGCGAGCGGGCGGCGCGGCGGCTGGAGCGGTTCGCGGCGCTTCCGACCGGAACCCTCGTCTGGACGCAGGACGTCGACGGGTACTTCTGGCTCGGGACGCTGACCGGGCCGTGGCGCTACGACGACGATCCGACGGCGGTGGCGGCAGACCTCGTGCATGTGCGCGACTGCACCTGGTCCTCGCGCCCGGTGGCGCCTTCCGATGTCCCGCCGGGCGTCACGGCCACGTTCGCCCGCGGGGGACGCAACGGCCAGCGCATCCGCACGGCCGAGGTCGGGGAGCAGTCAGCCGCACTCTGGGAGCGCGGCCTCCGCTGATCCGCGCCTCAGCGCCAGATCGCGGCGATGGCCGCGTTGACCGCGGTGAGGATGCCCACGAGCCAGAAGACCGCGGGCGGCACCACCTGGTCGCGCTTCTGGCGCGCCGTCCCGATCCCGAGCAGGGCGCCGATCGCGAGGAGGATGACGAGCTTCGTGCCGATCTTGGCGTAGTTCATCTCGACGCCCTCGGGAAGGCCCCACGGGGCGGCGAGGGCGAGGCCGGCGACCGCGGCGATCGTCATGCCGATGGTCATCAGACGCGTGAACACCCGCTTGCCACCGAACGCCTGCGCCGCCCAGGCCCCGAAGAGCACGGCGAAGCCGATGAGGTGGACGAAGAGCACGATGTGGCGCAGGGTCTCCATGCCCTCACCGTACGAGAGCGCGGCGTTCCGCGCCACCAAGGCACGCCTGACCTCGCGCCCGCGATGGGGCGCGAGACGGAGGGGGTCAGCCGCGCAGCTCGCGGATCACGAGGGCGGTGCGCAGCGCGGCATCCGCGGCCTCCGCGCCCTTGTCCTCCTTCGAGCCCTCCAGGCCCGCGCGGTCCAGCCCCTGCTTCTCGTCGTCGAGCGTGAGGAGCCCGAACCCGACGGGCTTGCCGGCATCGAGGGAGACGCGGGTGAGGCCGTCGGTCGCCGCCGCCGAGACGTACTCGAAGTGCGGCGTGCCGCCACGGATGATGACCCCGAGGGCGACAACCGCGTCCGCACCGCCGGCGAAGGCGGCCTGTGCGGCCACGGCGAGCTCGAACGAACCGGGCACTCGCACGAGCCGATGCGTCGCCCCCGCCTCGTCGAGCACCCGCTGGGCGCCGGCGATCAGGCCGTTCGAGATCACCTCATGCCAGGTGCCGGCGATCACGACGACCTCCAGCCCCCGCCCGTCGATGTTCCCCGTCTTCGGTGCTCCGGCGCCGCTCATTCCTCGTCCTTTCCCGCCGCGAGGGCCTCGGCGAGCTCTGCTTCGCCGATGATGTGGCCCATGCGGTCGCGCTTGGTCTCCAGATACTGGTGGTTGTTCGGGCCCACGCCCACGATCAGCGGCACCTGCTCGACGACGTCGAGGCCGAGCTCGCGCAGCTTGTTCACCTTGTCGGTGTTGTTGGTGAGCAGCCGGACCTTCGAGACGCCCAGGTCGGTGAGGATGCCGGCCGCCGCGGCGTAGTCGCGGGCGTCCGCCGGGAGCCCCAGTGCCAGGTTCGCGTCGACGGTGTCCAGGCCGTCCTCCTGCAGGCTGTAGGCCCGCAGCTTGTTGATGAGCCCGATGCCGCGTCCCTCGTGCCCCCGCATGTAGATGACGATGCCGCCCTCGCGGTCGATCGCGTCCAGCGCGGCGTCCAGCTGCGGCCCGCACTCGCACTTCTGGGAGCCGAACGCCTCGCCGGTCAGGCACTCGGAGTGCACGCGCACGAGGGCGGTCTCGGTCGGCTCGCCGGACACGACCGCGATGTGGTCGGTGCCGGTGACGCGGTCCTTGTAGGCGAGGAAGCGGAACGTGCCGTGGTCGGTGGGCACGGTGGCGTCGGCACGGAGGCTCACACGGCGTCCACGCTGGGCGGCCGGTGTCGCTCCGTCCGGGTCGATCTCGTTGAGGTGCGCGATCAGCTGCTCGATCGTGATGACCGGCACGCCGTCGCGGGCGCCCAGTTCGAGAAGCCCGGGAAGCCGCATCATGCTGCCATCCTCGGCGACGACCTCCGCGATCGCGCCGACCGGCCGGAGGCCGGCGAGCTTCATGAGCTCGACCGCGGCCTCCGTGTGACCGCTGCGCTCGCGCACACCGCCGTCGACGGCCCGGAGCGGCAGCACGTGGCCGGGGCGGATGATGCTCGTCGCCGTCGAGGACGGATCGGCCAGGACGTTGAGGGTGTGCGCGCGGTCGCTCGCGCTGATCCCCGTCGTCACCCCTTCCGCGGCGTCGACGCTCACGGTGTAGGCGGTGGAGCGGGCGTCTTCACTGGCCGCGACCATCGGCGGGAGGTTGAGGCTGTCCGCGAGGTCGGTGGGCATCGGCGCGCAGATGAAGCCGGACGACCAGCGCACCGTCCACGCCACCCATTCGGGGGTGGCGAGCTCGGCGGAGAGGACGACGTCCCCCTCGTTCTCGCGGTTCTCGTCGTCGGCCACGAGCACGGGCCGGCCGGCGCGCAGCGCCTCCAGGGCCTCGGGGATGGTTGCCAGGCTCATCGCGAGCCCCCTTCCGGTGCGGCGCGGAACGCGAGCAGGCGCTCGACGTGCCGCGCGAGGATGTCGGTCTCGAGGTTCACGCGGTCGCCGACCGCGCGCGTGCCGAGGGTGGTCGCCGCCAGGGTCTCCGGGATGAGCGAAACTTCGAACCAGTGCCCGCCCCGGGCCCCCGAGCCGTCCTGGGTCCCTGAGCCGTCCTGGGTCCCTGAGCCCTCCTGGGTCCCTGAGCCCTCCTGGGTCCCTGAGCCTGTCGAAGGGGTCGAAGGGCTCACCGCGCTCACCGTCAGCGAGGTGCCGTCGACCGAGATGGAGCCCTTGTCGACGACGAGCGGCGCGAGGTCGTCCGGAAGGCTGATGCGGAGCACGCTCCACTGCGCGCCCGGGCGCACCTCGAGCACGACACCGGTCCCGTCGACGTGGCCCTGCACGATGTGCCCGCCGAGCCGCGCGCCCACGGGCATCGCCTTCTCGATGTTGACCCTGGTCCCGACGCTCGCCGTACCGAGGGCCGCGACGTCGAGCGTCTGCTTCATGACGTCGGCGTCGAAGGTCTCGGCCGTGGAGCCGACGACGGTCAGGCAGACGCCGGAGACCGCGATCGACTCCCCGTGCACGGCGTCGGCGGCCGCCTTCGGTGCGCGGACGGTGAGCCGCCAGCCGTCGCCCGACTCGGCGATGGCGGTGATCTCGCCGATCTCCTCGATGATTCCGGTGAACATCAGAGGCTTCCCTCCTTCTCCGGGCCCGCGTGGTCCGGGTCGTCCGCGTCCGCAGGATGCGCGATCGCGAGCAGGTCTGCGCCCAATGGCAGCCATTCGTCCACGACGAGGCGGCGCGCCTGGTCGATCGAGCGGACGCCGATGTCGGTCACGGCCAGGCGGCTCCCGCCCAGGAGGACCGGGGCGACATAGGCGAGCACACGGTCCGCGAGCCCGGCGGCGAGGAACGCGCTGGCGAGCGTCGGGCCGCCCTCCACGAACAGCGTCTGGAGGCCGCGCTCGTGCAGCGCGGCGAGGACCGCCGACAGGTCGTGCGTGTCGAAGAACAACGGCGTGTGCGGATGACGGTGCACCGCCGCATCCGCAGGGGCGGGCCGCGCGCCGATCACGACCGGGACGGGCTGATGCGGAAGGAGCTCGTCGCCGGCGCGGGCGGTGAGCGCGGGGTCGTCGGCGAGCACGGTGCCGGTGCCGACCGCGATGGCGTCGGCCGCGGCGCGTCGCCGGTGCACGTCGGCACGCGCCTCGGGCCCGGTGATCCACTGGCTGGTGCCGTCGTCCGCCGCGGCCCTGCCGTCGAGGCTCTGCGCCCACTTGACGGTGACGTGCGGACGGCCGCGCCGCGCCGCGAAGAGCCAGTCGCCGATCAGCGCGCGCGCCTCCGCGGCGCGTTCGCCGGACTCGACGCCGACGCCCGCGGCGCGCAGCCGCTCTGCGCCGCCGCCGGAGACCTCACCCGGGTCGTCGAGGGCGTAGACGACCCGTGCCACCCCGGCCTCGATGAGCGCGAGCGCGCAGGGACCGGTGCGACCGGTGTGGTTGCAGGGTTCGAGGGTGACGACCGCGGTCGCGCCGCGTGCGGCGCCGGGGGCGAGCTTCGACAGCGCGTCGACCTCGGCGTGCGGAGTGCCGGAGCCCCGGTGCCAGCCCTCGGCCAGCACCTCGCCGTCGGGGGAGAGGAGCACGGCGCCCACCTGCGGATTGACTCCGCGGGGGCCTCGGGTCGCGAGGGCGAGCGCGCGATCCATCGCGCGGCGCTCTGTCGCGGTCACTGCCATCCGTCGTCCTCTCTGCGGCCTCGGGGTCGCTGCAGGGTGGCGGAACGGACGCACGCGCGTGCGCCTCGTGCTGCCTCCCTTCCGGACTAGCGAGGTGTCCCTCGCATCACCGTCGGTTCCGGAATTCCACCGGATCGGCATCCCGATCACTCGGAACGCTCGCGGACTGTCACCGCCGGTTCGGATTCCCACCGACCCCGGAGCACGTTGCTGCTCTGAGTGTACTCAACGCGTCCGCGCCCGTTTCATTCCGTGGCAGGGGCCCTTCCCCGCCCCTCACTTGAGCAGGCGGGAGAGCCGCCGATCGGCGAGCACCTTGCCGCCGGTCTGACAGGTGGGGCAGTACTCCAGGGAGCGGTCGGCGAAGAACACGCTGCGCACCTCATCGCCGCAGACCGGACACGCCTCGCCCCGGCGGGCGTGCACCCGCATGCCGCGGCGCTTGGCGTCCTTGAGATCAGCCGGAGGTTTGCCCGCGGCGGCCGCGACGGCCTCGGCGAGGGTCTCCTGCATCGCCGCGAACAGGCGGTCGATCTCGGCGTCGTCCAGCGTGCCGGCGATCGCATACGGCGACATGCGGGCCGCGTGCAGGATCTCGTCCGAGTAGGCGTTGCCGATGCCCGCGATCACGCCCTGGTCGCGGAGCAGCCCCTTGATCTGCATCCGACGGTCGTCCAGCAGCGCGGCGAAGGCGTCGCGCGTGAAGGACGGATCGAGCGGGTCGGGGCCGAGCCGAGCGATGCCGGGCACCTCGGCGGGGTCGCGGACCACGTACACGGCGAGCGACTTCTTCGTCCCGGCCTCGGTCAGGTCGAAGCCGCTGCCGTCGTCGAGGGCGATCCGCAGCGCGATGGGCGACTTGCCCGGCTTGAGGAGCGTCGTCGGCAGGGTGTCGTACCAGCGCAGCCATCCGGCCTTCGCCAGGTGGAAGACGAGGTGCAGCTCGGACCCGCAGGACAGCACCACGAACTTGCCGCGGCGCTCCGCCCCGGTGATCGCCGCGCCTTCCAGCGCCGAGATCGGCGGGTCGTAGGTCTTCAGCGCGGCGATCGCGGCCACGGAGGCACGGGTGATCGTGCGTCCGGTGGTGCGCTCGCCGAGGAACGCGACGAGTCCTTCGACCTCCGGCATCTCAGGCATGCAGCCATCCTGTCACCGGGGTCCGACGCTGTCACGCGTAGACGTGCGGTCAGAGCACCGACCACTCGACCGGCGTCCGGTCGTCCTCGCGCAGCAGTCCGGCGAGCCAGCCGTCGTCCCGTCCCCGCTGGCTGGTGAGTCCCTGGCGCATGGTGCCCTCGAAGCGGAAGCCGAGGGCGCGGGCGGCGCGAGCGGAGGGGACGTTGCCGACCACGGCCTGCCAGCGGATGCGGGCGAGGCCGAGCTCCGCGAAGCCCCAATCGAGCACGGCCCGCGCGGCCTCGACGAGGTAGCCGCGGCCGCGGGCGTCCGCGACGACCCAGTAGCCGAGCTCGGCATGGCCCCCAGCCGGATGCTCCCCGATGTGGTGGAGTCCGACCATGCCCACGAGGACGTCGTCGGCATAGACACCCCAGACGGTCTGCGAGCCGTCCTCCCACCACTGCTCGACGAGGGCGACGAAGTCCTCCGCGTCCTGCCGGAAGTAAGGGGAGGGCACCGTCGTCCACCGCGCGATCTCCGGGTCCTGGCACGCCTCGGTGATCGCGTCGACATCCGCCTCCGTCGGGGCGTGGAGGACGAGTCGTGCGGTGGTGAGGGTGACCGGAAGCATCCGTCCAGCCTAAAACGCTCGACCCGGCCCCTTCGGTTCGCCCCGGCCCCTTCCGCGCGTCCGTAACGGGGTGAGAGGCACGGAAAGGGGTGGGATGCAGGGAACCCGACCGCAGTGTCCGTGGGCGCGATTAGGCTTGTCCGGTGACTGTTCCGGGGATTCTGCGCGCCTTGGAAGAGGCGTCTCTGTATCGTGACGCTCTCGCCTGGGCGCACACCGACGCCGACCTCGGCCTGGTCGACGGGCTTGACGCGCCCGTGCTCGCCGGTCTGCTCGCCAAGCGCGCGGCGGCCGGCCACCCGGCGGCACTGCTGGCCGTGGTGCCCACGGGGCGCCGCGCGGAATCGGTCGCGCAGGCCCTGGAGACGTACGTCCCGGACGCCGAGGTGCTCACCTTCCCCGCCTGGGAGACGCTGCCGCACGAGCGCCTCAGCCCCAGCCCGGACACGGTCGGCCTGCGACTGCAGACCCTGCGGCGCGTCGCCGAGTGGTCCGGGGAGCGCCCCCTCGTGGTCGTGGCCTCGGTGCGCGCCGCGCTCCAGCCCATCGCCGGGAACCTCGGCGACATCGTGCCGCTCGAGCTGACCGTGGGCAGCCGCGGCAACGAGCTCGACCACGTCGCCGAGCAGCTCGTCGAACGGGCCTACTCCCGCGTCGACATGGTGTCGCGACGGGGCGAGTTCGCCGTCCGCGGCGGCATCCTCGACGTCTTCCCTCCCACGTCGGAGCACCCGTACCGCGTGGAGTTCTTCGGCGACGAGATCGATCAGATCCGCGCGTTCTCCGTGGCGGACCAGCGCTCGCTGCCCGGCGACGTGCCCGGTGTCGACCTCCCGCCCAGCCGCGAGCTCCTGCTCACCGCCGAGGTGCGGGAGCGCGCCAGGGCGCTCATCGACGGCTTCCCGGCCATCAGCGGCATGCTCGAGAAGATGGCCGAGGGCATCCCGGTCGAGGGCATGGAGTCGCTGCTGCCCGCGGTCGCCGGCCCCCTCAAGTCGCTCGTCGAGTACCTGCCCGAGGGCACGGCGACCGCCGTGATCGACCCGGAGCGCTCGACCGCCCGCGCCCTCACCCTCGGCGAGACGAACCGCGAGTTCCTCGACGCCGCCTGGAGCGCGGCGACTTCCGGTGCCTCCGCCCCCATCGATCTCGGCGCCGGCGACTTCCTCACCATCGCCGACCTGCGCGAGGTCGTCCGCGACCGCGGCGGCGTGTGGTGGCGGCTGAGCCCATTCGGGATCGGCGATGCGACCGCGGAGAGCGTCGAGGCGGCCACCGTCATCCCCTCCTTCCACGGCAACGTCGACGGCGCCATCGCCTTCGTCGACGCGAAGGTCGCCGACGGCTGGCGCGTGGTCGTGCTCGCGACCGGACACGGCCTCGTCGACCGCGCCCGCGACGTGCTGTCCGACCGCGGCATCGCGGCGCGGGTCGTCGAGACCATCGCGGACGCGCCGGACCCGGGGGTCGCGACCCTCACCGTCGGCGGCGTCGAAGCCGGCTTCCAGGTGCCGGAGGCGAAGCTCGCCGTCCTCACCGACAACGAGTTCTACGGCCGCACCATCGGCGGCGACCAGCGCGTCGTCAAGAAGCTCGCCTCCCGTCGGAAGAACGTCGTCGATCCGCTGCAGCTCAAGCAGGGCGACTTCGTCGTGCATGCCACGCACGGCATCGGCCGCTTCGTCGAGATGACCCAGCGCGAGGTCTCCACCGGGGGCCGCAACGCCGCGAAGTCCGTCCGCGACTACCTCGTGCTGGAGTATGCGCCGTCGAAGCGCGGCTACCCCGGCGACAAGCTGTTCGTCCCCACCGACCAGCTCGACCTCCTGTCGAAGTACGTCGGCGGCGAGGCCCCGACGCTGTCGAAGATGGGCGGCAGCGATTGGGCGCAGGCCAAGGGCAAGGCGCGCAAGGCGGTCCGCGACATCGCCGTCGAGCTCGTCAAGCTCTACTCCGCCCGGATGAGCGCCAAGGGGTACGCCTTCGGCCCGGACACCCCCTGGCAGCGCGAGCTGGAGGAGGCGTTCCCGTTCGCGGAGACCCAGGACCAGCTGCAGACCATCGACGAGATCAAGGCCGACATGGAGCGGCCCATCCCGATGGACCGGCTGCTCTCGGGCGATGTCGGCTTCGGCAAGACCGAGGTCGCCGTCCGTGCGGCGTTCAAGGCCATCCAGGACGGCAAGCAGGTGGCGATGCTCGTCCCGACGACCCTGCTCGTCAAGCAGCACCTCGAGACGTTCACGGAGCGCTTCGCCGGGTTCCCGGTCAAGGTGCGGCCGCTGTCGCGGTTCCAGACCGACAAGGAGGCGCGGCTCACGCTGCAGGGCCTCCTCGACGGCTCGGTGGACATGGTGATCGGCACGCACCGCATCCTCACCGAGCAGGTGCTGTTCAAGGATCTCGGCCTCATGATCATCGACGAGGAGCAGCGCTTCGGCGTCGAGCACAAGGACGCGCTGAAGAAGATGAAGACCAACGTCGACATCCTCGCGATGAGCGCCACCCCGATCCCGCGCACGCTGGAGATGGCGGTCACCGGCATCCGCGAGATGTCGACGCTCGCCACACCCCCGGAGGACCGGCACCCGATCCTCTCGTTCGTCGGACCCCGCAGCGACAAGCAGATCGCCGCCGCCATCCGCCGCGAGATCCTCCGCGAGGGGCAGGTCTTCTTCGTGCACAACCGCGTGCAGTCGATCCAGCGGGTCGCGGCCGAGCTCGCCGAGCTGGTCCCGGAGGCGCGGATCGCCGTGGCACACGGGCAGATGGGGGAGCACGCGCTGGAGCAGGTCGTCGACGACTTCTGGGAGCGCAAGTTCGACGTCCTCGTCTCGACCACGATCATCGAGACCGGCCTCGACATCTCCAACGCGAACACGATCATCATCGACCGCGCCGACAAGTACGGGCTGAGCCAGCTCCACCAGCTCCGCGGACGCGTGGGTCGCGGACGGGAGCGCGCCTACGCGTACTTCCTTTACGACGACATGAAGCCGCTGAGCGAGACCGCGGCCGACCGGCTGCAGACCATCGCGGTCAACAACGACCTCGGCTCCGGAATGCAGGTCGCCCTGAAGGACCTCGAGCTGCGCGGTGCCGGAAACCTCCTCGGCGCGGAGCAGGCCGGACACATCGCGGGGGTCGGCTTCGACCTGTATCTGCGCATGATCGGCGAGGCCGTCGCGACCTTCCGCGGCGAGGAGGTCGAGACCGGGCAGGAGCTCCGCCTCGAGCTGCCGCTCGACGCCCGCATCCCCGAGGACTACATCGACAGCGAACGCCTCCGGCTCGAGGCGTACCAGAAGCTCTCCGCCGCCTCGGCCGCGACCGCGAAGGACGACGCCATCGACCTCGTGGTGGAGGAGCTCGTCGACCGGTACGGCACGCCGCCGGAGGAGGTCACCGGACTCGTGTCGATCGCACGGCTGCGGCGCCGGGCGGCCAGGGCCGGGCTCACCGACGTCGTGGCCATGGGCTCGAACCTGCGCCTCGCGCCCGCCCGCCTCGAGGACTCCATCAAGGTCCGGCTGCAGCGGCTGTATCCGAAGGCGAAGCTCGTCTCCGGCGGGGAGGCCCTGGTCGTGCCGATGCCCACGGTGCCCGCGGCGGTCGGCGTGGGCGTGGAGCCGCTGCCCGACGCCGAGCTGCTCGCCTGGGTCGACCAGCTGTTCACCGCCATCTTCCCCGAGCCCGCCAAGCCCGAGTGATCCGGTGGTGATGATCTCCGAAGTCGTGCACGCCGCAGACGCCGCGGACTAGTCTGGCCGCATGTTGTACGAGCACCTCGGGGCTCGCCCCCGCATCCACGACACCGCCGTCGTCGCTCCCACCGCCGTCATCTCCGGTGACGTGGAGCTCGGACCGGGCTGCCAGGTGCTGCACGGCGCCGTCATCACCGCGGAGGGCGGCCCGATCACCCTCGGCGCGCACGTCATCGTGATGGAGAACGCGCTGATCCGGGCGACCGCGGCCAACGCCGTCCACATCGGGGCGCACACCCTCGTCGGAACACTGGCCAGCATCGCCGGGGCGACCGTCGGCGAGGAGGTGTTCTTCGCGTCCGGAGCCCGGGTCTTCAACGGCGCGCTCGTCGGGGATCGCTGCGAGGTGCGGGTCAACGCCATCGTGCATCGCCGGGCCGTGCTGCCGTCGGGGACGGTGGTGCCGATCGGGTGGGTCGCGGTCGGCGATCCGGTGCAGCTGCTCTCACCCGACCGGGACGCCGAGATCGCGGCGGCCCAGCCCGAGCTCGACTTCCCCGGACACGTCTTCGGCGTCGACCGGGACACTCCCGACCTCATGGTGCAGCTCACGGAGCGCTACGGCAGCTCCCTCGCGCGGCACGCCGACGACCGTCAGGTCTGACCCCACACCCTTCGAATCGCCCGAATGGTCGCATCTCGGCCGGATTTGGGACCATTCAGGCGATTCGAACGGGTCAGATGACGCCCTGGGCGAGCATCGCCGCGGCGACGCGCTCGAAGCCGGCGATGTTGGCACCCGCCACGTAGTCGCCGGGGGCGCCGTGGCGCTCCGCGGCCTCGAAGGCGGCGCGGTGGATGTCGCCCATGATCTCGCGGAGCTTGTTCTCGCTGTCGCCGAAGCTCCAGCGCTGTCGCGAGGCGTTCTGGCTCATCTCCAGGGCCGAGGTCGCGACACCGCCGGCGTTCGCGGCCTTGCCAGGGGCGAACAGCACGCCGGCCTTCTGGAAGGCCTCGACGGCCTCGGGCACACACGGCATGTTGGCGCCCTCGGATACGGCGCGCACCCCGTTCGCGATCAGGGCCTCCGCATCGGCGAGGCTGACCTCGTTCTGGGTGGCGGAGGGCACCGCGATGTCGACGGGCACCTCCCACACGCTGCCGCTCTCCACGAACCGGGCGCTCGGGCGGCGGTTCGCGTACTCGACGATGCGGGCGCGCTCGACCTCCTTGAGCTGACGCAGCAGGTCGAGGTCGATGCCCGCGTCGTCGACGACGTAGCCGGAGGAGTCGGACGCCGTCACCGCGGTCGCGCCGAGCTGGGCGGCCTTCTGGATCGCGTAGATCGCCACGTTGCCGGAGCCCGAGATGCCGACGCGCTTGCCCTCGAGGGAGTCGCCGTGCACGCCGAGCATCTCCTGCGCGAAGAACACCGCGCCGTAGCCCGTGGCCTCGGTCCGCACCTCGGCGCCGCCCCAGCCGGTGCCCTTGCCCGTGAACATGCCGGACTCGTGGCGGTTGGTGACCTTGCGGTACTGGCCGAAGAGGTAGCCGATCTCGCGGCCGCCGACGCCGATGTCTCCCGCGGGGACGTCGGTGTGCTCGCCGAGGTGCCGGTAGAGCTCGTTCATGAACGACTGGCAGAACCGCATGACCTCGGCGTCGGACTTGCCGTGCGGGTCGAAGTCGGAGCCGCCCTTGCCGCCGCCGATGCCCTGACCGGTGAGCGCGTTCTTGAAGATCTGCTCGAAGCCGAGGAACTTGATGATCGAGAGGTTGACCGACGGGTGGAACCGCAGGCCGCCCTTGTACGGACCGAGCACGGAGGAGAACTGGATGCGGTAGCCGCGGTTGACCTGCAGCTTCCCGGCATCGTCGACCCACGGCACCCGGAACATGATCTGCCGCTCCGGCTCGACCAGGCGCTCCAGGATCCCGCCGTCGACGTACTCCGGACGCTGCTCCAGCACCGGGGCGATGGAGTGCAGCACCTCGTGGACGGCCTGGTGGAACTCCGGCTCGTGCGGGCTGCGCGCCAGCACCGTGTCGAAGACGGGCTGCACGGAGGGGGCGAGCGGGTGGAAGTCGGTGGGGGTGGTGACGGT
>NZ_QCXO01000030.1:0-3783 GCF_023383675.1 Microbacterium sp. ER1
CACCCCCTTGCGTGTGTCCCACCCCCTTCCGGCCGCACGCAGAGGGGTGGCTCGGCCGGAAAGGGGTGGGTCGGCGAGGGATATCCTGAGGCCATGACGCAGCCCCAGGGTGCCCTTCTCGTGGGCAGTGTGAACTTCGACGACGCCGAGACGACGATGCGCACCGCTGCGGAGCTGCTCGGCGACCGGTTGCGTCGCATCCCGGACGGCGAGGTGGGCAAACGGTTCCACTGGATCATGTTCCAGCCCGACGTCATCGGCCAGGCGGACGGCATCGAGCGGATCGGCGACGAGCCCATCCCGTTCCCCGCCGGCATCGACGCCCGGGGCCTCCGTATCGCCGAGGGCGTGGACCCGGCGACGATCGCGCTGCCTCCGCTGGAGTACGCCTCCGCGGCGATCGAGTCGTACGGGCTCTTCGCCCGGCTGCGGGAGGAGGGAGTGGTCGCCGCGGGCACCCGGTTCCAGGTCTCGCTGCCCACCCCGCTCGCCGTCATCTCCTCGTTCTTCCACGGCGACGACCGGGCCGCGATCGAGCCCGTGTACACCGCCGCGATGCTCCGCGAGCTCGACGAGATCCTCGCCGCGATCCCGCACGACGACCTCGCGGTGCAGTGGGACGTCGCGAGCGAGATGGGGATCCTCGAGGGCGCCTCCGGCTACGGCGCCGTCATGGAGGGGTGGTGGCCCGGCGACCCGTTCGACGGCCTCGTCTCGCGTCTCGCCGCCCTCGTCGATGCCGTCCCGGACGACGTCGAGGTGGGCGTGCACCTCTGCTACGGCGACGCGGGGGAGAAGCACTTCTTCGAGCCGACCGACGCCGGCTCCCTCGTCCGCTACGCCAACGCCGTCATCGCTGCGGCCCACCGGTCGCTCACGTGGCTGCACCTTCCCGTGCCGATCGGCCACGATGACGAGGCGTACTTCGCTCCGCTCGCCGCGCTCACCCCGGTCGAGGAGCTCTACCTCGGCCTCGTGCACCGGGAGGACGGCGCGGAGGGTGCGCGTCGCCGGATCGCCGCCGCCGTCCCGTTCGCGCCGGAGTTCGGCGTCGCCACGGAGTGCGGCATCGGGCGCGCCCCCGCCGGCTCCACGGAGGGCATCCTCCGCGCCCACGCCGAGGTCGCCGCCGCCTGGTGACCCGCCGATTCGCGCGCTCGGCCCCGGTGTCGTAAACTGATCCGCGGTGACGTGTCCGAGCGGCCGAAGGTGCAACTCTCGAAAAGTTGTGTAGGGTAACCCCCTACCGTGGGTTCAAATCCCACCGTCACCGCCACCACGAAGGCCCCGACTCCCCTGGAAACATGGAGATGCGGGGCCTTCGTCATGTCCGGGATCGCGAGCGTGATAACGTAGATGTCGTTCACGGGCCTATGGCGCAGTTGGTAGCGCGCCTCGTTCGCATCGAGGAGGTCAGGGGTTCGAATCCCCTTAGGTCCACAGGAACAGGAAAGCCCCGGGTCAGTCGCCCGGGGCTTTCCTGCGCTCGGCGGCAACATCGGCGGCTTCCGGTCCGCGCAGCGCGGGGAGTGCTGAGGGCGGGGCGGGCGGCTGCCGGGCGTCACGTACGTCATGGACGATGAGCGGCCACGGGTCCGAGGCGATCTCGTACGCGATCCTCCGGAAAACCGGATCGACCAGGAATCGCCAGGTGTCGGTCCACTCCGAGAAGGTGACATCGCCCCGCGGATTGATGACGTCGCCCGGATCATCGGCCTCGGCCAGTGCCGCATGGAATCGCAGCCGGAAGTGCTCCACGGCGAGGTGGTAGTCGCGCGACAGGAAGGTCTCGTCGTAGGCGGGGACCTCCACTCCGGCCGATCGGTCGAGCACCGCGCGAATCCAGCCATCTCGCGTGTCCGGTGTCGCTCCTTCCTGGAGCAGGATCTCGGCTGAACGCGCGACCAGGCTGCTGGGCGTCAGGTAGAGCCGCACTTCGTCGTCCCGTGCGGACACCCACTGCAGGTCCGTCGGTGTCTGGGTCGGCGTGGGCGCCGCGAAGACGCAGTCGTCGACCAGTGCGAGCAGAGCACCGTCGCTCCAGGTGCTGTCTGCGAAACAGATCGTCTCCAGGAACGCGATTGCGTCGCGGAAGGTCTCGCCGGCCTCCTCATCGGGAGCGCTCCGGTCGAGGAGAGCGTGCAGCGCCGACCAACGGCGGAGCAACGAGGCATTGCCGCGAGGCGGACGCACGAGGTGCCGGTGCTCGGCGATCACGAGCGGAAGGAAGGCGAAGACAAGAGCCAGGGGCGAAGTCAGCGCGCTTCCCTCGAACTCCGGATGCGGGGTGGTGAGAGCGATGCGCAGGGCGATCAGGTCACACAGATGCTCGGCTTCTTCACCGTCCGCCTCGCGCAGGAGCGCGCCGGCGTCGCGACCGGCGATCTCCACCCGTTCCCCGGGGGCGACGGCTGCACGCAGCGCGTGCCCGAACTCGTGCGCCAGCCAGAACACGAGGGACCACTCGGCGGCATGCACCGAATGCGCGAGGATTCCGCCGGGAGGATCGAACTCGAACGGCTGCACCAGTCCTCCGAACGCAATCGACCAGTTCTCGAAGGCGAGGATGCGGCGGATGACGGGAAACGCCTCGCCCCACGCACGAGCCTCGGTCGACGATGAGGTGTCGACTTGGGAGTACGCCCATGACGTGTAGCCGAGGAAGACGTGACGGGTGAAGTCTGCGATCGCATCGTTGACGAGGATGTTCGCCCCATCGTGCCGCGCCTCATGGAACGTCTCCAACGGGATGCCGTTGTGGAGCGAGCTCACCGTCACGGAAGCATGAACCCTCGCGGCTACCGGGTCTGCGGCGACAGTCTCGCCGATGGCGCTCCACAGCCTCCGCAGTCGTTGTTCGATGACCGGAACCGAACGCAGCCTGATCTGCTCGTCGATCTCGTCCTCGGCATAGGACGCCCAGTCGACCGAGGACTTCCAATCGTTCTCGTAACGGACGGAGGGATCGTGGGGCACCCCCTTCCACCCCTCGAAGAGCGAGCGCAGGCGCTCGGCACGGGGGAGGGCGGCGTCGTCAGATGGCGGGTGCGAGGTCATCGCAGTAGCCGGCCGCCATCTTGCGAACGATCAGACCGACGACATAGGCCGCGGTGAGCGGCGTGAGTATCGACTCCGTCGCCGCGACCTGATCGACGACCGTCGACACCGCGTACGCGATGGTCACGTTGTCGGAGTCGGTGCCGAGGACCGCCATGAGCGGACCACACGCTTTGGCCCGAAGTGCCGCCTCGTGCTCGGAGTACCACTGGCGCCCGATCGCGGCGAGCCGGGAGGCCGAGAACTGGCCAGCCCCATCGACCAGCTGGTCGCCTAGTGCGCGGAAGACCTCTTCTTCACCGGCCGCGAGCGCCCACTCGACCGCGGTGCTCACTTCATTCGTCATCGTCTACCTCCGCTGTGATAATCGCAGACAGCACCTCCGCTGCGCCCGACACGCCCGGGAATCGGCGGTGATTTGCCCGATGCCCGGAACCCACGTAGATTATTACCTGTTCGCCCCAAACGGTTGAGCGGAGGTCCTCGGACCGGCTCCCGTCAAGCATCGAACACCTCCCGAATCCCAGACACTCACAGAGTGAACAGGATGAAGGATGCTGATCCGTTCCCACGGTCAGGCCGAAGAAACTCGGACTTGACAACGGAAACGAGATCGGTAAGATAGAGAAGTTGCCCTGCGGGCCTGGTTGTGATGGCTGGGTCGTGGGAGCATCCGATCCTTGAGAACTCAACAGCGTGCACTTGTCAAATGCCAAATTATCCTCG
>NZ_QCXO01000031.1:0-337 GCF_023383675.1 Microbacterium sp. ER1
GGATAACACCCCGACGCACGAGGACCACCTCGGCGCACGGTCCCAGGCGGCAGAGCCGCCCACTACGGCCCCATCGATCAGCCCCGACGCGAGATCCCACCATCGTGGCCGATCGCTCAGTCGACCGCACAAAGCCCCACAGCGGAGCAAAAAAACACTCGAAGAACTCGCCGAGGCAACTGGACCCCTAATATTCAGCGCCCTCCTAGACCTCGAGGCCGTCGCGGATGATCGTCTGCCCGGTCGGCCACGCCCTGAATGGTGACGTCACCGGCGCACGTGCCGCGTTGCGATTAACCGGCCGCCGCCGCGTGCTCGGCCTGCACCTGCGCCGCGC
>NZ_QCXO01000032.1:0-340 GCF_023383675.1 Microbacterium sp. ER1
CCGCACACTCGTCGCCGGTGTCACGGTGTCGCAGTTGGCGCACTCTTACGACATGTCGTTCGCGGCGGTGCAGAAGCACGTTGCGGTTTTGGAGGAGGCGAGGCTGGTGACCAAGGAGCCACGCGGCCGTGAGCGGATGGTGCGGGGCAACCCCGATCGCATCCGCCAGGCGCAGCGCCTGCTCGACGGCTTCGAGGTGGTCTGGCGTTCGCGCATCGATCGTCTCGACGTTCTGCTTGCTGAAGACGACGACCCGGCTTCAACCGACACCTGACCGACTAACCGAAAGGAAGATCATGCCTGTCACCTCCGTCGAGAAAGACCTCGACCAGCTCACCAT
>NZ_QCXO01000033.1:0-326 GCF_023383675.1 Microbacterium sp. ER1
TTCGTCGCACCAGGTCTCCCAACCGCCGCCGAGTCGAGATGACCAGGCGATCTCCACCGCGGACACGCTCACCGATTGCTCCCGAGAATGTCGTCCATCGCGGTGGCTGCATCAGTGAGTGTGCTCGGCATCACATGGGCGTAGAGGTCTGTCGTGATGCTGAGCGTCGAGTGGCCGAGCAGATCCATGACCACCCGTGGTGGAACGCTCTGGGCGAAGAGCAGCGAGGCGCAGGCATGCCGCAGATCGTGAAACCGGATGCGACGGAGGCCGGGTGTCGCTGTAAGCGCGTCGAAGTCGCGACGCAAGTTGCTCGGCTCGAGAGG
>NZ_QCXO01000034.1:0-322 GCF_023383675.1 Microbacterium sp. ER1
GTGCTGGGGGGGATCGGCCTCGGCGTCGGATACATTGCGCCGGTGTCGACGCTCGTTAAATGGTTTCCGGACCGCCGTGGTTTGGCTACGGGGCTGGCGATTATGGGGTTCGGGTTTGCCGCGGCGATTGCGAGTCCGGTGATGAACAGTTTGATTGCCTCCGTCGGCGTTCAAAATACGTTTTTCATTTTAGGCATTACGTATTTTGTCATTATGACGTTATCTTCTCTTTATTTAGAAAAACCGCCGGAAGGATGGCTGCCGGAAGGATTTCAGGAAAAAGTGAAGGCCGGAAAAGCCAAACCTTCGCTTGATTTGGCGC
>NZ_QCXO01000035.1:0-314 GCF_023383675.1 Microbacterium sp. ER1
TGCAGGGCAACGCGGCCCTCGCGGCGGTTGAGCACGTCGAGGATCTTGTCGACGAAGCCCAGGCGGGTCATGGTCGAGTCGGTGACGATGGTGACCCGGGTGACGTCGCGCATGTCGGCCAGGTAACGGATGGCGTTCGGCTCGAAGTAGGTCTTCGCGGGGATCTTGAACCACTGCAAGTTGTTGTTCCTCCGGCCGATGCGCTTGATGTTGATCAGGTTGATCGCCGAGACGTTGTTCGACACGGAGTTGTGTCCGTACGAACCACAGCCGAGCGTGAGCGAAGGGATGAACGCGTTGTAGATGTCACCGAT
>NZ_QCXO01000036.1:0-315 GCF_023383675.1 Microbacterium sp. ER1
GGGCCGGGGTGAGGATGCCGCGGCTGCGCAGCCGGGTGAGGACGTCGAGGCCCTCCATCACCGGCAGACCCCGGTCGAGCACGATCACGTCGAACGGCTGGGTGAGGCCTTCGTGCAGGGCACGCTGGCCGTCGCGGGCGATCACGGTGTCGTAGCCTTCGTTCTGCAGCAGCTGGTCGAGCATCTGCACCAGGCGCGCATCGTCTTCGACGAGCAGCACTCTCGGATGATCGGCCATATTCGAAGTATAGGGATCGCTGTCTTGCGCCCGGTCGGGGTCGGTCATGCCGGTGCGAGCCCACGAGCGCGTTGCAG
>NZ_QCXO01000037.1:0-294 GCF_023383675.1 Microbacterium sp. ER1
TGGGAAACCCGGGCGACTTCAGCGAGCGAGAATGACACCTCACCAGCCTAGTCGCCGAGTCACCACCCCAGCGTGCCCGGCGCACCCTTGAACGGGCCGACGATGCGGTCGGTGATCCACCCGCCGTAGAAGTCGCCCGGCTGGGCGCGCACAACCTCGCCGTCCACCGTGCACTCCTCCAATCGGCCGGGGTACACGGCCACCCGCCCGGCCAGCGACTCGAAGCCGGCGAGGGGATGGGGGTAGTACCACGCCACGGCATCGGCCAGGCGGTCACCCACGACGATGCTGAGA
>NZ_QCXO01000038.1:0-314 GCF_023383675.1 Microbacterium sp. ER1
GACCGAATCGAGCCATCGGATGCTTCGACGCCACTTCGATCGCCTCGTCGAGATCCGCGCATTCGAGCACGTCGTATCCGGCGATCCATTCTTTCGACTCGGTGTACGGCCCGTCGGTCACCAGTAGTTCGCCGTTACGCACGCGAACCGTTGTGGCATCCTCGACCGGCCGGAGCCGGTTGCCGTCGATCCACACGCCGCGCTCTTCGACCTCCTTGCCCCAGTCTTCAATCCGGTCGTCCTCAGCGGAATACGGGTCGCCCTCGGGGTCCGTTGCCACAAACATCATGTATCGCATCTGTTCTCCCTTTGTT
>NZ_QCXO01000039.1:0-304 GCF_023383675.1 Microbacterium sp. ER1
CGTCGATCCTGCTCGTGCTCCGCGGCCGGCGCGCGTTCTACGTGCCGCTCATCGGCGGCGTCGTGGCCTTTGTGCTCCTGGTTGCCGCCATGGCCGTTGTGCTCGCCGGTGACCCGGCGCTGCTGGACTACTTCGGCCAGCCGTAGGTTCTCGGACCCGAACTACTCGGGCCGGCTGACCCGGCCGCCGAGCGCACGCGCATCCGTCTTGCCCTGCAGGTCTTTGCGCAGCTCCTTGGGCAGCGAGAAGAGCAGGTCTTCCTCTGCCGTCTTGATCTGCTCCACGTCGCCGTAGCCGGCGCCGG
>NZ_QCXO01000004.1:0-27623 GCF_023383675.1 Microbacterium sp. ER1
GGGTGGGACACACGCAAGGGGGTGGGTCGGCGAGGGGAGGTCGGGATTAGGATTGCCTAAGAACCCGCCGCCTCCGGGGGCAGAACGACGGGAAGGATGCAAGCAGCATGGGATTCATCACGTCTGCGGCGCTCGCCGAGACCGGATACGTGGTCCTCGACGACGAGACCACCCCGGTGGACCCGTCCGAGTGGCAGGACCTCGAGTACGTCGGCTGGCGCTCCTCCGGCATCACCCGCTTCGCACCCCTGACCAGCTACGCGGGCGAGATCGACTGCAACGGCTTCTGGAACCACACGCCGCCGCGCACCGACAAGGACGGCGTCTGGATTCCCTCACAGGTCGCGATCGCCCCGACCCTGCAGCGCCGTGCCCTGGCCCCTGGCGCCGGCGTCGGCCGCTGCCGGGTCATCGAGCTCCAGCCGAACGACTACGCCGACGCGATCTACAACCTGCACCAGGACGACAACAACCGCCTCAACGAGCCGGGCACGGGCTGGGTGGTCCGCGGGTACTACAACCTCACCGACGACACCGACTCGATGCTCATCCTCCGCTCCGACCGGTTCGACCCGGCCACCGAGGTCCGGCTGCCGCTGCGCGCCGGCTCCCGGATCATCGTCGACACGCAGCGCTTCTGGCATGCCGTGTGGCATCGCGGGACAAGGCCCCGGTATGCGCTCATCACCTCCTGGACCAGCGGCCCTGAGCTCGACGCATACATCGCCGCGCACCACGGCGACCCGCATCCGCCGACGGTCGACCTCGACCCGCGTGTGGTGGACGAGGCCCAGGTCGAGATGCACCGTCGGATCGAGGAGCGCCGTCGCGCGTTCGAGGCGCAGGGCATCGTGATGGAGCCGCCCGCCGACATGAACCTCGTCGGCTGAGGCTCAGACCGTCCGGCCGCCCTCGATCCGCACGACCCGGTCGACCGTCCCCGCGGGCGGCGCCACGTGCGAGATGAGCAGCACCGACTGCTCCCCCGTCGCCTGCAGCAGGTCGCGCAGGAGAGCGTCCGAGGCCTCGGGGTCGACGCCCGCCGTCGGCTCGTCCAGCACGAGCACCGGGAAGCCACGGAGCAGCGCGCGAGCCAGAGCGATCCGCTGCGCCTGGCCGCCGGACACCAGCGCACCGCGGTCGCCCACCCGCGCATCGAGCCCTCCGCGCTCGCGCACCCACGCCGCGAGTCCCACACGGTCGAGCACGGCGAGGAGTTCTTCGTCGGTGGCCGTGTCCCTGGCGAAGAGGAGGTTCTGCCGCACGTCCTCGTCGAAGAGCTGCGGCTGCTGCTCGCACAGACCGACGACGCGGCGCAGCGAGGGCCCGGACAGCGCCGCCGCGTCGAGATCGCCGATCCGGTATTCGCCGTCCACGCGGAGGAAGCCTACGAGCGCAGCCGCCAGCGAGCTCTTGCCCGCCCCGCTCGCCCCGGAGACGAGCACCCGCTCACCCGGCGCGAGGTCGAGGTCCACCCCGGTCAGCGCCGCCGCCCCTCCGGGCCAGTGCGCCGTGGCTCCCCGCAGCGTGAGCGCGGGGACGCCGTCGACCGCGACGTCCTCCCCCGCGTCGGTCCGCAGCTCCGGCGGCATCTGTTCGGGCAGCACGTCCACGATGCGCTCCGCGCTCGCGCGGACGCTCCGCCACGAGGCCGCCGCGATCGGCACGGCGCCGAACACCTCGAACACGACCATCGGCACGAGCACCGCGACCGCGAGCCACGGGGCGTCGATGGCTCCCGTGGCGAGGCCCGGGGCTGCCACCGCCAGCGCCCACACCGAGGCGGCGCCGGCCATCAGCGAGACCACTCCGGCCGCGACGGCCTGCGCCAGCGACGCCCGACCGACGACCCGACGCAGGGCGGCATCCGCGACACGGATCCGCTCTCGGGCCTGCGCCTCCGCGCCGAACGCGAGCAGCACGTCGAGGCTGCCGAAGTAGTCGACGAGGGCGGCGGACACCTCGGCCCGACGCGCCGACACCGCGGCCTCCGCGCGGGAGCCGAAGATCCAGCCCAGCCCGACGGCGGCGAGCGCGGCGACGAGGAGGCAGACGGCGAGGGTCAGCGCGGCCGGCGGCGAGACGAAGGCGAGGAAGCCGACGGCGCCGAGGGCGACCACGCCCGAGACGGCGAGCGGCTGCACGACCCGGAGCGGGAGGTTCTGCAGGTTCTCGACGTCGTCGACGAGGGCCGCGAGCACCTGGCCGCGGTCCGTCGCGCCGAGCCCCGCCGGCGAGAGCGGGATGAGGCGGCGCACCATGTCGGACCGGGTCGTGGCGAGCTGTCGGAGCGCGGCGTCGTGACCGCTCAGCCGCTCGAGGTACCGCGTGACGGCCCTGGTCACGGCGAAGAACCGCACCCCGACGACCGCGATGGACAGCGGCACGAGGGAGTCGACGATCGACGCGCTCACGATCAGCCAGCCGCTCACCGCGAGGAGGCTCACGGCGGCGGCCGCCGACAGCACGCCCCAGATCAGCCCGGGGAGGAAGCGGCGGAACGGTGGCTGCGCGAGCCGGAGCACCTCCCGGACCCGGTCGCTGCGGATCGTCTCGCTCATGCACTCACCCCCAGCGCCACGATCCGGTCGGCGATGTCCCTGGCCGAGCGGCGGTGCGAGACGAGCAGGACGGTGGCGCCGGCATCCGCTCGCGCGCGCAGCGACCGCCACAGCCGCTCCTCGGTGTCGACGTCGAGGGCGCTGGAGGGCTCATCGAGCGCGAGCATCCGCTCCGGCATTCCGTCGTGGCGGTACAGCGCCCTGGCCACCGCGACGCGCTGCGCCTGTCCGCCCGACAGCCCTGCGCCCTGCACACCCAGCACGCGGTCGGCGTCGATGCCCTCGGCGCACGCGGCGTCAAGCGCCCGGCGCACACGGGCGAGGTCGGGAGCGGCATCCCCGAGGGCGACGTTCTCCGCGACCGTGCCGCGCATCAGCCCCGGCGTCTGCCCGGCCCAGGCGAGCCAGTCGGACGGTGCGAGCTCGGCGACGTCCCGTCCGTCCCAGGTCGCCGTGCCCGTGGAGTCCACCGCCCCGCGGAGAGCGGCGAGCAGACTCGACTTCCCGGAGCCGCTCGGCCCCTCGATCAGGGTCACCGTCCCCGGCTCCGCGACGAAGGACACCGGCGGAAGGTCTCGCACGCGGAGCCCCTCGACCACGAGTTCCCGTCCCGCCTGCACGACGTCGGCCCGGCTGCCGGACGAGTCCACGGGGTTCGGTCGTGCATCCGTGCCGAGGTCGTGCGGGCGCACGCCGCCCCGGTCCCGGTCGCGCGCCGCATCCAGCACGTCGAACACGTCTTCCGTGGCCGCGACGCCCTCGGCCGCCGCGTGGAACTGCACGCCTACCTGACGGATGGGGAGGAAGGCCTCCGGGGCGAGCAGCAGCACGAAGAGCCCGACCTCCAGGCTCAGATCGCCCGAAAGCAGCCGGAACCCGACCGCGACCGCGATGAGCGCGACCGCGAGCGACGACAGCAGCTCCATCGCGAACCCCGACAGGAACGAGAACCGCAACACCTTCATGGTCTCGCGACGGTACTCGTCGGCGGTCACCTCGATGCGGTCGGCCGCCCGACGGTCCCGGCCGAACAGCCGCAGCGTCGACAGCCCCTGCACCGTGTCGGCGAAGCGGGCGGCGAGGTGCTGCAGCGTCTGCCACTGCTTCTTCTGCACCGTGCGGGTCGCGATGCCGATGAGGATGAGGAAGAGCGGGATGAGCGGCAGGGTGATGACGGCGGTGAGTCCGCTCGGCCAGTCCTGCCACCACATGACCGCGACGAGCACCGGCGTCGCGATGACGGTGAGCACGAGCTGCGGGATGTACCGCGCGAAGTACGCGTCCAGGGCTTCCAGGCCGTGACCGGCGGTGACGGCGATCTGCGTCTGATTCCGCTGCGCGAGCCACCCGGGGCCGAGGCGTCCGACGGCCGCGACGAGCGCGGCCCGCAGCTGCATCCCGGTCCGGTCGGCGGCCTGCGTGCCCGCGGCGTCGGAGGCGGCGATGAGCAGACCCCGAAGGAGGGCGGCCCCGAGCAGCCAGAGCAGGGTCACGGTGACGTCGCGCCCCGCGATCGCCCCCACGACCGCTTCGGTGAGGAGCCACGCGAAGGCGATCGTCACCGCGGTCTGGAAGACGCCGATCGCGGCCGACGCCAGGAGGAATCCCCGGGCGGCGGCCGCGTATCGGAGCAGCCTCGGATCGACGGGTTTCACGCGTGCGCCGGAGCCCCCTCGATCGACCGGCGGGTGACGCGCTTGCGGAACACCCAGTAGGTCCAGGTCTGGTACGCGATGACCAGCGGGAGGGCGATCAGCGCGGTCCAGCTCATGATCTGCAGCGTATACGGAGTGCTGGACGCGTTGGCGATCGTGAGACTGTACGCCGGATCGATGGTCGACGGCATCACGAACGGGAACAGGGCGGAGAACAGCATGACGACGGCGAACATGACCGTGAGCATGCCGGCGAAGAACGCCCACCCGTCGCGGCGGACGAGCGAGAAGCCGACTGCCGCGATCAGGCTGACCGCCGCGAGCGCACCGGCTCCGATGACGAGCCACAGCAGCGGAGCCTCCCGGCCCATCGCGATCGCGACCGTCCAGATCACCGTCGCGGCGGCGACGAGGATCGTCGGGATGGCGGCCTTCTTCGCGAGCTTCTGCGCGTCCTCGTGCACCTGGCCGTCCGTCTTCAGCGCGACGAACAGCACGCCGTGCAGGAAGAAGAGCAGCAGGGTCGTCACGCCGACCAGCAGCGCGTACGGGTTGAGCAGCGAGAAGAAGCCGCCGACGTAGATGTGGTTCTCATCGATCGCCACCCCCTGCACGATGTTGCCGAAGGCGACGCCCCAGAGCAGTGCCGGGACGACCGAGCCGATGACGATCATCCGGTCGAAGCCCTGCTTCCACTTCCTGCTCTCCCGCTGATGGCGGTACTCGAACGAGACGCCGCGGAGGATGAGCGCGAGCAGGATGAGCAGCAGCGGCAGGTAGAACCCGCTGAACAGCGTGGCGTACCACTCGGGGAACGAGGCGAAGAGCGAGGCCCCGGCCACGATGACCCACGTCTCGTTGAGGTCCCACACGGGACCGATCGTGTTGATGACCTGTCGGCGCGACACGTCGTTCTTGCCGAGGAACGGCAGCGACATGCCGACACCGAAGTCGAACCCGTCGAGGACGAAGTAGCCGACGAACAGGAAGGCGACCACCCAGAACCAGATCGTTGCGAGATCCATGATGCTCGTTCCTCTCAGTACACGACCGACGGCAGCTGAGCCGTCTCCTCATGGGGCTTTTCGTCGGTGTCCGGCCCCTTCTGGGCGGCCTTGACGATCAGCCGGACCTCGACCACGGCCAGCGCGGCGTAGATCGCGGTGAAGGCGATCAGCGAGATCAGGACCTCGAGTCCGCTCACGCCGGGCGAGACGCCGTCGCGGGTGGACATCAGACCGAACACGATCCAGGGCTGTCGACCCATCTCGGTGAACACCCAGCCCATGATGTTGGCGGCGAGCGCGAGCGGGAACGACCAGATCGCGACCTTCCACATCCACGGCGCGACCGGCTTGGTGGCCTTCTTGCGGGTGACCCAGAGGCCGGCGACGGCGACGAGGGCGGCGGCCATGCCGAGGCCGATCATCCAGCGGAACGACCAGTAGGTGATCCACAGGACAGGGGCGAAGTCGGTGAGACCGGTGCTCGCATACGTCTGGGCGTACTCGGCGTTCAGGTCGTTGATGCCGTGCACACAGGCGTCGAGCGTGTGGGTCGACAGCAGCGACAGCAGGTACGGCACCCGGATCGAGAACAGCTCCGAGCTTCCGTCCGGCGTGCCCAGCGTGAAGATGCTGAAGGAGGCATCGGCGCCGCAGACGGTGTTGAACGTCGCCTCGGCGGCGGCCATCTTCATCGGCTGTGCGGCGTACATCGCCAGACCGAGCTGGTCGCCCGTGAGCACGACGCCCGCGGTGGAGAAGATCATCGCCCAGAGGCCGAACTTCAGCGAGACGCGCATGGTGTCGAAGTGCTGCCCGCGGGCCAGGTGCCAGGCGGACACCGAGATGACGACACCCGCGGCGAACATGAGCGCGCCGAAGATGGTGTGCGGGAACGCGGCGAGGGCGACGGGGTTCGTCAGCAGCGCCCAGAAGTCGGTGAGCTCGGCGCGGTTGGTCACCTCGTTGTACGTGTAGCCGACCGGGTTCTGCATGAACGCATTGGCGGCGATGATGAAGTACGCCGACAGGATGCTGCCGATCGAGACGCACCAGATGGTGGCCAGGTGGATCTTCTGCGGGAGCTTGTCCCAGCCGAAGATCCAGAGGCCGATGAAGGTCGCCTCGAAGAAGAACGCCAGCAGGCCCTCGAAGGCGAGCGGGGCGCCGAAGACGTCGCCGACGAAGCGCGAGTAGTCCGACCAGTTCATGCCGAACTGGAACTCCTGCACGATGCCGGTGACGACGCCCATCGCGAAGTTGATGAGGAAGATCTTGCCGAAGAAGCGGGTGAGGTGCAGGTACTGCACCTTGCCGGTACGCACCCACGCGGTCTGGAAGATGGCGGCGACCAGCGCCATGCCGATCGTCAGCGGGACGAAGAGGTAGTGGTAGACGGTCGTCAGGCCGAACTGCCATCGGGCCAGGGCGAGCGGATCAAGCCATTCCATGAGCGACTCCCGTTCTGTTCGACGCCTGCGCGGCGGTGTCGCGCAGCTGCACGGTGCATTCGGAGGGCTGCGCGGCCTCGCGCACGCACTCGGCTTCGAGCGGACCCCCCGCTTCTGCAAGGATGCCCTGCATCAGCCCGAGATGCACCTGGCACAGCATCGGGCGGTCCTCCGGCCGGCCGGCCGCGTGCGGGCACGGACTCAGGTCGACGGTCAGACCGCGGTCGTCCACGACCGGCTCGAAGCCGCTCTCCTCCAGGTGCTCGACGAGGGCGTCGAGCTGGTAGGTGGCGTCCTTGCCGAGGGCGGTCCCGGTGCCGGGGAGGACGCTGCGGAGCAGGTCGCCGCGACGGGCGGCGGCCTTGGCCTTGTTCCGCGCGACCGGACTGGAGGCGTCCGGGGCCCCGGTGGCGGCGCGGTACAGCGTCCGAGGGCGCCCCCGGGTGGTGCGGTGCTCCACGGTCGGGATGACGTAGCCGCCCTCGATGAGCCGCTGCAGGTGCTCGCGCACGGTGTTCGGGTGGAGGCCGGTGGCCTCGCACAGGTCGCCGATCGCGAGTTCTCCGGAGGCGCCGGAGTGCCCGGCCTCGAAGAGGAGGTGCAGGATGCGCACCCGGGAGTAGCTGGAGATCGGCCCGCAGACGGACCCGCCGTTGGACATGTCTCAATTATCGGCCGGGGCCGGGGGCCGCCGGGGGAAGCGGGCCGTGAATAATCGCCTGGTCGATAGGGATGTCTGATCCCGCCGATAGCCTGGGGGCATGGCCACCCGGAAACCCGCTCCCCCCGCGTACGTCTGCACCGAGTGCGGGTGGACGACGGCCAAGTGGGTGGGCCGCTGCGGGGAGTGCCAGCAGTGGGGCACGGTCCAGGAGCAGGCCGCGCAGACCGGGATCCTCCGTCGCGTGAACGCGCTCGCACCGACCGCCGATCGCGCGGCGCGGCCGATCACGCAGATCACGACGCAGGACGCGCCGCGCCGCACGAGTGGGGTCGGCGAGTTCGACCGGGTGCTCGGCGGCGGCATCGTGCCGGGAGCCGCGATCCTCCTCAGCGGCGAGCCCGGCGTCGGCAAGTCCACCCTGCTGCTCGAGGTCGCCGCGCAGGCCGCGCGGAGCGGGCGACGGGTGCTCTACGCCAGCGCCGAGGAGTCGCCGGCCCAGGTGCGCCTGCGAGCGGAGCGGACGGGCGCCCTGCACGACGAGCTCTACCTCGCGAGCGAGACCGACCTCGCCACGATCCTCGGCCACATCGACGAGGTGCAGCCGCAGCTCGTCATCGTCGACTCCGTGCAGACCGTGTCGTCGTCGCTCACCGACGGCGCGGCCGGTCAGCCCAGCCAGGTGCGGGAGGTCGCCGCGACCCTGATCCGGGTGGCGAAGGAGCGCGATCTGCCGATCATCATCGTCGGGCATGTGACCAAGGACGGTCAGGTGGCGGGACCCCGGGTGCTGGAGCACCTCGTCGACGTCGTGTGCCACTTCGAGGGCGACCGGCAGACCTCGCTGCGCTTCATCCGTGCCCTCAAGAACCGCTTCGGCCCCACCGACGAGGTCGGCTGCTTCGAGATGACCGGAGACGGCATCGCCGAGGTGCCCGACCCCTCCGGCCTGTTCCTGTCGCAGGGCGCCTCCGAGCCGGGTACCTGCGTCGCCATCTCCCTCGAGGGCCGTCGCGCCCTCCCCGTCGAGGTGCAGGCGCTCACCGTGCCGAGCAACGCCCCGAACCCCCGGCGCATCGTGCACGGCCTGGACTCCTCGCGGGTGGCCATGGTGCTGGCGATCCTCGAGCGCCGGGCGGGCGTGCCCACCGGCAGCCTCGACGTCTACGTGTCCACGGTGGGCGGGGTGCGGTTCACGGAGCCCGCCGCCGATCTCGCCATCGCGATCGCCGTCGCCGGGTCCATCCAGATGATCTCGGTGCCGCGCACGGTCGCCGCCGTCGGCGAGCTCAGCCTCGCGGGCGAGGTGCGGCCGGTGACGCAGGCGGCGCAGCGGCGCTCCGAGGCCGCCCGGCTCGGCTACGAGCAGGTGGTGGACGACCGCTCGAAGACCCTGCGCGCGGCGCTGGGCGACGTCAGGGCGCGGAACAGCGCCCGTCGCCCCGACCGCGACATCCCGCCGTTCTGAGTCGGAGGGGCGCCCGGGTCAGGCGTCGAGCGCCTTGAGCAGCTCCACCGGGTCGGCCTGCATCGGGTGAGGCCCGGCGATGTCGAGGAACACGGTCGTGATCGGGTGGGCGGAGAGGAACGCGCGCAGCCAGGCGGCGTCGTAGATGCCGACCCCGGGCGGCAGGTTGGCGGGCTTGTTCTTCGCGTCGCTGAAGAGCAGCAGGGCGAGGTCACCCGAGTTCGGGTCCCGATAGGTCCACACCTCGCCGCTGTCGAGCGGATTGTCGCGCGCTCCCGGCTTGATGAGCGGGACGACGGTGGTGCCGTGCCGCAGCGCGAGGGCCACCGCGGCGACGTCCTGCTTCTCGAGGGCGAGCGCCAGAGCCTCGGACCGGAAGTCCTCGGGCGCCGGCTTCTTCTTCGCGCTCTTCCCGGACTTCGCCTTCTTCGCTGCCATGCCTCCAGCTTAGGCATCGGGGCGGCGCGGCGGCGCCGGGGAAAGATTGGGGCCCTCTCGAGTCCTCCATTGGGGACTGGGGTACTCGAGAGGGCCCTCGGACTCTCGAGCGGCGGTGTCGAAGCGCTGGGGACGCTGTAATTCGACGCCACTGGGGATGGCATGTTGCCGCATAGCGGGAGAGTCACCTCTATGGTATCCCAAAGACCGGGCCCTGTCAGCACAAGTGCCCGTCGCGCGCTCAGAACAGGAGGATCTGGGTGGTCGTGGCGCTGGGGAACCCGCCGATCGAGACGCCCACGTGATACGAGGCGCCACCGCCGGGAGCACGCTGACGGTTCTCCTGTGCGCAGGTCTCGACACTGGACCGGGTGCGGTCCCAGACGACCGGCTCCTTGCTCACCACGGTGGACCCGGCGGTGAGCGTGGCGATCATGCTGCTGGGGTTCTCCTGGCAGTCCGTCGAGCGCCACCACTCGTCCGAGCCGCTGGAGATCGTGAACACCTGGGTCGTGGAACCCACGTCGATCGTGCAGTCCTTCGTGCCCTTGTTGGTCAGGGAGATGGAGAGCTTCGGCAGAGCGCCGTCGGGATAGGACTCCGCATCCGTGACGGCCGTGACCTCGATGTCCTTCGCCTCGCAGGGGACGACGGCCGGAGTGGCATCCGCCGACGGCGAGGGGGCGGGCGAGGCCGATCCGGACGGTGTGGGCCCCGAGGAGGCGGAGGAGGTCGGTGCGGGTGCCGGCTCCTGCGCCCCCGTGGACGCCCACGGCCGGGCGATGAGGAGCCAGACGGACGCGCCGACGATCGCGAGGACGAGGATCAGCCCGAGCAGTACCGCCAGACGCCGACGACGGTACACGGCGGCGGAGTGACGGGGCATGCCTCCAGGTTAAGCGATCCCCGTCCGCGCCCCTGGGAGGCGCGAGGCGGTGGTCCGGGGCTCAGAGCACCTTGAGCATGCGCGTGTTGCCGAGCGTGTTCGGCTTCACATGCGCGAGGTCGAGGAACTCCTCGACGCCGGCGTCGCCGCTGCGCAGGAGCTGCGAGTACACGTCCGGATCGACGACCTGCTCCCCGATCGGGGTGAAGCCGCGACGCCCGAAGAAGTCGACCTCGAACGTGAGGCAGAACAGGCGGGTGAGCCCGAGCGACCGCGCGTTCTCCTCGAGCCGCTCGACGATCGCCCGACCGACGCCGTGGTGGAGCCAGTCGTCGCGGACGAGCAGGGTGCGCACCTCGCCGAGGTCTTCCCAGATCACGTGCAGAGCCCCGCAGCCGATCAGCTCCCCGTCCGCCTCGGCGACGACGAACTCCTGCACGGCGCCGTAGAGCACGGCGAGATCCTTGCCGAGCAGGATGCGCTGCTCCACCATCGGCTGGAGCAGGTTCCGGATGCTGACGATGTCGGCGCTGCGGGCCGGCCGGACGATGTACGCGCTCACCCGACCAGCCTAGGACCCGCTCCTCCCGTCGGCTCTCAGACGCGGCACAGCTTCGGAGATCCCGGGCGACACCCCGGCGCCCCGGGGCGTCGCCCCGCGTGTCGACTGTCGTCTCCGAAGTCATGCCCGGAGCGAGGGCGGAGTGGGGACGACGAAGGGGCGGATGCTGTCGCATCCGCCCCTTCGGGTGATCGTGTCGAGGATCAGTCGTTGCCGGTGATCGCCAGGTCGGGCGTGCCGGAGATCGCGCCGCCGCCGGTGTTGACGCCGACCGCGACCTTCTCCCCGCGCGGGCCGTGCTCGAACAGGAACTCCCCGTCCTTCGCATCGACCTTCACGTGGTCGCCCGAGTCGAGCTCGCCGTGCAGGATCTTCTCCGACAGACGGTCCTCGATCTCGTGCTGCATCGCGCGACGCAGCGGACGGGCACCCAGGGCCGGGTCGAAGCCGATCTCGATCAGACGCTCCTTGGCGGACTGCGACAGCTCGATCGTCATGTCGCGGTCGAGCAGACGCTCGCCGAGGCGCTTCGTGAACAGGTCCACGATCTGCACCAGCTCGTCCTTGCTCAGCTGCGGGAAGACGATGATGTCGTCGACGCGGTTGAGGAACTCGGGCTTGAAGTGCCGCTTGAGCTCCTCGTTGACCTTGCCCTTCATCCGCTCGTAGCTCGTGGCGTTGTTGCCCTCGATCTGGAAGCCGACGGGGCCGCCGGCGATGTCGCGCGCACCGAGGTTCGTGGTCATGATGATGACCGTGTTCTTGAAGTCCACGATCCGACCCTGACCGTCGGTGAGGCGACCCTCTTCCAGGATCTGCAGCAGCGAGTTGAAGATGTCCGGGTGCGCCTTCTCGATCTCGTCGAAGAGGACCACGCTGAACGGCTTGCGCCGCACCTTCTCGGTGAGCTGGCCACCCTCTTCGAAGCCGACGAACCCGGGAGGGGCACCGAACAGCCGCGAGACGGTGTGCTTCTCGCCGAACTCGCTCATGTCGAGCGAGATGAGCGCGGCCTCGTCGTCGAAGAGGAACTCCGCGAGCGCCTTGGCGAGCTCGGTCTTTCCGACGCCCGTGGGGCCGGCGAAGATGAACGAGCCCGAGGGACGCTTCGGGTCCTTGAGGCCGGCACGCTGACGACGGATGGTCTTGGAGAGCGCCGCGATGGCCTCCTCCTGACCGATGACGCGCTGGTGCAGCGCCTTCTCCATGAAGACGAGTCGGCTGGACTCCTCCTCCGTCAGCTTGAACACGGGGATGCCGGTCGCCTGAGCGAGCACCTCGGCGATCAGGCCCTCGTCGACGACAGCCTGGGTCGCGACGTCGCCCGCACGCCACTGCTTCTCGAGACGCAGCCGCTCGGCGAGGAGGCTCTTCTCCTCATCGCGCAGGGAGGCGGCCTTCTCGAAGTCCTGCTCCTCGGAGGCGATCTCCTTCTGCTCGCGCACGGCGGCGATCTTCTCGTCGAACTCGCGCAGCTCGGGCGGGCTGGACAGGATCGACAGACGCAGGCGCGCGCCGGCCTCGTCGATCAGGTCGATGGCCTTGTCCGGGAGGAAGCGGTCGGAGACGTAGCGGTCGGCGAGGTTCGCCGCGGCCACGATCGCGCCGTCGGTGATCTGCACCTTGTGGTGCGCCTCGTACCGGTCGCGCAGACCCTTGAGGATGTTGATCGCGTGCGGCAGCGTCGGCTCGTTCACCTGCACCGGCTGGAAGCGGCGCTCGAGCGCGGCGTCCTTCTCGAAGTGCTTGCGGTACTCGTCGAGCGTGGTGGCACCGATGGTCTGGAGCTCACCGCGGGCGAGCAGCGGCTTGAGGATGCTGGCCGCGTCGATCGCGCCCTCGGCGGCACCCGCACCCACGAGGGTGTGGATCTCGTCGATGAAGACGATGATGTCGCCGCGCGTGCGGATCTCCTTGGTGACCTTCTTCAGACGCTCCTCGAAGTCGCCGCGGTAGCGGGAACCGGCGATGAGCGAGCCGAGGTCGAGCGAGTAGAGCTGCTTGTCCTTCAGCGTCTCGGGCACATCGCCCTTGACGATCGCCTGGGCGAGGCCCTCGACGACGGCGGTCTTGCCGACGCCGGGCTCGCCGATCAGGACGGGGTTGTTCTTGGAACGGCGGGAGAGGATCTGCATGACCCGCTCCGCCTCCTTCTCGCGCCCGATCACCGGGTCGAGCTTGTTGTCGCGCGCGGCCTGCGTGAGGTTGCGACCGAACTGGTCGAGCACCTGCGAGCCGCCCTGCGCACCCGACGGGGTGTCGTTGGACTGCGCGCCGACGGACGCGGGCTCGCGGCCCGGGGCGCCGGAGAGCAGCTGGATGACCTGCTGCCGCACCTTGTTGAGGTCGGCGCCCAGCTTGACGAGCACCTGAGCGGCCACGCCCTCACCCTCGCGGATGAGGCCGAGGAGGATGTGCTCGGTGCCGATGTAGTTGTGACCGAGCTGCAGGGCCTCGCGGAGGCTCAGCTCGAGCACCTTCTTGGCGCGCGGCGTGAACGGGATGTGCCCGGTCGGCTGCTGCTGACCCTGGCCGATGATGTCCTGCACCTGCTCGCGCACGGCGTCGAGGGAGATGCCGAGCGACTCCAGCGCCTTGGCTGCGACGCCCTCGCCCTCGTGGATGAGGCCGAGCAGGATGTGCTCGGTGCCGATGTAGTTGTGGTTGAGCATCTTCGCCTCTTCTTGGGCGAGGACGACCACTCGACGGGCTCGGTCCGTGAATCTCTCGAACATGTTGACTCCTTATTCGCACGGGGCGAAGACGCATGAAGCGCTTGTACATCGAGAGTAACGACCAGAAATGGCGGGTATGCCCGTGTTCGCCGTGGGCATAGCGAGGCCTTGACGGGTTTATCGACAGTCGTTATGTTAACGAAAGTCGATAAACCCTGACTCTCAGGAGGAGCTCATGCTCGCCACGGAAAGACGCCCTTCGCTCGCCGACGGCATCGCGCTCGGGCTCATCGCCACCGGTGCGGTCAGCGTCGGGATCGGCGCCATCGTCGCCGTCGCCCAGGCCGCCGGTGCCCTGTTCTCCCCCTCGCCCACGGTCGCGATGCCGGTGCACGACGTCGACCTCTCCGCCCTCGACGGCGTGGCCGGTGTCGAAGGCGCCACCGTCGACTCCGCCCTCGTCACGCTCACCGCGCCGCCGACGAGCGCCCGCTGGCTGCTGCTGCTCGAGACGGCGCTCCCCGCGCTCGCCACCGTGGCGCTGTGCGCGGTGGTCTGGTGGCTCGGCGTCTCCCTCATCCGCTCCCGCCCGTTCCGCGCCTCCCTCGGGTGGATGTTCGCCGTCGCCGCCTGCCTGCTGATGGCGGGCACCCTGTTCGGGCAGCTCGCCGGCGGCATCGGGCGGGCCGAGATCGTGAAGGATCTCGCCGCGACCGACCCCGCGGTCGAGGACGTGCTGTGGACGCTGCTCATGGAGTTCGATCTCGCACCCGTGGGGTGGGCGTTCGCCCTGGCTCTCGTGGCAGGCGTCTTCACCATCGGCCGCCGTCTGCAGCGCGACACGGAGGGACTGGTCTGATGGCCGCCGTCACCGCCACCCGCTCCGAGCGGGCCGATGCGATCACCGTCATCCTCTATGCGGCGGCGGCCCTCGTTACCGTCGGCCTCGCGACGACGCTCCGCGTGGGCAGCACCTTCCGGGACGCCGGGATCGCGTGGACGATCCCCATCGACGAACAGCCGATCTCGGCGACCATAGACTCCGGGCAGATCTCGATCGAGGGCATCGCGCAGAGGGCGATGATCTTCGCGACGGGAGTGAACGGCGTGTCGATCGCCGCCATCGTCGCCGCCATCGCGCTGTGGGCTCTCGCCGCCGTCGCCGTCATCGGCGCGGTCACGCTCGTCGCCTGGAACTTCCTCCGCGGCCGGTTCTTCGTGGCGGGCAATGCACGCGCCTTCGACGTGATCGGCTGGACACTGGTGCTCGCGCCGATGGCGATCGTGATGCTCGAGACGATGGGACGCAACGGCGTGACCGCGGCGCTCGGCATCGGCGACGGAGAACCCGTGCACCCGATCGAATTCTGGACGATCGCGCCGATCTTCGCCACCGGAGTCACCGTCGGCCTCATCGCCGTCGCCTTCCGTCGCGGCATCCGGTTGCAACAGGAGAAGGTCGTGCTGGAGAAGGAGACGGAGGGACTGGTCTGATGATCTCGTTCGGCTCGGAGGCCGTCTGGCCGTCTCTGCTCAACATCGGGATCGCACTCGCGGTCTGTGCGGCCGTCGTCGCCCTCGTCGTCTGGAACAGCCGCCGCCGTGGCAGCCGCACGGTCGCCCTCGACGCGGCTCTCACGCTGTCCGGATGGTGGATCACGCTCTCCGCACTCGGGGCGGTGGTCATCGTCGTCAAGGCGTTCGCGGTGGACTGGGCGGAGCTGCACGGCCGGACGATCGTCTTCCTCGACTGGCCCTCGAGCCTCCCGTGCTCGGAGTACGGCGACAGCACGACGACCATGCTCACCTGCAGCGGCACGGAGCTGTCGGACTTCACGGTGGGCCACGCGTCGCTCGGGCTGCGCCTCCTCGCCGTGGCCGCACAGCTCAGCACGCTCGCCCTCACGACGATCCCCGCGGTGGTCCTCGCGCTCATCTGCTTCCACACCCTTCGCGGTCGCGCGTTCTCCCGCACCGTGACCCGCGCGCTCGTCGGGGGTGCGATCGCGTTCGGGGTGCTGGGCGTCCTCTCCGATCTCCTGAGCGGCATCGCCGCCACCACCGGACTGCGGGAGGCCCTGCCCGCGGACAGCACCTGGTATCCGCAGACCTACTGGCTCACCGTCACCCCGCTGCCGTTCGCCGCGGCGCTCGGCCTCCTCGCCCTCGCCGCGGTGTTCCGTCAGGGCATGCGCGTCGAGCAGGAGCGGGCCGCCCTGGAACGCGAGACGGAGGGCCTGGTGTGAGCCCGGCGGAGAGCGACGACGAGTTCACGGGCATCCACTGCCGTCTGGACGAGCTGCTGGCGGCCCGCGGGATGACGCTGACGGAGCTGAGCGCCGCCGTCGGCGTCAGCATCGTGAACCTGTCGGTGCTGAAGAACGACCGCGCCCGCGCGATCCGCTACTCCACGCTGCGGGCCATCTGCGAGGCGCTCGACTGCGAGGTCGGCGACCTCCTCGTCCTCGCCGATCGCTGACTTCTGCCGGCCCACCCCCTTCCGCGCGCCCCGGCCCCTTGCGGACGCACGCAAAGGGCCGGGACGCACGAAGAGGGGTGGGTCGGCGGGAGGGCGAGCACGGTCACGCGCTGGATTGCAAGCCCCTTCTATGAGTCGGCTGTGAGTGGATAGCGTCGTCGCATGATCAGCACCCGCATCCCCTCGCGTCGCGGCCTCCGCCTCCGCCTCCTGGCGATCGTCCCGGCCGCTGCCCTCGCCTTCTCCCTCGCCGCCTGCGCGGGAGAGAGCCGCCCCTCGGTCGACGAGGTCGCCGACGGCATCCAGAAGGTCTTCGAGGGCACCCCGCAGGAGGAGGCCATGACCGACGACGCCGCCACCTGCCTGGCCGAAGCCCTGGTCGACTCCGACCTCAGCGACGAGACGCTCGGCTACATCGCCGACGGCGAGGACAAGCAGCGGGACGAGGCCGACAAGGCCCTCACGACCCAGATCATCCAGGACAACCTCCAGGACTGCGTCACGCCCTGAGGGCGGCACGCAGCGAAGGATGACGGCCTGGGAGGGCGGCCGTCATCCTTCGTCATATCCGCCCAGGGAATTCTCAGGCTCTCCTAGCGTTGAGCCTCATGGCGTGCACCCGGCGCGCCGCGATTCTGGAGTCCCCACCTCAATGAGCACCACCGCACGCGCCCAGAAGGCGCCAGACACCCGCGGGCCGGTCCGGAAGCTGCTGACCTCGTTCGGCTTCCAGATCATCGCCGCCCTCGTCCTCGGCATCGCCGCCGGTCTGATCGGCCGTCAGCTCGGCGCCACGGCCGAGAACCCGACCGCCCTGTCGGCGACCCTCGACACGATCGGCAGCTCGTACGTCACGCTGCTCCGCGCGGCTGTCGTCCCGTTGATCTTCACCGCGATCGTCGCGAGCATCTCGAACCTCCGCCGCGTGCAGAACGCCGCCCGCCTCGCCGGGCAGACGATCCTCTGGTTCGCGATCACCGCCTTCATCGCGGTCATCATCGGCATCGTCCTCGGCCTCGTGATCCAGCCGGGCAGCCGCGCCGGCGAGGGCCTGGAGCCGGGCGAGCCGTACACGGTCGGCACCTGGTGGAACTTCCTCCTCGGCCTCATCCCGCAGAACTTCCTCGGCCTGACCGTCAGCACCTCCCCCGGAGCCACCGAGGGCGCGTTCACCTCGAGCGTCGGCTTCAACATCCTCCAGGTGATCGTGGTCGCGGCCGTCGTCGGCATCGCGGCGCTCAAGGCCGGCAAGAAGGCGGAGCCGTTCCTCGTCTTCACCGAGTCCCTGCTCAAGGTCATCCAGCGCGTGCTGTGGTGGATCATCCGCATCGCCCCGCTCGGCACATTCGGCCTCATCGGCTCCGCCGTCATCAAGTACGGCTGGGAGAAGCTGGCGTCGCTCGGCTGGTTCGCGGCCGCGGTCTACATCGGCCTCGCGCTCGTGCTGTTCGTCGTGTACCCCATCCTGGTGCGCACGCACGGCCTCTCCATCAAGCAGTACTTCTCGGGTGTGTGGCCGGCGGTGCAGCTCGCCTTCGTGAGCCGCTCCTCCATCGGCACGCTCCCGCTCACGGAGCGCGTGACCGAGCGCAACCTCGGTGTGCCCCGCTCCTACGCCTCGTTCGCCGTGCCGCTGGGCGCGACGACGAAGATGGACGGCTGCGCCGCGATCTACCCGGCCATCGCCGCGATCTTCGTCGCGCAGTTCTTCGGCATCGAGCTGAACTTCGTGCAGTACCTGCTGATCGTGATCGTCTCGGTCGTCGGTTCCGCCGCCACCGCCGGCACCACGGGCGCGGTCGTCATGCTCACGCTGACGCTGTCCACCCTGGGTCTGCCGCTCGAGGGCGTCGGCCTGCTGCTCGCGATCGACCCGATCCTCGACATGGGCCGCACGGCGGTTAACGTCGCCGGTCAGGCGCTCGTCCCCGCGATCGTCGCGAAGCGTGAGGGCATCCTCGACGAGGAGCTCTACAACGCCCCGCGCGAGGGCCTGCCCTTCGCCGACGACTCCGGCGACGACGCTCCCGAGGCCGACGCCGCCTCCACCCCGGAGCCCGCCGGCGCCCGCTGACCCGGTCTCTCGACGAGCGCCCCACCTTCCTCTCGAAGGTGGGGCGCTCTTTTCACCCACTTCCCCTGTCGACCCACCCCTTTGCGTGCGCCCCGGCCCTTTACGCACGGGCGGAAAGGGGTGGGTCGACCGGAACGGGGTGGGTCGGCGGGAAGGAGGGGTCAGTTGCGGCTCAGGGGGCGGGTCGCGCCGCGGGTGTCGAGCGCCAGCTCCTCGGCGTCCATGGCGGCCAGCAGCTCCCGCATGACCTCCTCGTCGAGCTCGCCGGCGTCCCGCTCCGCGACGAGGATCTCCCGCCGCACCTGCAGCCATCCCTTGGTCAGCGCGACGAGGTCGTCATAGGAGGGGCGGGCGACGGTGTCCTCGACCTGCTGTGCGTCGTCGGTGTCCTTCTCCACCCGGGTCATGCGCTTGGTGAAGGCATCGAACATGCCGAGGTCGACCTCGCCGTGCTTCTGCTCCCACTCCCGGCGCTTCTCAGCGAGGTACGCCTTGCCGGCCTCGCGGCTCTTGGCCTTGACCATCTCCAGCGCCGCGACGTCTTCCTCGTGCTCCTCGTCCCCGGCGATTTCCAGACGCCGGATGAGCAGCGGCAGCGTGAGCCCCTGCAGCAGGAGCGTGCCGACGGTGACGATGAAGGCTACGACGACGATGGCGTGCGAGGCCTCGGTGTCGAGCCCGGCCAGATCGGCGGCGGCCACCGCGATCGCCAGGGTCACCACGCCGCGCATACCCGCCCAGGAGATGACGGCGTTGTCCTTCCAGGTGAGCCGCAGCCCGGCCATGCGTTCCCGCACGATCTGCGTCCGCAGCTCATCCGTGCTCTGGTCGCGCCACCGCCGGGACCGCCGTCGCCGTTCGTCGAACTCCCCGGATGCGATGCCGCGATCCATGCGGGCGAGCCGGCGGCGGTCCTGGAAGTTCGACCACGCGCTGATCGGGTAGATGTAGAGCGGCCGCACGACGAGCACCACAAGCAGCACGGCGCCGGAGAGCAGGAGGATGTGCCCCACCGACTCGCTGCCGAGGTCGCTGAGCACCCGCGGGAACTGGAGGCCGATGTAGGCGAACACGAAGCTCTCCAGCAGCAGGTCGGCCGACAGCCACAGCGGCGCCTCCTGCTGCCGGGTCGTGTAGTCGGTGCGCGGGGCGTTGAAGCCGACGAACAGTCCCATGGCCACGACCGCGAGGACGCCGGAGCCGAGCAGGTGCTCCGCGATGTTGTACGCGCCGAACGGGGCGAGCAGACCGAAGGTGCCGATAACCACCGGGTCGCCGATGCGCATGCGGAGTTGATGCAGGACGATCCCGAAGACGAGCCCGATGCCCACCCCCACGCCGACCGCGAGGAGGAACTGCCCGATGCCTCCCCAGATCGACACCGTCGCCCCAGCGAGGATGGCCGCGAACACCCGGTAGAGCGTGAGCGAGGTCGCGTCGTTGATGAGACTCTCCCCGGACAGCACCGTCATGATGCGGCGAGGTAGACCGAGACGACGGCCGATCGCCGCCGCCGACACCGCGTCCGGCGGGGCGACGATGGCGCCCAGCAGCAGCGCGCCGGGCAGCGTGAGCGACGGCAGGATCCACCAGGCCACGAGTCCGACGGCGAACGCGGTGAGCAGCACGAGCCAGATCCCGAGGCGGCGGATCTGCGGCAGGCTGCGCTTGAACCCGACGAACGACACGTCGAGGGCAGCGGAATACAGCAACGGAGGCAGGACGAGCCCGAGCAGCAGGTGCCCGTCGATCTCCAGCTCCGGCACGAACGGCAGGAACGAGGCGGCGAGCGCCACGACGGTCACGAGCAGCGGGGCCGGCCACCCCCGCGATCGCGCGACGGCCGCCACGGCGACAGCTCCGACGAGGACGTAGAAGATCCCGGCTTCCATGCGGAAAGCGTAGCGGCGTCGTCGGCGCCCCCTGTCCGCCGGTCGTCAGTCGCGGGCGGAGCGCTCGCGTTCCGGCGCCTCCGCGTCGAGAGCCTCCCGGAGGCCCGCGTTCTCATCCTGCAGGTCGAGGACCCGCGCGATCCCGGCGATGTTGATGCCGTCGCCGCGGAGCTCGGCCGCGCGACGCAGGCGGGTGATGTCATCGTCGCTGTACCGGCGCGTGCCGCCGTCGCTCCGGGCGGGCGCGAGGAGGCCCTTGCTCTCGAAGAGCCGGATCGTCGCCTCGGGCAGGTCGACGAGCTGCGCGGCCACGGCGATGCCGTAGAGCGGGGTGCGCGAGTCGCGTGCGGTCATGAATGTCCTCGTCTCCGGATCGGGGTTGCGAAGATTCCTGCGTGTGTTCTATAACAAATCTATACCTCAGGTGCAGATAATCTGCACACCACCTCAGCCCTTGCAGGGCCGCACGAAAGGAGACACCTCATGGCACTGACCTTCGATCCCTTCAGCCAGCTCGACCGCTTCGCCGCGAGCGTCCTGGACTCCGTGCGCGCGCCCCGGTCGATGCCGGTGGACCTGTACCGCGACGGGGACCGCTACATCCTGCACGCCGACCTCCCCGGCGCCGACCCCGGCTCCATCGACGTCGACCTCGACGGCGGGCAGCTCACGATCCGCGCACAGCGCACGGCCGACACCCGCGAAGGCGTGCGCTGGCTCGCCCGTGAGCGCGGCGCCGGATCGTTCCTGCGCCAGTTCTCGCTCGGCGACGGAGTGGACCTCGACAACATCAGCGCCTCGTACGAGAGCGGTGTCCTGTCGGTCGTGATCCCCGTCAGCGAACGGGCGAAGCCGCGCAAGATCGTCGTCGAATCCGGCGAACAGCGCCAGGCGATCGACGCCTGATCACCCGGGGGCGGTGCTGCGGCACCGCCCCCACCGCTCTCCTCCTCTTCTCACGGAAAGGACGAAACATGGCACTCTCCCCGACCCTCGACCGCTTCCTCGCCGAGATGGAGTACCCCGCGACCCGCGACGACCTCCTGCGCGAAGCCGCGCGGGAGGGACTGCCGAACCACGACCGTGCGGCGCTGCACGACCTGCCGGAACAGAGCTTCAGCGCCGCCTGGCTCATCCGCTATCGCCTCGCCAGGAACGCGCTCGCCGACGCGCTCACCCCCGCCTCGCGCCTCGCCGCGTAGGGAATGCCGGAGCGGCCGCCGAGGTTGCATCTGGAGATGAACGACGTCGCCCTCTCCGTCCTCGACCTCGTGCCGGTCCGCTCCGGCCAGACCAGTGCCGAGGCCATCACCGCCTCCCTCTCCCTCGCCGCGACCGCCGACCGGCTCGGCTATCGCCGGTACTGGTTCGCCGAGCACCACAACATGCCCGCGGTCGCGTCGACCACGCCGCCGGTCCTCATCGCGGCCGCCGCCACGCGCACCTCGCGCATCCGCCTCGGCTCCGGCGGCGTGATGCTGCCGAACCATGCGCCCCTGATCGTCGCCGAGCAGTTCGCCGCCCTCGAGGCCATCGCCCCCGGCCGCATCGACCTGGGCCTGGGCCGCGCGCCCGGCAGCGACCCCGTGATCACTCAGCTTCTCCGCGGGTCAGGGACCACCAGCGACGTGGAGCAGTTCCCCCGCCACGTGCAGGACATCGCGGCGCTCTTCACCGCCGACGGCGCCACGGTGCGCTTCACCTCCGGCGGGGAGTACACCGTGCGGGCGACCCCCGCCGCGACCGGGGTGCCCGAGGTGTGGCTGCTGGGGTCGAGCGACTACTCCGCGCAGCTCGCCGCCTCCCTCGGCCTGCCGTACGTGTTCGCGAACCACTTCTCCGGACAGGGCCTGGAACGCGCCCTCGACCTCTACCGCACGAACTACCGTCCGAGCGAGGAGCACCCGGAGCCGCGGACCTTCCTCACCGTGAACGCCGTCGCCGCCCCGACCGCAGAGGAGGCGGAGGCCCGTGCCCTGCCGCAGCTGCGGATGATGGCGCGACTCCGACTCAACCAGCCGCTCGTCGCGCTCGAGACCGTCGAGCAGGCCCTCGCCGCGGAGCACGACGCCGCGACCGATCAGGTGGTCGAGGCCGCGCGGTCGCGGTGGTTCGTCGGCACCGGGGAGTCCGTCGCCGCTGAGGTGCGCTCCTTCGCGTCGACCTACGGGGTGGACGAGGTCATGCTCTCCCCCGTCGCCGGGGCCTATGACGCGGAGCCGAAGGACTCGGCCGCGGGGCGCGCGCAGACGCTGGAGCTCGTCGCGGGGGCGTGAGTCGCGTCGCGGGACGGGGGAGTTTCGTCGCGGGATCGATAACGCTCCCCCACGAGGCCCGGGCGGCGCCTTTCTGATCCCGCGTCCGGTCGGTCCCGCGTCCGGTTGCTTCCGCGTCCGGTTCCTTCCGCCCTGCGGGATCGATAACGCTCCCCTGCGCGCTTCCCGCAGCACCTTTCTGATCCCGCGTCTGGTCGGTCACTTGGTGCGGGATCGATAACGCTCCCCTGCGCACCTCCCGCAGCGCCTTCCTGATCCCGCGTCCGGTCGGTCACTTGGTGCGCGATCGATAACGCTCCCCTGAGCGCTTCCCGCGGCACCTTTCTGATCCCGCGGGCCGGCCGTCGTCGTCGCGCCACCCCGTGCGAGCGGGAATCGGGGCCCCGGCAGGTCCCGCAACGCGCTCTTCGCTCCGTCCGGGAGCCTCTCGCTGTCTCGGCATGCGGGACGGGAAACGTGCCTTCAGCGGTCGCTGGAGGGACACTTCTGATCCGGCGCGATGAAGAGACCTCTGCCACAATCGCAGGTCGATTCGAATTGTCCACAAGAGCCGGGCGGAGGATGATCGACCGCCCGGACGCCGACCCTGCACGGACAGCATGGACGCATGCGACACCGGATCCCTCTCCCGCCTGACCTCGGCCCTCATTTCGCCGTCCGTGACGCCGCGGCCATCGGGGTCGGGCGGAAGAGATACTCCAGCCGAGACCTCGCGCGGCCGTTCGCCGGAGTGCGGTCGGCGAACGAACCCGCCACGTTCGACGATCGAGTCGCCGCGTACCTTCCGCGCCTCCGTGAAGGCCAGGCATTCGCCGGACGCACGGCCCTCCGGCTGTGGGGGATTCCCGCGCCCGTCCGATGGTCGCCCGATGAGCCCCTCGACGTCGCCGTGCACACCGGGACCTCACCGCCAAGGACGGTCGGCGTCCGAGGGCGCCGCATCGCCCCGGGACGGGCGGACACATGGCACATCCACGGAGTTCCGACGGTCGATCCGGTCAGCGCACTGTTCCTCTGCGCGCGGGAGTTCGTGTTCACGCCGATCGTCGTGGCGCTCGATGCGCTGGTCGCATCGTCAGATGTCTATCCGGGGCTGCGGATGGGCCGGCCGGTCGCGACCATCGAGAGCATCGATCGACAGCTGACGCGATGGGGGCGGTTCCCCGGGTGCGGTCGCATACGCGATGGGCTGGCATTCGCACGACCGGGCGTCGAGTCGCCGAAGGAGACCGAGACCCGGCTGCTCCTCACGAGCTTCGACCTCCCGGAGCCCGCGATCCAGCACATCGTCTCCGTGGACGGACGCTTCCTCGCCCGGGTCGACCTCGCCTACCCCGAATGCCGCATCGCCATCGAGTACGAAGGCGACGGCCATCGGACGGACCGTGACCAATGGCGGATCGACATCCAGCGTCAGCGCGACCTCGAAGATCACGGATGGCTCGTGATCCGCGTCACCGAGCTCGATCTGCGCGACGGTGGCGCCGCCCTCGCCGCCCGTGTGCGTCGCGCACTCATGGTTCGCCACGGCATCCGGGGTTGAGGCGTGCTCATGGATGGGCGTTCGGTCCTCTCCGCGATGAGGGGGCTGGCTCCGGATGTCAGGGAGGCGTAGCCTCGGCGGCAGAGAGAGGGGTTCGACGATGAGCACCAAGACACTCGCACTCTGGGTCGCGTACGGGACGAACGGGGTGGTGGGGAGCATCCGCCACGATGAGAACGGCTATGTGGTGACCATGGCGGGAGCGGACGCGGCGGCCGGGACCTATCCCAGCCTCGCCTCCGCGAAGGGCGCGCTGCACGCCCGTATGCTGCCGGGCAGCGCCTGGCCGCGGTTCCAGGAGCACTGACCCGCTCCTCGTCGTGCGGGATCGAAACAGCACCTCCCGAGCCGGTACGAGGTGCGATTCTGATCCCGCGATACCTGCGGCTGTGGGGGATCGCGGCGGCGGGGTGCACCGGTTGGAAAACGGGCGCAGATCGTTCGGCGAACGTGCGTTATCGATCCCGCCAACTGGGGGCGCGGCATGCCGGATCGAAATCGGGCGCGGGCCGGTACGGGAACGTGCGTTATCGATCCCGAACGCAGGAGGCACGCGCGGGCGGGCGGCGTCAGGACTCGGGTTCGCCGGAGAGGATGCCGCGGAGCCAGTCGCGGGCCTCGATGAAGATCTCGTCGGAGTAGCGGTCGGGATACTGCACGATCTGCCGGTCAGCACGCGGGTACGACCCGAGGAACACCACACGGGGGCTGAAGCGGCGGATCCCGAGCAGCGCGTCGGCCATCCGCTCGTGCTCGATGTGACCGTCCGCGTCGATCACGAACCGGTACCGGCCGAGCTCGTCGCCGATGGGCCGGGACTCGATGAGAGAGAGGTTGATGCCGCGCGTCGAGAACTGCTCCAGCATCTCGAGGAGAGAACCAGGGTGGTCATGCGGGAGCTCGACGATCAGCGAGGTCTTGTCGGCACCGGTCGGCGCGGGCGAACGCGTGGTGCGGGTGACGAGGACGAACCGGGTCACGGCCGCCGCGTTGTCGCCGATACCCTCGGCGAGCACATCCACGTCATAGTGCTGCACGATGCCGGGAGCGGCGATCGCGGCCTGCGCGGGCGAGGTGCCGTCGAGGACGCCGATGGCCGAGGCCACGTTGCTCGCCGCCGGCACATGCGAGTGGGTCGGGAGGTGTTCGCCGAGCCAGCCGTGACACTGCGCGTAGGCGACGGGGTGCGCGGCGATGACCTCGACCTGGTCGAGAGTGGTGCCGCGCGGCGCGACGAGGACGAAGTTCACCCGCACGAGGTACTCGCCGATGATCCGGAGCCCCGGCAGAGTCGCCAGCGCGTCCTGCGTGGTCGAGACCCCGCCCTCGATGGAGTTCTCGATCGCGATCATGGCCGCGTCGCTGCGCCCTTCGAGGACGTCCGCGAGCGCCTCGCCCACGTTGTGCACCGGTCGCCAGTCCTGTCCCCTGGCCTCGGCCACCTGGTCGAGCGCTGCCTCCGTGAAGGTTCCGGCTGGTCCGAGATAGCTGTAGGTGCGGCGTGCAGTCACGGCGTTCAGCCTATCCCTCGGTGACTCATGGGGTTCCCGCGTGTCAAGGCGGATGCGCGTATCGGCTGCACGGGGCAGACTGAGAGCATGAGCAGCCGTGCCGGCCTCCCCGCGGAGGAAAGTGACCTGATCGACGTCGACGAGCTGATCGCCGCCTACTACGACCGCGTGCCGAATCCGGATGTCGCGAGCGAGCGGGTCGTGTTCGGCACCAGCGGGCACCGCGGCTCGTCGCTCACGAAGAGCTTCAACGAGAACCACATCCTCGCGACGACGCAGGCCATCGTCGACTACCGCGCCGCGCAGGGCATCACCGGTCCGCTCTTCCTGGGGCGCGACACCCACGCGCTGTCCCTCCCGGCGGAGCGCAGCGCCATCGAGGTCCTGCTCGCGAACGGCGTGGATGTGCGCGTCGACGCCCGGGACTCGTGGGTGCCGACCCCCGCGCTGAGCCACGCGATCCTCACGTACAACCGCGACCGCGCCGCCGATGACCCGGGCCGCGCGGACGGCATCGTCGTGACCCCCTCGCACAACCCGCCGCGCGACGGCGGCTTCAAGTACAACCCGCCCCACGGCGGTCCCGCCGACACCGATGCGACCGGCTGGATCGCCGACCGCGCGAATCAGCTCATCGCGGGCGGCCTGACCGAGGTGCGCCGCGAGCGCTTCGCCGACGTGGACTGGGACGCGATCACCGGATACGACTTCCGCGACGCCTATGTGCGCGACCTCCCGTCGATCATCGACATCGAGGCGATCCGCCGCGCCGGCGTGCGCATCGGCGCGGACCCGCTGGGCGGCGCGTCGGTGGAGTATTGGTCGCTGATCGCCGAGATGCACGACCTCGATCTCACGGTCGTCAACCCCGAGGTCGACCCCACGTGGCGCTTCATGACTCTGGACTGGGACGAGAAGATCCGGATGGATCCGTCGTCCCCGTCGGCCATGGCATCGCTCGTGGCGAAGAAGGGCGACTACGACATCCTCACCGGGAACGACGCCGACGCGGACCGGCACGGCATCGTCACCCCCGACGCCGGGCTCATGAACCCGAACCACTTCCTCGCCGTCGCCATCGACTACCTCTTCTCGCACCGGGAGCACTGGCCGCGCGAGGCCGCCGTCGGAAAGACGCTCGTGTCGTCGATGATCATCGATCGCGTGGCCGAGTCGCTCGGGCGGCGTCTGCTGGAGGTTCCGGTGGGCTTCAAGTGGTTCGTGCCCGGACTGCTCGACGGCTCGGTGGCGTTCGGCGGCGAGGAGTCGGCGGGGGCCTCGTTCCTGCGCCACGACGGCTCCGTGTGGTCGACCGACAAGGACGGCATCCTCCTCTGCCTGCTCGCGGCCGAGATCCTCGCGGTGACCGGCAAGACCCCGTCGCAGCGCTACGCGGAGCTGGAGGACGCCTTCGGCGCTTCCGCCTACCAGCGCGTCGACGCCCCCGCGACCCCTGAGCAGAAGGCGACGCTCGGCAAGCTCGCCCCGGAGTCGGTGACCGCGACCACCCTCGCTGGCGAGGACATCATCGCGAAGCTCTCGCACGCCCCCGGCAACGGTGCGGCGATCGGCGGCCTCAAGGTGCAGACTCCGCACGCGTGGTTCGCCGCGCGCCCGTCCGGAACCGAAGACGTCTACAAGCTCTACGCCGAGAGCCTGCGCGGTCCCGAGCACCTCGCGGAGGTGCAGGCCGAGGCCCGCGCCGTGGTTTCCGCCGCCCTCGGCGACTGATCCTCCCTCCCCCGGCGCCGCGTCCGCGCGTGCTCCGGGATCGAAACCGCTCCCCTCGGCCACCGCCGGGGGGAGTTTTCGGTCCCGCCCTGCAGGCGCCGGCGAGGGACCTTGGTGATCCGCTCCACCCCGGGGCCGCGCGGACGAGCCCGTGGCGGGATCGGAAACGGGCCCGCCAGGCATCGGGGAGGGACGTTGTTGATCCCGTCACCCCGGGGCCGGGCGGGAACGGACGCGAAAAGCCCGTGGCGGGATCGGAAACGGGCCTGGCACGGACTGGAGAGGGGCTTTCTTGATCCCGCTAGCCGGGGAGCGACGGGAGGGGACGCGCAAAGCCCGGGCGGGATCGAAAGCGGGCACGGCAGGCACTGGGGAGGGACGTTATCGATCCAGCCGCACCCGGGCGACGATTCCGCTCCCGGGACTTGCTGACAATGGGACAGTCGTACGGTGCACCACCCGGTGCGGGATCAAGAACGATCCTCGTCAGAGTTTCGCAGGAGCATTTTTCATCCCGCGCGCCGGACCGTCGGCTTCCGTGCATGCTCGGGCGATGAGGCCCCTCCTGTTGTCGCGGGTCGGGCCGTCGGCGCCGGCCCGCCCGCCGGTCCTCTTGCGGGATCGAAAACGGGCTCGTCGGGGGTCCCGAACGGGCCTTTTCGATCCCGCTCCGCCGACCGCCCCTGCTGCGGGATCGAAAACGGGCCCGGGGGACGCTGGGGAGGGGCCGTTTTGATCCCGCATGCGGGCGGGGGC
>NZ_QCXO01000040.1:0-282 GCF_023383675.1 Microbacterium sp. ER1
ACAGGCACTGAAACGAAATTATAGTTTTTTTGAGGCAAAAAAGCAGCTTGCTTGTTATGATTCGATTATCGAACTGTTCGGACGTGTTGTCGATGATGCAGGAGAACATCATGATATTTACATTGACCTGTCATATGAACAACGGGTGATGTTGTCATCATTTTTATCATCGTATATGGAGATTATCAAGCGCGAGGCCGGGCGTGAGAAGATTGATGCCAGCGACATATTGCAGACGCTTGAAAAATTACTTGTTCGATTGCAGGAGGGCCAGCATGTATA
>NZ_QCXO01000041.1:0-290 GCF_023383675.1 Microbacterium sp. ER1
GTTTCAGTCAGCGCGAACCCGCAGGCGGCTTTCCACCGCAGGTCATACGTCAACGCCTCGGCCGCTTCCCTGTCGGAAAGGTTGTGCAGTGTTTGCAACACCATCACCGACGCGATCACGTCCGCCGGTATTGACGGGCGGCCGTTCTGCGAGGAAAACAAGTCCGCAAACGCATCGTCGGGAAACAGCTCCCGACGGTGCGCTGCAAGGAAAGCGAACACCGATCCAGGCGGAAGCAAGTGCCCCGCTACGGCATCGACATCGTAAATCTCGGTTACGTCCCCGTGAGT
>NZ_QCXO01000042.1:0-287 GCF_023383675.1 Microbacterium sp. ER1
CAGCAGGAATGGGCAGCCGCCTCGGCCGCTCACTGCCCAAACCTTTGACCGAACTCAATGACGGCCGCACGATCATGCAGCAGCAGTTCGACAACATCGAGCACGCCTTCGGCAAGAAGACCAAGGTCACCATCGTTGTGGGCTACAAGCTCGAGCACATCATCGAGGCGTTCCCACAGGCATCCTTCGTCTACAACGAGCAGTACGACGTGACCAACACGTCCAAGAGCCTGCTGCGAGCCCTGCGCGCATCCGCCAACGGTGGCGTGCTGTGGATGAACGGCGAC
>NZ_QCXO01000043.1:0-277 GCF_023383675.1 Microbacterium sp. ER1
GGAGAGCTTCCCGGTTTTGGCCAGCACCGTCGGCGCCTTGATGTTCATGCTCGTGCGGTACTCGTTGGCGATCTTGAACTCTTCGTTGTCGTCGACCAGACCGCCCTTGACGAGCTTGCCGAGGGACGCCATCGAGATGTTGCGCTTGATGTCCTCGATAAGGTTGAGCCCGTAGGTCTTGCGGTCTTCGGTGGCGTACGCGATGCCGTTGTCGATCGCCTCGGTCACCGTGCGGGTCTTGATCTCCTTGCCGGCCTTGAACACCTTGCCGCTGATG
>NZ_QCXO01000044.1:0-285 GCF_023383675.1 Microbacterium sp. ER1
ACCTCTGGCTGCGCGCCGGTAACGGCAACGCCACCCTCGGTGCCGCGGAGGGCGACATCGAGATCACCGCCGACCACGGTCAGATCCGCATCGGCACCGTCACGGGCGACGCCAGCCTCAAGGCATCACACGGCAGCATCACGGTCGGCCAGGCCGGCGGCGACCTCGACGCGAAACTCTCCTACGGCGACCTCGAGATCGCCCGGGCGCTCGCCGCGGTATCGGCGAAGACGGCGTACGGCAGCATCCAGCTGGGGGAGATCTCGAGCGGCTCGGTGCAGGTGG
>NZ_QCXO01000045.1:0-279 GCF_023383675.1 Microbacterium sp. ER1
TACATTCACCGTTTGAACATACCGCATCAGCCGCATATGACCGAGCGGGCAAGATCATCGCATATATGCCAACTGTTACAACAAAAATCCACGTCTTTTTAATCATATAATACATCCCACGCCCCCCATGTTAAAAAAGGGGGCATTGTCTTCCCCCTTTCTGGCTCATTACTTAGCCGTGGCGCGTCCAAAAATAGACTTAATAAAAGAAATGATTTTTGGTGCAAACCCAAGCGCCAAAGCAAGCAAAACAAACGGTCCTACCCACGAAATGAGGCT
>NZ_QCXO01000046.1:0-276 GCF_023383675.1 Microbacterium sp. ER1
GTGTAACTCTTTTCCAAAATCGCTGTCTATATGATACACTATACAGCGATGGAAAAAGACAGAAGGGGTTTGAACTGCAATGGTCATCGTTGAAAAAGAACTATTGGCTGGCGTGCCGGTTCTTCACGTTGTCAAGCTGGAAAAGCGGGACGAACGGCTGCCGCTCATTTTCTTTATCCACGGCTTTACAAGCGCGAAAGAACATAATTTGCATTTCGGCTATTTGCTTGCGGAAGCGGGCTACCGCGCCGTGCTTCCCGACGCGCTGTTTCACGG
>NZ_QCXO01000047.1:0-275 GCF_023383675.1 Microbacterium sp. ER1
GCCATATCCGTCATACGATCGATACGAACGATGAATTTTATAAAAAAGAGCAAGACTTTTTCGACGAAACGGAGCCAGTCGTCAAGGGGCTTGTCAACGATTATTACCGCGCTCTCGTCGCTTCGCCGTTTCGCAGTGAGCTTGAAGAAGCGTGGGGAAAACAGTTGTTTGCCTTGGCGGAAACGCAATTGAAAACGTACGCGCCGGCGATTGTCAAGGACTTGCAACAAGAGAACAAACTCTAAAGCGAATACACGAAGCTCATTGCGTCGGCG
>NZ_QCXO01000048.1:0-276 GCF_023383675.1 Microbacterium sp. ER1
GGTGCCGGCCGAGTCGAAGGAGGCGATCGTCGAGGAGATGGACAACGCCGGCATCGACAACGTCACCGCCGAGGTCTCCAACGACATCGCGGCCAGCATTCCCGAGATCCTCGGCCCGGGCGAGATCGGTGGCGTGATCATCGCCGCCGTCGTGCTGTTCGTCATGCTCGGCACCCTGATCGGTGCGGGTCTCCCGCTGATCAACGCGCTCATCGGCGTCGGCGTCGGTGTGCTCGCGTCGCTCGCCCTGTCCGGCTCCGTGGAGATGCTCTCGGT
>NZ_QCXO01000049.1:0-271 GCF_023383675.1 Microbacterium sp. ER1
CCACTTGATTGACCACCTTGTGCCCGTTGATCCACAGTGCCAAACGCGAGTCAGCGATGCTGTTCAGGCTATCCTCTACAATATGTTCCACGGACGACAAGCCCTTGTTCACTTAGAACGATGGGCTCAGGAGATCGATCTGGAGAAACTCATCCGTTCCGGGCTCCATCCTTCCTGGTTGAATGACGATGCCTTGGCTCGTCACCTCGACCGTCTGTACGAGGCTGGCATTCACAACGTCATCAGCGCTTGCTTGATTCAGATTTACCGG
>NZ_QCXO01000005.1:0-26529 GCF_023383675.1 Microbacterium sp. ER1
TCCCGCCCCGACGCCCACCTCCAACGGGGGATCGAAAAGGGCCCTTCGACGCAGATCCGCGGCACCTTTCCCATCCCACACCGACCGCGGAGGCAGCGGACCGAGGTCCTCCGTGACGGATCAGGAAGGCGCCTCGGACGGACCGGACGGAACGGGCCGGGCGGAAAGACCGGAGCGCTCCGGGCAGCTCGGACGGGACCGGGGTCAAAAGGGTCCCTCGTGTGAGCACCAGAGGTGCGCTTCTGATCCCGCACCGGACGGGAGCGGGAGCGAGACGGGAGTGTGAACGGGAGCGGGACGGAAACCGCTCCTCAGGCAGGCACCGGGGGCGCGCTTTTGATCCGGCACCGGGTGAGGCGGGGACGGACCGGGACGGGGACGGGGTCAGTCGGCGAAGGTGGCGGCGTCGATGACGAAGCGGTAGCGGACGTCGGACGCGAGGACACGCTCGTACGCGTCGTTGATGGCCGACGCGGGGATGACCTCGATCTGCGCCGTGATGCCGTGCTCCGCGCAGAAGTCGAGCATCTCCTGGGTCTCCCGGATGCCGCCGATGTTCGAGCCGGCGATGGAGCGTCGTCCGGCGATCAGCGACCCCGCGTTCAGAGCGAGGGCCTCCGCCGGAGCACCGACGCACACGATGGTGCCGTCCACGTCGAGCAGCCCGAGGTAGGAGCGGAGGTCGATGACGGCGCTCACGGTGTTGAGGATCACGTCGAAGGAGCCCCTCAGGTCGCGGAAGGTGTCGCGGTCGCCCGTCGCGAAGTAACGGTCGGCGCCGAGGCGGAGGCCGTCGTCCTGCTTCCCGAGCGTCTGCGACAGCACGGTCACCTCCGCGCCGAGGGCATGCGCGATCTGCACGCCCATGTGACCGAGGCCGCCGAGTCCGACCACCGCGACGCGCGCGCCGGGGCCGACCTTCCAATGCCGCAGCGGCGAGTACGTGGTGATGCCCGCGCACAGCAGCGGAGCCGCCGCGTCGAGGGGCAGGGCGTCCGGGATCCGCAGCACGAAGTCCTCGGTGACGACGACCTGCTCGGAGTAGCCGCCCTGGGTGATCGTGCCGTCGCGGTCGACCGCTCCGTAGGTGCCGACGGCGCCCTGCGTGCAGAACTGCTCGTCGCCGCGGAGGCAGTACACGCACTCCCGGCACGAGTTCACCAGGCAGCCGACACCGACGCGGTCGCCGAGGGCGTGCTTCGTGACCTCGGACCCCACCGCGGCGACCGTTCCGGTGATCTCGTGTCCGGGGGCGAGCGGGTACTGCTGCGGACCCCAGTCTCCGCGCACGGTGTGGATGTCGGAGTGGCAGATGCCGGCGAAGGCGATGTCGATGAGGATGTCGTGCGGGCCCAGCTCCCGGCGCTCGATGACGGTCTTCTCGAGCGGGGCGGCTTCGGCGGGGGCGGCGTAGGCGGTGACGGTCGACATGATGCTCCTCGGGTCGGTACTCGCCGAGACTATCCGCCGGCGTCGATGAATCCGCTGTCCGGCGGGCCCGGGCCGTCGGTACGGCCCGGGCCGACCGCTCAGCGCTTCTGCCGCTTGAGGGTCTTCTCCAGGACGGGAGCCTGACCGGTCGCCTCGAGGTCGGCGTAGTACGCGCGGGCTTCATCCTGCCGCTGCTTCTCCGCACCGCTCGCGATGGGAGCCCGCACGTGCTCGGGCTCGTAGCCGAACGCGTCCACGAGGTCGAGCGCGTACGGACGCAGGCGCGCGCACAGCCGATCGATGTAGCTCGACACCGCCGCCGCCCGCTGGGTGGAGAGCCGCCCGTGGATGAGGTGCCAGGCGAGGTGCTTCTCGATGAGCTGCAGGCCGAAGAGGTCCCGCAGCCAGGTCATGACCTTCTTCGTCTCGGCATCGTCCATCGCGTGGACGGCGTCGGTGAAGGCCTCCCACTGCAGCAGCTCGCCGTGCGCCCTGGCCGCCTCGATGAGCTCGGCCTGGTTCTCGTTGAACAGCCGCGCCCCGAGCACCTTGTCCTTGCCGGCGGCACGCAGCCGGGTCGCGATGTCGGCGACCATCTGCTGCACGCGGCCCGCGAGGAGGTCGTGCTGCTGCTCCTCGCGCAGTCCGCGCTCCACCGACCGGGCGACCTGACCGAAGTCGGTCACCGCCTGGCCGAGCTGACGGAGGCCTGCCCCGTGGAACAGCTTGCCGGCCGTCATGCCGACGGCGTAGCGCGCGAGCGCCGCGGCGTCCTTGCCCTGGAACTGCTTCGCGTAGTCGGTCAGCAGCCGCTTGCCGACGAGCTGGAGCAGGACGTTGTTGTCGCCCTCGAACGTGACGTAGATGTCGAGGTCGGCGCGGAGTCCGACGAGCCGGTTCTCGAACATGAAGCCGGCACCGCCGCACGCCTCGCGGGCCTCCTGCAGGGTGTCGAGCGCGTGCCAGGTCGACAGCGGCTTGAGCGCGGCCGCGAGCGTCTCCAGGTCTTCCCGGTCGTCCGGGGTGTCGGTGCGACCGGAGAAGACGCCGTCGAACTTCTGCAGGAACTCGTCGTGCGCGAAGATCTGCGCGTACGTGGTGGCCAGGCGCGGGAGCAGACGGCGCTGGTGCTTGCCGTAGTCCATCAGCACGACCTCCTGCCCGTCCGCCCCGTCGAACTGGCGACGCTGCGTGGCGTAGGTGATCGCGATGTGCAGGCCGAGCGCGGAGGCCCAGGAGGCGGCGCCGTCGAGCGAGACGCGTCCCTGCACGAGGGTGCCGAGCATCGTGAAGAAGCGGCGGCCGGGGCTGTCGATCGCGCTGGAGTAGGTGCCGTCCGCAGCGACATCGCCGTAGCGGTTCAACAGGTTCGTGCGCGGGATACGCACCTGGTCGAAGGAGAGACGGCCGTTGTCGATGCCGTTCAGTCCACCCTTGAGACCGTCGTCCTCGCGACCGATGCCCGGCAGATCCACGCCGTCCTCGCCGCGCAGGGGCACGTAGAAGCAGTGCACGCCGTGGTTGACGCCGTTCGTGATGAGCTGGGCGAAGACCGTCGCCGCGATGCCATGCAGCGCCGCGTTGCCGAGGTACTCCTTCACAGCTCCGCGGAACGGCGTGTGGATGACGAACTCCTCCGTCTCCGGGTCGTACGTGGCGGTGGTGCCGACCGCGGCGACGTCGGAGCCGTGCCCGATCTCGGTCATCGCGAACGCGCCGGGGATCGACAGGTCCATGACACCGGGGAGCCACCTGTCGTGGTGCTCCTTCGTGCCGAGCTGCAGGATCGCGGAGCCGAAGAGCCCCCACTGCACACCCGACTTGATCTGCAGGCTCGGGTCGGCGGCCACGAGCTCCTCGAACCCGGCGATGTTGCCGCCGTTGTTCTCCTCGCCGCCGAAGCGCTTCGGGAACGCCCGGTGCACCGCCTTGTTGTCGACGAGGAGGTGGAGCTGGCTGAGCACGCGCTCGCGGTGGTCGTCCTTGCCGAGCTCGTCCTTCCGCCAGAACGCGGAGTCCTTGATCATCTCGCGGGCCTGGCGGCGCACGTCGCCCCAGGTGCCCATGAGGGCGTCGTTCAGGCGGGCGACATCGATCCGCGGGGCGGTCGCGCTCTCGCGCGGGTCAGGTGTCGTCGAAGGGCGGACGGCGGCGTCGACCATGAGCGTTCCTCTCGGAGAGACGAAAGTGGATGCCTCTCATGGTAGGTGTGCGACAAAACCGCACGAAGTCCCCTGTCCGCATCCTCCAACGCCTGGGCGCCCCGTCCGCGCCCGTCGTTGTCGGCTCGCGACAGGTTCCCCGTTCGGAGCTCCGTCGACCCACCCCGTTCCGTGCTTCCCGGCCCCCTGCGAGCGTCCGCAAAGGGGTGGCTCGCGCGGAAGGGGGTGGGTCGGGGTCAGGAGGCGGCGATGACGGCGAGAACGCCGTCGCCGTAGGCCTCGCGCTTCTTCGCACCGATGCCGGTGATGCCCTCGAGGTCGGCGTGCGAGGTCGGCCGATGCTCCGCCAGCGCACGGAGCGTGGCGTCGCCGAAGACGATGTACGCCGGGACGCCCTTTTCCCTGGCGGTCTCGGCGCGCCAGGCCCGCAGCGCCTCGAACAGCTCCCGGTCTCCGGCGTCGAGGGCGTCGGCGGCACTCGCCTTCCGGGCGCGGGACGGCGACGACGGGCGTCCGATCGTGTCTTTCCGAAGCGGTACCGCGGTCTCGCCGCGCAGCACCCCGGCCGCGGCCTCTCCGGGTGCGAGTGTGCCGTAGTCGCCCTGCGCGACGAGGATGCCCCGGGCGAGGAGCTGGCGCACCACGCTGCGCCAGTCCTGGTCGGAGAGGTCGGCGCCGATGCCGTAGGTCGCGAGGGCGTCGTGCCCCTGCTGGCGGATGCGCTCGGTCGAGGCCCCGCGGAGGATGTCGATGAGGTGGCCCGCGCCGAAGGCCTGATTCCGCTCCCGCTTGAGACGCACGATCGTGGACAGCAGCTTCTGTGCGGGGACGAGCCCGTCGAAGGTCGCCGTGTCGTCGAGGCACGTGTCGCAGTTGCCGCACGGCTGCGAGTCCTGGCCGAAGTACCCGAGGAGGTTCTGCCGGCGGCACTCCACCGTCTCGCACAGCGCGAGCATCGCATCGAGGTGCTGCCCCATGCGCATCTTGAACGTGCGGTCGCCGGGACTCTGATCGATCAGTCGGCGCTGCTGCACGACGTCGCCGAGCCCGTACGCCATCCATGCCACGGACGGCTCGCCGTCGCGGCCGGCGCGGCCCGTCTCCTGGTAGTACCCCTCGACCGACTTCGGCAGATCGATGTGGGCGACGAAGCGCACATCGGGCTTGTCGATGCCCATGCCGAACGCGATGGTCGCCACCATCACCACGCCGTCTTCACGGAGGAAGCGCGACTGGTTCGCCGCCCGCAGCTCGGCGGGCAGACCGGCGTGGTACGGCAGCGCGTCGAGACCCTGCGCGGCGAGATAGGTCGCCGTCTGCTCGACGGACTTGCGGCTGAGCGCGTAGACGATGCCCGCCGCCCCCTCGGGCTGCGACCGGATGAACTGCACGAGCTGCTTGCGCGGATCGACCTTCGGGACGATGCGGTACTGGATGTTGGGGCGATCGAAGCTCGCCACGAAGTGCTTCGCCGCGTCGAGGTGCAGGCGCTCGGTGAGCTCCTTGTGCGTGGCCCGCGTCGCGGTGGCGGTCAGGGCCATGCGGGGGACGCCGGGGAACCGCTCGCCCAGGTCGCCGAGCGCGAGGTAGTCCGGCCGGAAGTCGTGGCCCCACTGCGACACGCAGTGCGCCTCGTCGATGGCGATGACACTGAGCGTGCCGCGCTGCAGGAGGGAGGTGGTCTGCGCGCTCGACAGCCGCTCCGGGGCGACGTAGATGAGGTCGAGCTCTCCGGCGACATAAGCGCGCTCGACCTCGCGGCGCTCCTCGATCGACTGGGTGGAGTTGAGGTACGCGGCCTTCACACCGTTGGCGCGCAGCGCGTCGACCTGGTCGTGCATGAGCGCGATGAGCGGGCTGATGACGAGTCCGGTGCCTTCGCGCACGAGAGCGGGCACCTGGTACGTGATGCTCTTGCCGCCGCCGGTGGGCATCAGGACGACGGCGTCGCCGCCGCCGATGACCTGCTCGACGATGGCCGCCTGGTCGCCGCGGAAGTCGTCGTAGCCGAAGACGGTGTGCAGTGCCTCGCGGGCCGTCGCATACCGGCTGGGTGTGGCGCGGCGGACGGTCGGCGCGGTGGTCACCGCGGTCGTCGGACCCGGACCCCAGTCGAGGGGCGGCTCGAAGCCCGCGCCCTGCGGCTCCCAGTCCATCGGCTCCGGCGGCTCGGTCGGCTCCCACCCGTCGTCCCAGGGCTGGTCGGATGCCGCGTCCGGCTCGGGGATCCATCCGTCGTACGGATCGCGGGGAGTCTGCGGCATCCCTCCAGCGTAATCACCCCGACGGACAGCGGCACGGCAACGTCCACAGGCCCGCACCGTCGATCCCGGGCGTAGGTTGGTTCCAGACGCCGGAAGGAGCATCCGATGACCGACATCACCGTGACCCGCAACGACGAGGCCTCCCGCTACGAGATCCGTTCCGATGACGTGCTGGCCGGGTTCGCCGAGTTCGACACCCGCCCCGGCGCGATCCGCTTCCTGCACACGGAGATCGACCCGGCTTTCCAGGGCCAGGGCCTGGCCGGGAAGCTCGCCGCGGCGGCACTGACCGACGTGGCGTCGACGGGCGACGCGATCGTGCCGCTCTGCCCGTACATCGCGAAGTACCTCCAGACGCACGAGGTGCCCGGCGCCGAGATCCGCTGGCCGCAGCGCCCGGGCTCGACGGCGGACGCCCCGGTGCAGAAGGAGTCGACCGGCGCGGACGAGGACCCCACGGGCAGGGCGGAATGATCGGGCAGCGCCGCCTCGTCCTCGAACCCCGGGCGGTGCCGCTCGGCGGTGTGCGCGGCATGGAGGTGCTCCGGGTGCTGCCGCATCGCAACCTCCCCACCATCGGCGCGTGGTGCTTCCTCGACAGGTTCGGCCCGGCCGAGACCCGGATGCGCGTCGAGCCGCATCCGCACATCGGTCTGCAGACGGTGACCTGGCCGCTGGTCGGCGAGATCCGGCACCGCGATTCGCTGGGCAGCGATGCCGACCTCCGGCGCGGTCAGCTCAACCTCATGACGGCGGGCAACGGCATCTCGCACTCGGAGTACTCCATCGGCGACGAGCCCGTTCCGCTCGATGCGCTGCAGTTCTGGGTCGTGCTCCCGGAGTCCGCGCGCCACGGGGACGGCGGCTTCGAGCGGCACACCGACCTGCCGATGACGACCCTTCCGGCCGCGACCGGATCGGACGCCACGGCCACGGTCGTGCTCGGCGAGTTCGCGGGCGTGCGCTCGCCGGCGACCGTGCACACGCCGATCGTCGGGGCGGAGATCGTCGTGCCGGCCGGGACCACGGTCCGCCTGCCGCTGCGGCCGGAGTGGGAGCACGCGCTGCTCCTCGTCGAGGGCGACGCCGCCGTCCCCGAGCACGCGATGACCCGCAACGACATGCTCTACCTCGGCGATTCCCGCGACGGCGTCGAGGTGACCAGCAGTGAGGGCGGCTTGCTGTTCCTCCTCGGGGGTGAGCCGTTCGAGGACGAGATCGTCATGTGGTGGAACTTCGCCGGGCGCTCCCACGACGAGATCGCCGCCGCCCGCGAGGACTGGGAGGCCGCATCCCCCCGGTTCGGCGTCGTCGAGGGGCACGACCAGCGCATCCCCGCGCCGCCGCTCCCCCCGGTGCGTCTGATGCCGCGCAGCCGCACCCTCTGACCCTCCCGCACAGGCACTCCCGCCGATTCAGGCACTCCCGCACAGGCACTCCCGCCGATTCAGGCACTCCCGCTGATTCAGGCACTCGCCACCCTCCATGCCTGTTCTCACGTCACTGCCTGCCCTCGCGCGCAATCCCGCTGACGCGTCCGAACAGGCACCCACGCCAGTTCAGGCACCCACGCCAGTTCAGGCACTCCTGATCCTCCCTGCCTGTTCTCACGCCACTGCCTGCCCTCGCGCGCAACCTCGCTGACGCACCAGCACAGGCATCCACACCAGAACAAGCACTCCCGCCAAAACAGGCACTCCCCACCCTCCCTGCCTGTTCTCACGCCACTGCCTGCCCTCGCGCGCGACCTCGCTGACGCGCCGGTTCAGGCACTGGCGCCAGTTCAGGCACTCGCCCCAGTTCAGGCACCCACGCCAGTTCAGGCACCCACGCCAGTTCAGGCACCCACGACAGTTCAGGCACCCACGACAGTTCAGGCACCCACGCCAGTTCAGGCGCTCCTGGTGCTCCCTGCCTGTTCTCGCGCTAGTGCCTGCCGCCGCGCTGGAGCTCGCGCCGGCTCAGGCTCGATGGGCTTTCACCTGCCTGAACCCGCGCGACCGCCTGTTCCAGGAAGCAGGACAGGAGGCAGAAGCAGACTCAGGCGCGGTCGGGGGTGTGCACGCGGGCGAGGAAGCGGTCCGTGCGGGGTGAGGGCCCACGAGGGTCGAGCAGCGACACGGCGACCGTGACCCCGGTCGCCAGCGGTATCGTCCAGGCGGCGGGCTGCGCGAGGTAGGGCGCCGCGACGCCGACCCCGTCCACCGCGGCGTGCACGAGCAGGGCGAGCCCGGTCGCGACGCCGCCGCACACCATGCCCGCGACCGCCCCGCGCGCGGTGAGGCCACGCCACCACACACCCAGCAGCACCACGGGCGAGAGCGTCGACGCCGCCACGACGAACACCACCCCCACGCTCGACACGAGCCCCGCGGGAACCGTGAGCAGCGCGACCCCCAGCGGCACGAGCGCGCACAGCACCGCGGACAGCCGGAAGGAGCGCACGGAGCCGGAGAAGACGTCCTGGCTGATGACCCCTGCGAGCGAGACCACGAGTCCGGCCGAGGTCGCCAGGAACGCGGCGAAGGCCCCGGCGACGATGAGGGCCGTCAGCAGCTCACCCGCGGGCCCGGGGAACACCCGCGACGGGAGCTGCAGCACCACGGTGTCGGCGATCCCCGGCTGCGCGAGGTCCGGGGCGGCGATCCGCGCCAGGAGCCCCATCGCGCTCGACACGGCGTAGAACGCGCTCACCATGGCGATGACGATCACGGTGGTCCGCCGCGCGGAGGCTCCGGTCGGGCTCGTGTAGAACCGCACCAGGACGTGCGGCAGCCCCATCGTGCCGAGGAGCAGGGCGAGCAGCAGCGACGCGGTCTCGTAGGCGTCGAAACCGGACGGCCCGGCCTCGGCGGGGAAGACGAGCGCGGGATCGAAGTCGTGCGGGCCGCCGCTCAGGGCGAACGCGATGCACACCACCGGCACGAGGAGCGCGGTGAGCTTGAGCCAGTACTGAAACGCCTGCACGAAGGTGATCGCGCGCATGCCGCCCGCGGCGACCGCCGCCGCCACGAGCACCGCGATCGTCACGGCGCCGACCCACTCCGGCAGCCCGGCGACCACGACGAGCGTGATGCCCGCGCCGTGCAGCTGCGGCACGATGTAGAGCCAGCCGATGATGAGGACCGCGAGGCTGGTGACACGGCGCGCGGCGGTCGAGTCGAGCCGGGCCTCGACGAAGTCGGGGATCGTGTACGCCCCGCTCCGGCGCAGGGGCGCGGCCACGAACACGAGCACGAGCAGGTACCCCGCGGCGTACCCGATGGGGAACCAGAAGCCGCGGGCGCCGTCCAGCAGCACGAGCCCGGAGAGGCCGAGGAAGGTGCCCGCGGAGAGGTACTCGCCGCTGATGGCCGAGGCGTTCCAGACCGGGCGCACCGTCCGCGACGCCACGAAGAAGTCGCTCGTCGTGCGCGACACGCGCAGCCCGTACACGCCGATGAGGAGGGTGGCGATCACGACCAGGGCGACCCCGACGAGGTCGAGCACGGCGTTCACTCGCGGTCCCGCAGGGCGCGGTACCGCCGCTCGTTGCGGACCGCCGTGCGCACATACAGCACCGCGAACACGAGGATCACCGGGTAGAACGCGAAGGCCTGGAGCAGCCACGACAGCGGCAGCCCGCCGAGGACGACGGCGTCGACCTCGGGGATGAGCGCGATCCCGAGCGCCAGGGCGACGACGACCACCACGAAGCCGGCGACGGTGCCCAGCGCGAGCCGGAGCTGGCTGCGCATCAGGGCACGGGCGTAGACGGCATCGGCCTCCGCGACCGGTGCGCCGGGCAGCGCGATCCCCCGCGTGGCGGCGGCGGAGCGGCGCGGCGGGGTGTCCGCGGTGACCCGCACCCGCTTCGGCGCCTCGGTCATCCGGTTCCCTCCCCCCGCACGAGCGCCTCCCGCACCGTCGCGACGAGCCTTCTGCTCACCGGCAGCACGGCCGTGCCGACGACGACGCCGGGTTCCCCACCCGACAGCCGCGCCTCGGTCACCGCGGCGATCCGGACGAGCGTGGAACGGTGGATGCGGAGGAATCCCGCCGGCGCCCACCGGGCCTCGAGCTCGGAGAGCGGGATGCGCACGAGGTGGCCGGGCCCGTCGTCCTCCGTGTGCAGCCGCGCGTAGTCGCCCTGCGCCTGTACCCAGCGCACGTCGCTGCGCCGGACGAACCGCACGGACGCGCCCACGGTCACCGGCAGCACCTCGTCCTCGCCGCGCGGTGCGGCCTCCTGCTCGATCACCCGGTCCACGGCGCTGCGCAGGCGTTCCCGCCGGACCGGCTTGAGGAGGTAGTCCGCCGCGCGCAGCTCGAACGCCTCGACCGCACGGGCCTCGTCGGCGGTGACGAAAACGACCGCGGGCGGCTCCGCGAGACCGAGGAGCGCGCGGGCGAGCTCGGTGCCGAGCAGGCCCGGCATGTGGATGTCGAGGAACGCGATCCGCACCGCACGCGCGGAGAGCTGACGCAGCGCGTCGGCACCGTTTGCCGCGGTGAGGATCTCGCCGATGCGCGGGTCGGCACGCAGCAGGTGCACGAGCTCATCGAGGGCCGGCTGCTCGTCGTCGGCGACGAGGACGTCGATCATGCCGCTCCTCAGTCGTCGTCCGGGTCGTGGAGGGGCTGCGATTTCGGGACTCGCATGCGCACCAGGGTACCCGCGCCGGCGTTGGTCTCGACGACCAGACCGCCCCCGCTGCCGTAGACCTGGCGGAGGCGGCTGTCGACGTTCCGCAGGCCCACGTGACCACCCTCCTCGCGCGCCGTGAGCAGCGCGCGCAGGCCGTCCGGGTCCATGCCCACGCCGTCGTCCTCGACGAGGATCTCGGTGTGCGTGCCGTCGTCGCGGGAGGTGATGCGGATCTCGCCGCCGCCCTCCCCCGGCTCCAGGCCGTGCCGCACGGCGTTCTCCACGAGCGGCTGCACGGAGAGGAAGGGGATGACCGTCGCGAGCGTCTCCGGCGCGATCTGCAGCGTCACCCGCAGGCGATCGCCGAACCGCGCGCGCTCCAGTTCGAGGTAGGAGTGGATGCTGCCCAGCTCCTCCGCGAGCGTGGTGAACTCCCCGTGCCGGCGGAAGGAGTAGCGGGTGAAGTCGGCGAACTCGAGCACGAGGTCCCGGGCCCGGTCGGGGTCGGTCGTGATGAACGAGGCGATCGCGGTGAGGGCGTTGTAGATGAAGTGCGGGGAGATCTGGGCACGCAGAGCCCGGAGCTCCGCCTCGGCGAGCTGGGTGCGGGAGGCCTCGAGTCCGCCGAGCTCGACCTGCGCCGCGCACCAGTCGGCCACCTCCTCCGCCGCCCGCACGAGGGCGGCCCGCACCGGGGACGCGAAGGCGACGACCACCCCGACCGTCACCCCGTCGACGAGGATGGGCGCGCCGACCGCCTCCAGGTCGTCCGTCCGCGAGGGCGCGGGGAACACCTGCCGCCGCCCCGACCCGCGCACCTGGGCGGCGATGCGCACGGCGGCGGATTCGAGCCCGTCCGCGGCGCCGTCGAGGGTGACCGTGTCGTCCTCGCCGACGATGGCGACCGCGGCGCTGCCCAGCAGAGCCCGCAGGTGCCGGGCGGCCTTGACGGCATCCGGCCCGGTCAATCCGCCGCGGAGGTGCGGAGCGGCGAGACTCGCCTGGTGCAGCGCCCGCAGTGCCCCCTGCTCCGCCTCGCTGCCGAGGTCGGCCGAGCCGCGCGCGAACCGCCGGGCGAGCAGCAGCAGCGCCGTGAGGGCGATGCCGCCGAGCGCGCCGAGGATCGCGGCGAGGACGACGTCGTTCATGCGCTCAGCCTAGGGACGCGCAGGCAGGCTCAGCGACCCGCGCTTCGACGGGCTCAGCGACCCACCTTGGGTCCCTGAGCCTGTCGAAGGGCCCCGAGCCTGTCGAAGGGTCAGCAGCAGCGGGCACCGGGATTGCGGTCCTGGTCGTCCATCCGCTGACGCCAGAACTGCCGCTCCGTCAGCGGCTCCTCGTCCGGATGATGCCGACGGTGATGGGCGACGTACGTGGCGTACGCGGTGTCGCCCATCAGCGTCGTCATGTACCAGCGGATGCCGCGGCCGACCCGGCCGAGGGCGCTCCACAGCGCCCGCAGCGGGGAGGTCGCGGCATCCGTCCGATCCACCGTGGAGGTCATCTCAGTGCCGTGCCGCCGCGCGCTCTTCGGCGAGGATCGGCTCCCACTGCTTCTCCAGCTCGCGCTCCTCCGCGTCGGGGAGGAACCCGGCCGGGGCGAAGCGGCGCGAAGCGACGGGCGGGTCCTCGGTGTTCTCGCCGCCGCCGTTGCGGATCGCCTTCACGGTCGCGATGACGGCCATGACGATGACGATGATCGCGAGCACCACGAAGATGATCGACAGCGTGCCCTGCACCGCGGTGTTGCGGATGACGGCCTGCAGCACCTCCGGCGCGCCGAGCGTGGTGTCACCGGAGTTCAGCGCCTCCAGGTAGCGGAAGTGGTTCGCCCAGTATCCGATCGCCGGCACCGGCGAGAAGATCTTGTAGAGCGAGGCCGTGATAGTGACGACCGCGGTGAACGCGAGCGGCAGCGCGATGATCCACAGCCACCGGAAGTAGCTGCGACCGCGCTTGGCGACGATGGCCAGCACCACGGCGAGCGCGATCGCCGCGAGGAGCTGGTTCGCGATGCCGAACAGCGGGAAGAACGTGTTGATGCCGCCGAGCGGGTCGGTGACGCCGAGGATGAGGATCGCTCCCCAGCCGGCCACCATGATGGCGGTGCAGATCCACACCCCGGGACGCCAGGAGACGTCGCGGAACTTCGGGAACCAGGCGCCGATCGAGTCCTGCAGCATGAAGCGGGCGACCCGGGTTCCGGCGTCCACCGCCGTGAGGATGAACAGGGCCTCGAACATGATCGCGAAGTGGTACCAGAACGCCATCAGCGCCTGTCCGCCGAGGGCTTGCTGCATGATGTGCGCGAGGCCGAGCGCGAGCGTCGGAGCCCCACCGGTGCGCGAGACGATCGACTCCTCGCCGACCGCCGCCGCCGTGCCGGTGAGCATGTCGGGCGTGAGGTTCACCCCGGTCAGCCCGAGCGAGTTCACGAAGGCGACCGCTCCCTCCACGGTGCCCCCGGTCGCGGCGGCCGGGGCGTTCATGGCGAAGTAGATGCCCTGGTCGATCGAGATCGCGGCGACGAGGGCCATGATCGCGACGAACGACTCCATGAGCATGCCGCCGTAGCCGATGAACCGGGTCTGCCGCTCCTTCTCGACGAGCTTCGGGGTCGTGCCCGACGCGATCAGCGCGTGGAATCCGGACAACGCGCCGCACGCGATCGTCACGAAGAGGAAGGGGAAGAGCGGACCGGCGAACACCGGGCCCATGCCGTTCTCGCCGAAGATGCTGACCGCGGGGACCGAGATCTCCGGACGCACGAGGACGATCGCGCCGGCGAGCATCACGATGACGCCGATCTTCATGAACGTGGAGAGGTAGTCGCGGGGTGCGAGCAGCAGCCAGACCGGCAGCACCGCGGCGATGAAGCCGTAGATGATGATGCCCCACGCGATCGTGGTGCGGTCGAGGTGGAAGAGCGCCTGACCCCACTCGGTGCCGGCGACCCAGCCGCCGCCGATGATGGCGGCCATGAGCAGCACGAAGCCGATGATCGAGACCTCGGTCACCTTGCCCGGGCGCAGGTAGCGCAGGTACACGCCCATGAAGAGGGCGATCGGGATGGTCATCGCGACGGAGAAGACGCCCCACGGGCTCTCGCCGAGGGCGTTCACGACGACGAGCGCGAGGATCGCGACGATGATGAGCATGATGAGCAGCGAGGCGATGATCGCCGCGGTGCCGCCGATCTTGCCGAGCTCCTGCCGCGCCATCTGGCCGATGGTCCGGCCGCCGCGCCGCATCGAGAAGAAGAGGACCGTGTAGTCCTGCACGGCTCCCGCGAGCACGACGCCCACGATGATCCAGATGGTGCCGGGGAGGTACCCCATCTGCGCCGCGAGCACGGGGCCGACCAGGGGTCCGGCGCCGGCGATGGCGGCGAAGTGGTGACCGTAGAGCACCCGGCGGTCGGTGGGGACGTAGTCCTTGCCGTCCTGCTTCACCTCGGCGGGCGTGGCCCGGCGGTCGTCGGGGCGGGTGATGTACCGCTCGATGACCTTGGAGTAGAAGCGATAGCCGATCAGGTAGGTGCACACGGCGGCGAACACGAACCAGATCGCGTTCACGGTCTCGCCGCGCACGATGGCGAGCATCACCCAGGCGACGCCGCCGAGGAGGGCGATGGCCGTCCACAGCAGGATCTTCGGCAGGGTCCAGCGGCGGCTCTTCGCCTCGTGCTCCGCGGAGAGGGCGACGGGTGGGAGGTTCGGGTCGGTCTCGATGACGGGGTCGTCGTCGACGAGCCCGGCGCCGTCGCGGCGGCGCGACGAAGGTGCGGTCATGGGGTTCTCCTCTGGGGGCGCATCATTGCGTCTCCCCACGGTAGGGAGGGCGCCCCGCCGTCATGCCCGGATCCGAGGACGCTGCGACGAGCGGCGGGGGTCGTGCGACGAACGGAGGGCCGGACGATCTGCGCCCCGGCACGTCTGCACGACCCGGAGACGACGGCACGGCCGCACGAGGGATTCCCTCGTGCGGCCGTGACCGGGTCGTGCGACCGTTCCCGGATCACCCGGGGGCGTCGGTCTCCGGAGGCGCGGTCGGCTCCGGAGTCGGCCCCGGCGTCGGGGTCGGATCCGGGGTCGGCGTCGGCTCGGGAGTCGGCGACGGCTTCGGCGCGGGAGTCGGCGTCGGCGCGGCATCCGCGGGCGTCGTGACCGTCACCACGGTGCGCACGGCCGAGTCGCCGTACTGGACGAGTCCGAGGTAGCGGGTCCCGGCGGTCAGACCGGTCCAGCTCAGCTCGTAGCTCGTCTTCTCCCCGCGGACCGCGGCGATCGGGTTCGGCGTCGCGGTGAACGAGCCCTCCCCGTCCGGCAGCACGGAGGCGTGGGTCATGTCCCACGTCATCGGCCCGGTGGTCGCGTACACGTTCGCCACGACGAGGTAGGTGCCCGCGGTCGGTGCGGGGATCGTCACCTGCTCGTCGGCCGAGCCCGTCGCCGACTGCCAGCGCTCGTAGTAGCGCAGGTCGTCGGGGCTCACGACCCGGTAGACGGTGAGGTCGAGATCGCTGCCCTCGTCGTCGGACGAGTCGAGGTCGAAGCGCGAGAGCGTGGCACCCTCCGGCACGTCGACGATCCAGGACACGTCCTTGTTCGCGTCGCCCGAGTTCTCGTTGCCCGAGTGCCCCTCGACCGGGTTGTCCGGGTCGCTGAGGAGCTGGAACGGCGTGAGACCCGAGACGCCCAGCGCCAGATCGCCGTCGAGGCCGGGGGTGATGTCGACGGTCGTGCTGCCGTCGACGCCGCTGCCGGTGATCTCGGCCGGGGCATCCGCCGTGACCGGGAAGACCGCGATCGGCGAGCGCACCGTGTTCTTCTTGCTCGTCCAGGTGAGCGAACCCGTGGCCCACTGCTCGACCGGCGCGGTGGTGCTGTCGAACGTGACCGTGAAGGTCTTCGTCTGCCCCGGCTTGTCGAAGGAGAGCTGGGACGGCGTGACGGTGACGTTCACGCCGGGCACGGAGGCCTTCGCCGTGAACACGCCCTTCTCGGTCGAGGTGACCGAGCGGGTGACGGTCTGCGCGCTGGCCAGGGACCCGATCGAGATCGATGCCTGGTTCAGATCGCTGCCGTCGATGGGGTCGATGCCGGGGAAGTCCGACAGCCCCTTCCCGTCGAGGAACGCCGCCCAGTCTTTGAAGCCGTTCAGGTAGAGCAGACCGGGGTTCAGGAACCGCGTCGCATCGACCTGTCCGGCACCCTGCTCGAACGGGTTCGTGTTCTTCGAGCCGTCGGGCAGCACGGTGTCGGAGGCGGTCGTCATCAGGGCCGAACGGATCTCGCCCGGGGTCGCCCGCGGGTGCTCGCCGAGGTAGAGCGCACCGAGGCCCGCGATGTGCGGGGAGGCCATCGACGTCCCGGAGAGGATGCCGAAGGTCGGGTCCTCACCCGGGGCGTTGTGCGTGGCGGCGAGGATCGCCACTCCCGGAGCGGCGATGTCCGGCTTGAGGACGTCGGTGCCGTCGGCGAGGACCGGTCCGCGGCTCGAGAAGCCCGCGATCTGCGGGGTCGGCGTGGTCACACCGGTGGTGTTCTCACCGACGAGGGTGATCGGCCGATCGACGCCGCCCTGCACGTAGGCGAGCACGGCCGCACGGTGCGCGGCGTTCAGGTGCACGGTCGGCACGGCGTGGAAGTCGTTGTCGAGGGAATCCGCACCGCCGGGCACGTTCACCAGGACCATGCCGATGCCCCCGGCGTCCTTCACGACCTGGGACTTCTCCGCGCGGGCGTTGCCGCCGCGGTCGCAGACGACGATGTGTCCCGAGACCTTCGCCGGGTCGAGGGTGCCCGGCAGGCACAGCTGCGCATCCACTGCACCGGGCGCCGCGGCATCCACGGCGGCGATGGAGGGTCCCGAGACGCTGTCGCCGAACGGGACGGTCACCGAGGCCCCGGCCTGCTCGAAGCCGTCGAACTGCACGGTGCCCTCCCACGTCGGGATGGTGGAGGCGGCGACCGTCGTGTACCACGGCGAGGCGTGGTCGGCGGTGACCGGATCGGGGCCGTCGTTGCCGGCGCTGGTCGCGACGAAGACACCGGCGGCTGCGGCGTTGAGGAACGCGAGGTCTTCGGGAGCCATCACGGTGCTCGCGGCCCCGCCGCCGATCGAGTAGTTGATCACGTCGACACCGTCCGCCACGGCCTGATCGATCGCGGCCACGAGGTCGCTCAGGGCGCAGATGTCATCCGTCGTCACGGTCGTGTCCGGGCCGACGTAGCAGGCCTTGTAGGCCGCGACCTTCGCCCCGGGCGCGACACCGGAGACCGTTCCGAAGTCGACACCCTCGACCTCGGCGTCCACTCCGAAGTTGCCCGCGGCGGTGCTCGCCGTGTGCGAGCCGTGACCGTCGCCGTCGCGCGGGGAGAGGTAGTCGTACTGGAAGTCGAACCCGGCCGCCTGGGCTCCCGCGAAGAAGTACTGCCCGCCGATGAGCTTCGTCGAGTAGTCGCGCTCGTCCCAGTCCTGACCATCGACCATCGCGCCGCGGAACTGTCCGCCGTCGGACTTGTCGAAGTAGACGTAGGTGCCGTCGGTGTACGGGTCCGTGCCCTTGTGCCGACTGTTCTGCTTCTTCTGCTGCTTGAGCTTCTTGCCCTCGAACGAGGGGTGCTCGGGCGCGATGCCGGTGTCGATCACGCCGACCACGACGCCCTCGCCCGCCTTCTTCACGCCTCCGGTCTGCTGCCACACCCCACCGCGGCCCTTGCGGTCGTCGCCGAGGCCGAGGTAGTCAGTCGAGGTCTGCGCGTCGGGGTGACGGATCTCGTCCGGATACACCCCGAGGACGTCCTTCGAGGCGCGGAGCTGGTCCACCTGCTCACCCGAGAGGTCGGCGCTGAAACCGTTGAGCACCACCTGGTAGGTCGTGTCCGGGGTGACGCCGACATCGTTGATGAGGCTGCTCTGCTCGGACTCGAGGTGCTTGACGTAGCGCTGCGCGTCCTGCGACTGCGTCTCGAGCTGCTCGCCCTCGTCGGGCTTCGTCGCCTTGAGGCCCTTGACGTCGCCTTCGTAGCTGGCGAGGGGATCGGCCTTCATGATCACGATGTAGTGCCCGGGGGTCCCCGCGACCGGAACGGGGTGCGTCACCTCCCCGGTCGCTGCGTGGCCTGCGGTTGCCGTCGATGCGATGAACAGCGTCGCCAGGGTGGTGGCTGCTGCGATCCGAAGGGGTGTTCGACCCATATCTCGCTCCTGATGATCCGATGATCCCGATGCCGCGTCATCGCCGCACCGCGGCTCACGATAGCCCCGCCGTTCGGCGCCGGATCGAGAACTGAACGATGGTCGCCCTCGATCGTGCCGATCGGTCAGGATGGACGGCGGCCGACTCTCCGAATGTCGCCAGTAGGCTGGAGACGTGGCCCGAACCTCCGTCCTGTCGACCAGAGTGCTGCTGATCTGCGCGGCGATCGGTGTCGCCACGGGCATCCTCGGCGGCATCGCCGGATGGGTCACTCCCCTCCTCCTGGCCAGCCCGCTGCTGTTCCTCTACGGCCTCGTGCTGGGCTCGCACGTGCTGCCGGGCATCATCGCGCAGGAGGTGCTGCGGCTGCCGTTCGTGGCGCTCATCACGCACGTGTTCGCCGCCCTCATCGCGAGCGCCTTCAACCCGGCGTGGTCGCTGCGGTTCATCGGCACCGCGCTGCTCTTCGGCCTCATCCAGGAGGGTGTCGCCGCCCTCACCCGGTATCGCTCCTGGGGCGCCTGGCGGTTCTTCGTCTCGGCGGTCGTGATCGGCATCGTCGTGGCGGTGGCGGTGTTCTTCGCGGCGAACCTCGCGGTCATGCCGCTGTGGGCTCAGCTGCTGTACCTGACGATCTCCGTCCTCGGTCCGGTGGCCTGGACGGCGATCGGTCTCGCCATCGGTTCGGCGCTGCGCACCGCCGGGGTCGCGCGCCGCTGATCGCGCACGGGCCCCGCTGGCAGCACAGGTAAGGCTCAGCTAAGTTAGAGTCACACCCTCCGTCGAACCAGGGACGTGCCGTGCGCCCATCCGCACCCCTCCTCCGCGTGCGCGAGCTGACCCTCACCCACGCGGACGCCGCGCACCCGTCGCCCCGTGACGTGACCTTCGACATCGATCCCGGCGAGGTCGTGCTGCTGCTCGGCCCGTCCGGTTCCGGGAAGTCGACGCTCACGCTCGCCCTCAACGGGCTCATCCCGCACGCGCTCCCCGCGACGATGACCGGCACCGTCGAGGCCGGCGGCATCGGCACCACCACCGCGCACACCGCGACGCTCAGCACGCACGTCGCCATGGTCTTCCAGGATCCGGACGCGCAGATCGTCACGGGGACGGTGTACGACGAGGTGGCCTTCGGCCCGGAGAACCTCCTGCTCCCGGTGGAGGCCGTGCGCGTCCGCGTGGAGGAGGCGCTGCGGCGCGTCGGCCTGTGGGAGCGCCGCAACGACAACCCCGACCACCTGTCCGGCGGCGGGCGGCAGCGTCTCGCCATCGCCTGCGCCCTCGCGATGGGCTCTCCTCTCATCGTGCTGGACGAACCGACCGCGAACCTCGACCCGCAGGGGATCGACGACGTGTACGCGGCGCTGACCGAGGTCGTGGCCGCCGGAGACCGGGCCATCCTCCTCGTCGAGCACAACCTCGACGCCGCGATGCGCTTCGTCACGCGCACCATCGTGCTCGACCGCGAGGGCCGGGTGGTCTTCGACGGTCCGGCGGCCGAGACCATCCGCGCGCACGCCGACGAGCTCGTGGCGATGGGGGTCTGGCTGCCCGCCGCGACGCTCGCCGCGCTCCGCCTCCGCGACCGGGGGATCGTCCTCGACCCGCTGCCGCTGACGCACGAGGCGCTGGCCGCCGCACTGCCTCCCGGCCCCGGCGCCGCGTCCTCGGTGCCGGTCGGCGACCCTCGCCCCGCCGACCGGGAGCCCATCATCCGGGCCCGCGGCCTGACCGTGACCCGGCGCCGCACCGAGATCCTGCACGGGGTCGACCTCGACATCGCCGCCGGGAGCCTCACCGCGATCGTCGGGGCGAACGGGGCGGGCAAGACGACGCTGATCCAGGCTCTCGCCGGGGTCGTGCCGCCGCCGAGAGGTCGGGTCTCCGTCGACGGCATCGACCCAGGGACGGCCTCGCCTCGGGAGCTCGCGGCGCGCATCGGCTTCGTGTTCCAGAACCCGGAGCACCAGTTCATCGCCGCCACCGTGTTCGACGAGCTCGCCCACGGGCTCCGGCTGCGCCAGGTACCGGACGACGAGGTCCGCACGCGGGTGGCGGAGATGCTGGAGCGGTTCGGGCTGACGCACAAGGCCGACGTGCATCCGTTCCTCCTCTCCGGCGGCGAGAAGCGACGGCTCTCGGTGGGCACCGCCCTCATCACCCGTCCCCCCGTCCTCGCCCTCGACGAGCCCACGTTCGGACAGGACCGGGCCAGGGCCGCCGAGCTCCTGCACCTGCTGGAGAGCCTGCGGGCGGACGGCACGACCGTGGTCATCGTCACGCACGACCTGCAGCTCGTCGCCGAGCACGCCACCGACACGGTCGTCCTCGCCGACGGGCGGGTGCGGGCCGCCGGTCCGACGGCGGCACTGTTCGCCGATCCCGCGATCCTCCCCTCCGCCGGCCTGCGCGTCCCCGCGTTGCAGCGTGTGCTCACCGCAGCCGGGTGGGAGGTGTCGCCATGACGATGACCACGCTCGATCCGTACGCGCCGCTCACGGCCACCTCGCGGCGGCAGTTCCTCTACGGCCTCAACCCGCTGGCGAAGGTCGCCGGGTTCGCCCCCGCCATGCTGCTCCTCGTCTTCGTGCGGGACCTGGCCACCCCCGCCGCCTTCCTCGTGCTCGCTTACGCCCTCATCCTCGTCGGGGCGCGGGTGACGGGGCGCCTCCTCGCGCTGCTCCTGCTCGGTCTGCCCGCGGGCATGGTCGCGATCGGCGTCGGCTTCTCGCTGTGGGTCGACGCGGCCCTGGTCGCCGACACCACCCCCGTCGTGACGATCGGCGACTGGACCCTCTACGGCGGCGCCCTCCTCATCGGCTTCGCCACGGCGCTCCGGCTCGGATCGATCGTCGCGCTCGCGCTCGTCGGCGGCCTCACCACCAGCGGCTCCGATCTCGTGCGTGCGAGCGTGCAGCAGCTGCGCGTGCCGTACCGCATCGGGTACACGGCCCTGGCCGCCTTCCGCTTCGTGCCCCGGTTCGGGCACGAGCTCGCCGTCATCCGCGCCGCGCACCGGGTGCGCGGTTACCACGGCGGCCGCGGCCCCTTCGCACGGATCGCCCGCGGCTGGGGGTACATCGTCCCCCTGCTCGCGGGTGCCATCCGGCATGCGGAGCGCGTCGCCCTCGCGATGGACTCCCGGGCGTTCGGTGCGCATCCGACACGGACCGAGCGGCACCTCGTGCCGTTCCGCACGAGGGACACCGTCTTCACCGTGGTCATGCTCGCCGTATCGGCCGCGATCTTCGTCCTCTTCTTCCCCTGGCAGCTCCCCTGAAAGGCGCCCGCATGGCATTCAGCAAGATGGTCAAGCCGGAGACGGCCGAGCTCCTGCACCTCACTGTGCTCCGCACCGAACGGCTCGCGCCGCACTGGGTGCGGGTGACCCTGGGCGGCGGCGAGATCGACCGCTTCCGTCCGATGGGCTACGACCAGTGGTTCCGGCTGTTCCTGCCGATCGGCGGGGAGGCCGGACTGGAGCGGGTGCCCGCCAAGGCGAACCGGATGTTCGGGTATCTGAAGTTCCTCCGCATCCCCGACGGCGAGCGCCCCGTGATGCGCAACTACACCGTGCGCGCGTACCGCCCGGCCACGCCCGAGACCGGCGCCGAGCTCGACGTCGACTTCGTGCTGCACGGCTCGGCGGCCGACGGCACCGCCGGGCCGGCCTCCCGATGGGCGGAGACCTGCGCCCCCGGCGAGCACGTCCTCATCATCGACGAGGGCCTGACATTCAACCCCGAACGGGGCACCGACCGGGTGGTGCTCGTGGGCGACGAGACCGCCCTTCCCGCGATCGCGTCGATCAGCGCCTCCCTGCCGGCCGACGCCGCGGGCACAGCGATCATCGAGGTCCCGTCCGCGGAGGACGCCCTGGAGTTCGCGCATCCGTCGGGGCTCGACGTGGTGTGGATCGTACGGCCGCACGAGATCCCGCCCGGGGTTCTCGCCCTGGACGCCCTCGGCAGGACGGCACTCCCCGACGCTCCGTTCCACGCGTACGCGGCCGGCGAGCAGTCCCTGGCCTCCGGCGTCCGCAAGCAGCTCGTCGGCGAGCGCGGCGTGGACAAGAACGCCGTCAGCTTCTGCGGCTACTGGAAGATCGGCGCCGCCTCCCCCCGCCTCGAAGGCCGCCCGCGAGGCCGCCGCCGAGCCCCTCGCCTGAGGCCGGGCACAGCTTCGGAGACAGGGCACGACACGCCGGGGCGGAAGAGGCCGCCCCGGCGCGTCGTCGGGAATCTCCGAAGTTGTGCCCGCTGACCTTACTTCACACTGCCCTGCGTGAGCCCGCCGACGAGCCACTTCTGCAGGAACAGCGCCAGCAGGTAGATCGGGATCAGCCCGGAGAGGCTCGCGGCGGCCATCTGCCCGAACATCACCTCTCGACCGCCCTGCATGAGCGCGATGCCCACGGGGAGCGTCTGGGAGTCCACGCTCTGCGTGAGCAGCAGCGGGATGAGGAAGTCGTTGTACGCGAGGATGAAGACGATGATCGACACCGCCACGATGCCCGGGGCCGTGAGCGGCAGGATCACCGCCCAGAGGGTGCGCAGCGGACCGCATCCGTCGATCTGCGCCGCCTCGTCGACCTCGAACGGGATCGAGCGGAAGAACCCGTCGAGCAGCCACACCGCCACCGGCGTGAGCAGCAGACCCTCGACGATGCCCAGCCCGATCACCGAGTCCATGAGCCCCGCGGTGCGCACCAGGACGAAGAGCGGGATGATCGCCACGATCGGCGGGGCGACGTACGCCGAGACGATGAGCCCGAGGGTCTGCTTCCCGCCGGCACGCAACCGGGCCATCGCGTAGTTCGCCGGGATCGCCACGAGCAGCGACACGACCACCGCCCCGACCGCCGCACCGATCGAGTTGCGGAGGTAGGTGAGGATCGGCCAGTTCTCGAACGCGGCCACCCAGTTCTCGAACGCGAGACGAGACGGGAGGATGCGCGTGGACAGGATGTCGTCCGGGCTCTTGAACGACATGCTCACCATGTACAGCACGGGCAACAGCGCGAGGACGATCGCGACGATGATGACGACGGCCTTCACCGCCGTGACGGTGACGGACGGCCGGCCGGGCCGGGAGATGCTCGCGGTCCGACGGCGCCGCTGGCGACGGCGGGCGTCGGGAACCACCAGCGTGACGGTCGCGCTCTCGTCGACCCGATCCGTGGAGCGGAGTGTGAGCGACATGGTCAGCCCTCTCTGTGCAGCCGCTGCCGCACGGCGTTGAGCGGCAGGATGACGATGGTGACCAGCACCAGGAAGGCGATGGTCTGCGCGGCGGCGGCGCCGACGTCGAACGTCTGCAGCCCGGTCCGATAGATCTGGTAGCTGCTGACGGTGGTGTCGAAGCCCGGCCCGCCGCTGGTCATGATGAACACGAGGTCGAAGACCTTGAACGAGACGACGAGCTTGAGCAGCAGCACGGTGATGAGGCTCGGGAGCACGAGCGGGAACGTGATGCGCCAGAACGTCTGCCACACCCCGGCACCGTCGACCTGGGAGGCCTCGTACACCTCGGTCGGCAGGGTCTGCAGCGCGGCGAACACGAGCAGCACGCAGAACGGCGTCCACTGCCAGGCGTCCACCAGGATCACGGAGATCATCGCCGCGGGGCTGGAGCCGAGGAACAGGAACGGCTCGGACCCGGGCGCGAACGACTGCCCGATGTTGTTGAGCAGTCCCCCGGTCGGGGCCAGCATGAGCTTCCAGATGACGCCCGCCATCACCGGCGGTGTCATCAGCGGCAGCAGGAGCAGCACCCGGATGACGCGGCCGCCCTTGACCGCGGCGTCCAGCGACAGGGCGACGACCAACCCTGCCACGAGCGCGATCAGGGCGGAGGGGATGGCGAAGAGCAGCGACCTGCCGAGGGACGGGAGGGTGACCCCGTCCCCCAGCAGTGCCGCGAAGTTGTCGAACCCGACCCATTCGGTGAACGGCCGGCCCAGCGACGACTCCGAGAAGGAGGCGGCGATGATGTAGCCGAGCGGGTAGATCGCGATGATGACGATCGCGATGACGGCGGGCGCGAGCAGGGCGCGTCCCGTCCACGACGCGCGTCGGGCGCGGCGCCGGGAGGTGACGGGGTGCGACATGAGCGGTCCTTTCGGGTTCGACGAGGGGATCAGTCGGCCAGGGACTGCCAGGTGTCCCAGGTGTTCTGCATCGCCTGTTCGGCGGTGAGGCCGCCCTGCAGCATCAGCGCCAGGTTGTCGCTGAGCGACTGGATCATCTCCGGCGCCTGCGGCGAGGTCGGCCAGGACTGCGCGTTGGGCAGCACCTCGGCGGCGACCGCCGAGACCTCGGGGGCGAACTCGACGTACTCCGGGCTCTCCAGCGTGGAGGTGCGGGTGGGGTCGACACCGGAGCCGGTCGTCGTGATGAGCTTCTCGTTCGTCTCCTTCGACGAGGCGAACGCGACGAACTGCTTCGCGAGGTCCTCGTCGCTCGCGTTCGGGCTGATGCCCATCGCCCATCCCGCGTTGAGCGCTCCGGAGACCTTGCCCTCGGGGCCCACCGGCAGCGGGGCGACGCCCCAGCCGTCGACGATCTTCGACTGCTCCGGGTCCTGCGCGAACACGCCCAGGTCGGTCCAGAACTCGATCATCCCGACCGACCCGGACAGGAACTGCGGCAGCGCCTGCTCGAATCCGATCTCCAGCGGACTGGGGAGGGCCGACGGCGAGGCGTCGAGCATCGACTGCGCGGCGGCCACCGCGTACTCGGTGTCGAGCTGCGGCATCTGCGGGTCGATCGGGTCGGGCGACATCGTCGCGAGCCGGTTGAAGAACGTCGACCCGATGTTGAACGCGCTCTTCGAGCCGAGCAGCGCGTTGCCGTAGACGCCGTTCGCCTTCTCGGCGTCGGTGATCTTCTTCGAGACCTCGACGTACTCGTCCCACGTGGTCGGGACCTCGACGCCGTTCCGCTCGAAGATCGCCTTGTTGTAGAAGAGCACGTGCGTGTCGCCGTCGATGGGCAGACCGTAGGTGGCGCCCTCGTACTGCGAGTACGGTCCGAAGATCGCCTCGATGAAGTCGCCGGAGTCGATGTCCTCGTCGGACTCGACCCAGTCGGTGATGTCGGCGAGCGCCCCGGCGTCGGCGAGGGCGCCGACCGACGTGTACCAGTACTGGATGACGTCGTAGTTGTTGGTGCCGGACTGCGCGTCGAGGATCGCCTTGGTCTGGATCTGGTCGTAGGGGACGACCTCGACCTCGACCTCGACGCCGGTCTCGGCCTCGAAGTCCTTCTCGAGGATGGCCCCCGCGCCCTCCTGGGGTGCGGCGATGAGGACCTTCAGGGTCTTGTCCCCTCCGTCGCCGGAGGGGCCTCCCGCGTCCCCGCCGCAGCCGGCGAGCACGAGGCCCGCCGTGGATGCCAGGGCGATGACGGGAAGGGCACGGCGCACGAGGCGCGCGGTCGGAGAGGGGCGTCGTTGCCTGCTCATGGTGGTGTCCTTTCGATGGTTCTTCTCGGGTGAGAGGGGGGGGAACGTCAGGCGCCGGATCGGGGGTCCGGCGTCCAGGGGCGGTCGACCTTGTCGCCGTCCACCCAGGGGGTCTTGACGAAGACCGCACGGAAGGTCTCGTCGAAGGGGTTGCGGACGAAGTGCTCCTCGTGCGGCTCGGCGCGCAGCACGTCCCCGGCGGAGACGACACGGCACGTGTCGCGGTCCAGCCAGATCTCGGCGCGGCCCTCGATCACGACGAACGACTCCGTGTGGTGCTCGTGGAGGTGGTTCGCGAACTCGTCTCCCGGGCGGAGCACGACGACGCCGAAGGCCGCGTCCTCCGCCTGGGCGAGGTATCCCGGACCCCAGTCGCCGAACCGCAGTGCGGCGTCGGCGGTCCGCAGCACGTCGGCGCTCATGCCGGCACCGGGGCCTCGGTGGCCGCGCGGAACAGCTCGTACGCGTCGGCGGGGTCGAGGTCGTCGTGCACGACGGCGCGGACGGCGGTCATCATCGCGGCGGGGGCCGCGCTCTGGAAGATGTTGCGGCCCATGTCGACCCCGGCCGCCCCGGCCCGCACGGCACGGGAGGCCATGGTGAGCGCGTCGAGCTCCGGGAGCTTCTTGCCGCCCGCCATGATGACCGGGACGGGGCACCCGGCCACCACGTCCTCGAAGCCCTTCTCGCAGTAGTAGGTCTTGACCAGCTGTGCGCCGAGCTCGGCGATGATGCGCGTCGCGAGTCCGAGGTAGCGGGCGTCGCGGACCAGCTCCTTGCCCACCGCGGTCACGCCGAGCACGGGGATCCCGGCCGCGTACCCCTCGTCGACGAGGGTGGTGAGGTTGCGGATGCTGCGGCTCTCGTGCTCGCCGCCGACGAAGACCTGCACGGCCACGGCATCGGCATTGAGACGAACCGCGTCCTCCATCGCCATCGCCGTGTACTCGTCCGAGAGGTCCTTGAGGATCGAAGGTCCCCCGGAGGCGCGGAGCACGAGTCCGGCACGCGTCGCCGGCGGGAGGGAGGTGCGCAGCGCGCCTCTCGTGCCCATCAGCGCGTCCGCCTGCGCGGCGAGCGGCGCGATGTTGAGGTCGATGCGCTCGAGTCCCGACGTCGGCCCCTGGAAGTAGCCGTGGTCGAAGGCGAGCATGACCGTGCGCCCGGTCTCCGGATCGAGGATTCGGGACAGGCGGTTCTGCATGCCCCAGTCGAGGTTGGCGGCGCCACGGATGTTCTGCGTGAACCGGACGCCGGGCGTCCCGACGTGGAACTGCTTGGCGTCGGCGTTGCCGTCGAGGTCTGCCATGGAGGTCTCCTTCGTGTTGTCGTCAGCCGGCGTGGCCGACGGGCGAGAGGCGGGGGGTGGAGGGG
>NZ_QCXO01000050.1:0-268 GCF_023383675.1 Microbacterium sp. ER1
GTCCTGATCTGGGTGGGTATCAAGATGCTGCTCCTGGATGTCTTCTACATCCCGACCACCATCAGCCTGGCCGTGGTCGTGACCATCATCACGGTGTCCATCGTGGCCAGCCTCCGCGCCACCCGCGGTCAAGGCCGACGCGACGTGCAGACCGAGGCTGCAGGGGCGTTCCGGATCGCCACCGACGAGGAACTTGCCGCGGTCGAGCCGGTCTTCGGCCGCCGTGGACGAGTGCCTGCCGGTAGCGGACAGGACCACTCCGATGAGT
>NZ_QCXO01000051.1:0-275 GCF_023383675.1 Microbacterium sp. ER1
GTCCATCACGGGCATCCGGATGTCCATCAGCACGATGTCCGGGCGGCTCTGGCGCACCAGCTCCACGGCCTCACGCCCGTTCCCGGCCTGCCCGGCCACGCTGAAGCCCTCCTCGTGCGAGACGAGTTCGGCCACCGCCGTGCGGATCAGGGACTGATCGTCGGCGAGGACTACGGAGATCATGGGGCACCATTCGTTGAGGAGCGGGGGAGCGGGCCGGGCACGCCAGGCTCGTTGGTGGGCAACAGGGCGGTGAACCTGAAGACCGGGCCGGG
>NZ_QCXO01000052.1:0-270 GCF_023383675.1 Microbacterium sp. ER1
AGCGAGCGTCAGTCCGGCTTGTATAAGCGGGGTGAAAAGGGTGTTTGGGACGTTATTGAAAAGAAGAGAGAGAACGCTTGAACGGACAGTTGTGGAAATTCAGCGGGGAAATGAAGCGTTGCGCAATGAGCTCATCCGGCAATATAAGCCGTTTATCGTCAAAACAGTCTCAAGTGTATGCAAGAGGTTTATCCACGAGGAAGATGATGAGGCGAGCATCGGGTTGATCGCTTTTAACGAAGCGATTGAAAAATATGCGTTGCACAAAGG
>NZ_QCXO01000053.1:0-265 GCF_023383675.1 Microbacterium sp. ER1
GCCGTGCGGGGCAGGGCCGAGAGGATGGCGCAGATAGCCGGGGCGGCGGTTTCGTCGCCGGCGATCAGCACGGTGTTGGCGTTGCCGGGGGCCCACTCGATGCCGACGGCCGGGTTGTCGCCATCGGCGAGGGGGCCGACGATAGCGACCTCGTCGCCGACGATGGCGGCGCGCACCCAGCGGGAGGCGGGGCCGGCGTCACCGTGGGTGACGAAGTCGATGTCGACCTCGCGGTGCTCCGGACGCGCCTGGCGCACCGTGTAGG
>NZ_QCXO01000054.1:0-272 GCF_023383675.1 Microbacterium sp. ER1
TGCTTGAAGAGTTTCAGACGATCCGCTATGCGTTAAAAGTGCGCGGCGTGCCGAACAAGGGCGGCCTCAGCAAAGTGAAGCGCTACGCCATTCCGCTGTTGTCGCAAAGCATCCGCCGCGCCCAGCGCATTGCGGTCGCGATGGAGGCAAAGCGATTTTCCGGGAATGGGCGGCGCACGTTTTACTATGAAATAGGGTTTGGCAAATATGATGTCCTGTTTGTCGCCTTGTTCGCCGCCTTGATGCTGGCGGCTTATTATGCCGGCATACAT
>NZ_QCXO01000055.1:0-265 GCF_023383675.1 Microbacterium sp. ER1
GTCCCAGGGGGCGGCGTACGGCGAGCGGGCGACCACCCTCAACGACGTCAACATTCTGGTGCACGTGTCGGCGGACCACACGAACGCCGTGGTCGTGAGCATTCCCCGGGACCTCATCGTGGCGCATCCGGAGTGCACCGACGCCGGCACCGGCGAGGTGTACGGCGCGCTGCAAGCTGCCCCGGTCAACGAGGCGATGGGGCGCGGCGGGCTGCCCTGCGTGGTCGATACTGTGGAGGAGCTCACCGGGCTCGATATTCCGTAC
>NZ_QCXO01000056.1:0-264 GCF_023383675.1 Microbacterium sp. ER1
GGCGCGCACTGCCCTGCGGGGTGATGGCGAACGTGGAGGAGCCGGCCCGGAGGGCAGCTTGGCGCTCGATCAGCCCGTCGCGTTCGAGCGCCGCCAGGGCCGGGTAGATCTGCCCGAAGCTCTCCGCCCAGAACTGCCCGAGGGCATCCCGGATCTGCTCCCGCAGGGCGTAGCCCGTCATCGGGGCGATGCTGAGGCCGCCGAGGACGGCCATCTGGGTTTGGTCTGAGGGTGCCACAACGTCTCACTTTCTATCTAGTAGAG
>NZ_QCXO01000057.1:0-264 GCF_023383675.1 Microbacterium sp. ER1
CCCGTATACCCGCGAACTCCTCGCCGGTTACAACGACGCAGCTTCGACCGGGGAGGCCCGAATTGCTTGATCGACTTCGTCACCAGCGCTGGTGGATGACCCGCCTCGCGCTCCTGCCGCTGCACCTCGCCGTGTTCACCCTCGTCACGTTCGTGATCCTGCGGCTCGTGCCCGGTGACCCGATCATCTCGGTGCTGGGTCCGAACTACACGCAGGAGGCCTACGACCTGATGCAGAAGAGCCTCGGGCTCGACGGCTCGTTGT
>NZ_QCXO01000058.1:0-264 GCF_023383675.1 Microbacterium sp. ER1
GGCCGAGGCGACAATTTGTTCTTTCTGCTCTTCAGCCAGCTTGCGCGCGTTTTCAATGAGCGCTTGCGCTTCTTGGCGCGACTGCTTCATCAGTTCGCGCTGTTCTTCAAGAAGTTTTTCTGCTTCTTGACGGCGTTTTTCCGCTTGGTCAATTTCGTTCGCGATATGTTCTTCACGTTGTTTCATGATATTCATTAACGGCTGCCAAGCGAATTTGTGCAACAAGGCCAGCAAAATGATGAACATCAGCAATTGGTAAATAAT
>NZ_QCXO01000059.1:0-261 GCF_023383675.1 Microbacterium sp. ER1
CACCTTTGGTCGCCGCTTGAGCGCGGAAAAATCGGCATTGTGTATGGGCCGATGATGGCCGCACCCGACCGGTTTTTCATCCGCATCATCGGCAAAGGCGGCCACGGGGCGATGCCGCACCAAACGATCGATGCGATCGCCATCGGCGCCCAAGTCGTGACGAACTTGCAACATATCGTCTCGCGCTATGTGGACCCGCTCGAGCCAGTCGTTCTGTCCGTGACGCAATTTGTCGCCGGTACGGCGCATAACGTCCTGCCT
>NZ_QCXO01000006.1:0-27953 GCF_023383675.1 Microbacterium sp. ER1
ACTCCGGAGCCCACGCCGACCCCCTCCCCCGCCTTCGCCTCCGAGGAAGAGGCCTTCGCCGCCGCCGAGGCCACCTTTGCCGAGTATGTCGACGCGCTCAACCACGTCGACACTCGCGACCCAGCTACCTTTGAGCCGCTCTTCGAGCTTTCCAGCGGCGCGGTCGAGGCAGCCGACCGCAAGAACTTCTCGCGGATGCATGCTGAGGGTCAGACGGTGAGTGGCGAAACCACCATCATCCACTTCGAAGGGGTGGCCAGCGAGGAACCCTACGAGCAGGTCCAGGCTTATGCGTGTCTCGACGTTTCCGATGTCGAAATCACGAACCAGGATGGCTCATCGGCAGTCACCGCTGACCGCCCCGACATTTACGCACTCGAGTTGGTGCTGTTGAGGAAGGCAGGAGGAACTCTAACTATCGACTCCGCCAACCAGAACGAGAGTGTTCGGTGTTCAGACTGATCGCATTGCTCGTGCTACTGGTTCCATCGGGTTCTGGCGCCGATTCACCTGGCTTCTCCGACTTCCTCGCGGGCACTGACGGGTCGAACGTGACCGTGTCAGCCCGCGGGCCGCTCGACAAGGGCTTGCAGCCCGAGACGGTGAATCCCTCCGCCCCAGAACCAAAACGCGAACCGTGCAAGACGGACACAGCGCTGAGCCGGTCGTGCGGCATGTACGGAGTGCGGGTGACGGAGGAGTCCGAGCACCCGCTCACGATCGAGGACCTCGCACGGTTCGCGCCGGACCCCGTGACGACGACAGCGGAGCCCGGGAACGCCGGCGTCGTGGGGATGGCGACGAACTTCGTGGCGACCGTCGCGGCACACACGGTGAGCGGCACACTCCTCGACCGGCCGGTGACGGTGCGCTTCACACCCGTGCGGGTCGTCTTCAACCACGGCGATGGAACGTCGGCCACCGCGCCGGACGGCGGCCGCACGTGGGCGACGCTCGGCCAAGCGCCCTTCACCGCGACCCCCACGAGCCACGTCTACACCCGACGCGGCACCTACACGACAAGGACGACGGTCGCCTATACGGCGGAGGTCGACGTCGGCGGGGGCTGGTTCCCGGTGTCCGGCGAGCTTTCGGTCGATGGCGCATCCAGGCAGATCCGCATCTACGAGGCGACCACCGCGCTCGTGGCACGGACGTGTGAAGAACGACCCGCGGCTGCGGGCTGCTGAGCACCCCGCGGGGCACGCTCTACCCTGAATCCATGACCCGCGCCGAACGCCTCATGCTGCTCGACACCGCCAGCCTCTACTTCCGCGCGTTCTACGGCGTCCCCGACAAGGTGACAGCCCCCGACGGCTCCCCCATCAATGCGGCGCGCGGCCTGCTGGACATGATCGCGAAGCTCGTGACCACCTATCAGCCGACCCACGTCGTGGCGTGCTGGGACGACGACTGGCGTCCGCAGTGGCGAGTGGACCTCATCCCCAGTTACAAGACGCACCGCGTGGTGGAGGTCGTGGCGGGCGCGCCCGACGTCGAGGAAGTGCCCGACCCGCTGGAGGCGCAGATCCCGCTGATCCGCGAGACGCTCGCGGTCCTCGGCATCCCGATCGTCGGCGTCGCCGAGCACGAGGCGGATGACGTCATCGGCACCCTCGCGACGCACGCGACGATGCCCGTCGACATCGTCACCGGCGACCGCGACCTGTTCCAGCTCGTCGACGACGAGCGCGACGTGCGTGTGATCTACACGGCGCGCGGCATGAGCAACCTCGAGGTCGTGACGGACGCCACTGTGGTCACCAAGTACGGGGTGCTCCCCTCGCAGTACGCGGACTTCGCGACGATGCGCGGCGATGCGTCGGACGGACTCCCGGGCGTCGCCGGGATCGGCGAGAAGACCGCCGCCACCCTGCTGCAGAAGCACGGCGACCTCGTCGGCATCCGGGAAGCCGCGGAAACGGGCGAGGGCATGAGCGCCGGCATCCGCGCGAAGATCCTCGACGCGCAGGCGTATCTCGATGTCGCCCCCACGGTCGTCGCCGTCGCCACGGAGCTCCCGATCACCGCTCCCGATGTCGCGCTGCGAGCCCTCACGCCGGACGAAGCGGCGGAAGCCACGGCCCTCGCCGAGCGCTGGAACCTCGGAAGCTCGATGACCCGGGCCGTCACCGCGGTCACCGCGGCCGCGAGCCAGATCACCGAGGGCTGACGCGGCCGGACCTCACTCCGCCCAGGCGAGGAGGCGCGACAGACCCCACGTCGTGACGATGCGCGACGCCGGCACCCCGGCGCGCTCCGCACGTTCGGCGCCGTGGTCCAGCAGAGAGAGCTGTCCGGGAGCGTGCGCGTCGGAGTCGATCGAGAAGAGGCATCCGGCCTCGAGCGCGATCGCGATGAGCTCGTCCGGCGGGTCCTGACGCTCGGGCCGCGAGTTGATCTCGACCGCCACCCCGTTCTCCGCGCACGCCGCGAACACCGCGGCGGCATCGAAGGCCGAGGGCGGGCGCGTGCCCCGGTCGCCCTGGACGAGCCGGCCGGTGCAGTGTCCAAGGACGTTCACCCGAGGATGCGAGACAGCCGCGATCATCCGCGCGGTCATCGCCCGTCCGTCCATGCGGAGCTTGGAATGCACCGAGGCGACGACGATGTCCAGGTCCGCGAGGAGGGCGTCCTCCTGATCGAGCGCTCCGTCTTCCAGGATGTCCACCTCGATGCCGGCGAGCAGTGTGAAGCCGTCCCCCGACTGCGCCCGCACCTGCGGGATCTGCTCGCGGAGCCGCTCCGCCGACAGCCCTCGCGCCACACGGAGGCGTGGAGAGTGGTCGGTGATGGCCTGGTACTCGTGGCCCTGCGCGCGGGCGGCAGCGGCCATCACCTCGATGGACGTCGTCCCGTCCGACCACTCGGTGTGGGCGTGCAGGTCTCCGCGCAGCTTCCCGCGGAGCACCGACACCTTCTCTGGTTCCACGTCGCCGCGGAGCTCCACGAGGTACTCCGGCACCTCTCCTGCCTGCGCCTGGCGGATGACGGCGAAGGTCGACTCCCCGATGCCCTTGGCCGCTCGCAGACGCGTCGGGTCGCCCTGCACGTCGGACGGAAGATCCTGGAACGTGGCCGCCGCCTGGCGGAACGCCTTGGCCCGGTAGCGCGACGCCCGCTCGCGCTCCAGCAGCGAAGCGATCTCGAGCAGCGCGTCGACCGGGTCCATGCTCACTCCTTCGGCGCGGCCAGCTCGCGACTGACGCCGATCCACTGATCCAGCTTGGCCAGGGCGCGCCCGTCGTCCACTGCGGCGGACGCACGGGCGAGCGCATCGCGGAGCCGCTCGAGGATCGGCCGCTGCACCTGGGTCGCGTCCTGCGACAGCTCGAAGGCGACGATGCCGGCAGCGGCGTTGAGGAGCACGATGTCCCGTACCGGCCCCTGCTCCCCCGCGAGCGTCCGGCGGAGGATCTCGGCGTTGTGGGCGGGAGAGCCGCCGATGAGGTCGGAGAGGTCGGCGAGCGGGATGCCGAGGTCACGGGGATCGAGGTCGTGCTCGTGGATGTCTCCACGGGTGACCTCCCAGATGCGGCTGTGCCCGGTGGTCGTGAGCTCGTCGAGGCCGTCGTCGCCGCGGAAGACCAGCGCCGTCGCTCCCCGGGTGCGGAAGACGCCGGTGATCAGCGGGACGCGCTCCATCTGGGCGACACCGACCGCGTTCGCCTCGGCACGCGCGGGGTTGCAGAGCGGGCCGAGCATGTTGAACACCGTAGGAACGCCGAGCTGCGAGCGGACGGCACCGGCGTGCTTGAACCCGGGGTGGAACGCCCCCGCCCAGGCGAAGGTGATGCCCGTCCGGTCGAGGATCGAGGCGACCGCCGCGGGGTCGAGGGAGAGCTCGAGGCCGAGTGCACCGAGGACGTCGGAGGAGCCCGAGGCCGAGCTCGCGGCGCGATTGCCGTGCTTGACAACGGGGATGCCCGTGGCACCGATGATGACGGCGGCCGTCGTCGACACGTTCACCGTCCCGACGCGGTCGCCGCCCGTGCCCACGATGTCCAGCACGTTCGGCGAGACCGGCAGAGGCACGGCCGCCTCGAGAATCGCGTCGCGGAAGCCGACGATCTCATCGATCGTCTCCCCCTTCGCCCGCAGAGCGACGAGGAATCCGGCGAGCTGCGCCTCGGAGACGTCGCCCTTCATGATCTGGCGCATGGCCCACGTCGACTCCCACACGCTGAGGTCGCGACGCTCCAGGAGAGAGGTGAGCACATCGGACCAGGTCAGGGAATCAGCCATGTGTGCGATCCTATCGGCGCGGAGAAAACGTGCAGATCGATCCGGGCGAGCGCGCAGCCCGCGGAAGAGCGACGTTTCCCGCGTATTCACCGGGTATTCGCAGTGTTTTCTTAGGGTCCCCTAAGTCCTCGACGGGCGAATCGAGGGGCGCGGGTGCAAGAATCACGCCCGCGGATCGGCCATAATGGAGGGGTGACGACCTCAGCGACGTATGCCCCGGCGGCGAGAACCATCAAGCGGCCCAACCCGGTAGCTGTCGGCACCATTGTGTGGCTCGGCAGCGAGGTGATGTTCTTCGCGGGACTCTTCGCGATCTACTTCACCCTCCGCAGCACTTCCCCCGAGCTGTGGGCCGACCGTACCGAGCTCCTGAACGTGCCGTTCGCGGCAGTGAACACGGCGATCCTCGTGCTCTCCTCGTTCACCTGCCAGATGGGCGTGTTCGCGGCCGAAGACCTGCAGCCGTACAAGATCGGCAAGGGCCAGAAGAACGGCGCCGGCCGCCGTCGCCTGTTCGGCTGGGGCATGGTCGAGTGGTTCTTCCTCACCTTCGCCCTCGGCGCGATCTTCGTGTCCGGCCAGGTGTGGGAGTACGCCCAGCTCGTCGCAGAGGGCATGCCCATCCAGGCGGACTCGTACGCCTCGGCGTTCTACCTCACCACCGGCTTCCACGCCCTCCACGTCACCGGCGGACTCGTCGCGTTCCTCCTGGTGATCGGCCGCGCGTACGCCGTCAAGAACTTCCGGCACAAGGAGGCGACCTCCTCGATCGTGGTGTCCTACTACTGGCACTTCGTCGACGTCGTCTGGATCGTGCTGTTCTTCGTTATCTACTTCCTGAAATAAGAGCGGAGCTGATCCCCGAGATGGCACGAGAGAAGAAGCGCCGTTCGAGCGGTCGTCGCAGCCCACTGGCGGCGGCCGCGCTCATCGGAGCAGGCCTCATGATCACCGGCGCGGTGTACGCGGGTGCGACCGCGGCATTCGCCGCCAACGACGCCCCCACGGCATCGACGCAGCTGACGGTCGAGGACGGCGAGAAGCTGTTCACGGCGAACTGCGCCACCTGCCACGGCCTCGACCTGGAGGGCACCCCCAACGGCCCGAGCCTCTACGGCGTCGGGGAGCTGGCGGTGGAGTTCCAGGTGTCGACCGGCCGCATGCCGCTGCAGATGCAGGGACCGCAGGCTCCGCAGAAGGAGCCGCAGTTCACCGAGGAGCAGATCCTCGCGATGGCGGCCTACGTGCAGTCCGAGGCCCCCGGCCCGACGTACCCCGCTGACGAGATCATCGACGGCGAGGGCGACGTGGCGCACGGCGCCGAGCTCTTCCGCGTCAACTGCGCGATGTGCCACAACGTGGCCGCCGCCGGTGGCGCTCTCACCGAGGGCAAGTACGCTCCGGCCATCACGGAGACCAGCGCGCTGCACATCTACGCGGCCATGGTCACCGGCCCGCAGAACATGCCGGTCTTCGGCGACATGAACCTGTCCGACGAGGACAAGCGCGACATCATCTCGGCTCTGCTCTTCCAGCAGCAGTCCGTCCAGATCGGCGGCTTCTCCCTCGGCTCGCTCGGACCGGTCTCCGAAGGCCTGTTCGTGTGGATCTTCGGTATCGGCGCTCTGGTCGCCATCACCGTGTGGATCACGGCGAAGTCCAACTGACGCTTATTCATCGAAGAGGAACGTACGAGGAGCACCATGGCACACGACGACGACTCGCAGGCTCTTGACAGGGCCTACCAGCCCTCTCCGGGGCTGGGTGTCGCAGTCAGCGATCCCGTGCAGAACCCCGGGCTTCCGCCGCACCGCGAGCGGATGACCGACAAGGACCCGCGCGCCGAGAAGGCCGCCGTCCGCACCGTCTACACGCTGTTCTACCTGTCGCTCGCCGGCAGCATCTGGGCGGTCGCCGCCTACATGCTGTTCCCGATCGAGAGCGGCGCTCTCATCGACATCCGTCAGAACAACCTCTTCATCGGTCTCGGCATCGCGCTCGCGCTGCTGGCCCTGGGCATCGGCGCGATCCACTGGTCGAAGGCCCTCATGTCCGACAAGGAGCACGTCGAGCTCCGCCACCCCACCCGGGGCAAGGACTCGACGCGTGAGGCGGCCATCAAGGCCTTCGCCGACGCCAACGAGGAGTCCGGCTTCGGTCGCCGCACGATGATCCGCAACTCGCTGTTCGCGGCGATCGTCGCGTCGATCATCCCCGGTGTGACGCTGTTCCGTGGCCTCGCCCCGCACTCCACGCCGGACGACCCCACCGCGGGCGACCCGGTCGCGCTGCTGAAGCACACGATGTGGGATGAGGGCATGCGCCTCGTCCGCGACCCCGACGGCACCCCCATCCGTGCCGCCGACGTCACGCTCGGCTCCGCTTTCCACGTGATCCCGGAGGACCTCGCGGAGCTCGGTCACGATGAGGGCTACCTCGAGGAGAAGGCCAAGGCCATCGTGCTGATGATGCGCCTCCGCCCGGAGCAGCTCATCGAGGCCGAGGACCGCAAGGACTGGTCCTACGACGGCATCGTCGCGTACTCCAAGGTCTGCACGCACGTCGGCTGCCCCGTCGCGCTGTACGAGCAGCAGACCCACCACCTGCTGTGCCCGTGCCACCAGTCGCAGTTCGACGTCACGGACCACGCGAAGGTCATCTTCGGCCCGGCCGCTCGGCCGCTGCCTCAGCTGCCCATCACCGTGGACGACGAGGGCTACCTCATCGCACGCAGCGACTTCACCGAACCCGTCGGCCCGAGCTTCTGGGAGCGCCATTGAGCACCGCAATGCTGTCCAAGGACGAGAAGGACTCCAAGGCGCCTCTCGGCGGCCGCTTCGTCGGCGCCGCGTCGAACTACATCGATGAGCGCACGAGCCTCTCCGGCTTCGTCAAGGAGCTCGGTCGCAAGATCTTCCCCGACCACTGGTCGTTCATGCTCGGTGAGATCGCGCTCTGGAGCTTCGTCGTCGTGTTCCTCTCCGGAACCTTCCTGACGTTCTTCTTCCAGGCCTCGATGGTCGAGACCCACTACACCGGCGCCTACGCCCCCATGCGCGGTATCGCGATGTCCTCGGCTCTCGAGTCGACGCTGCACATCTCGTTCGACCTCCGCGGCGGCCTCCTGGTCCGCCAGATCCACCACTGGGCCGCGCTCGTCTTCATCGCCGGCATCGGCGTGCACATGCTGCGCGTGTTCTTCACGGGCGCGTTCCGCAAGCCGCGCGAGCTGAACTGGGTGATCGGCTTCGTGCTGTTCATCCTCGCGATGGCCGAGGGCTTCACCGGCTACTCGCTCCCCGACGACCTGCTCTCGGGCAACGGTCTGCGCATCATCGACGGCATGATCAAGGGTCTCCCCCTGATCGGCACCTGGACCTCCTTCCTCCTCTTCGGCGGCGAGTTCCCGGGCACCGACATCGTGGGACGCCTCTACACCCTGCACATCCTGCTGCTCCCGATGCTGGTGATCGCCTTCATCGCGGTGCACCTGATGCTCATGATCATCAACAAGCACACGCAGTTCGCCGGCCCCGGCCGCACGAACGACAACGTCGTGGGCTACCCGATGATGCCGGTCTACATGTCCAAGATGGGCGGCTACCTGTTCATCGTCTTCGGCACCATCGTGCTGATCGCGACGTTCTTCCAGATCAACCCGATCTGGAACTACGGCCCCTACGACCCCTCCCCCGTCTCGGCCGGTACGCAGCCGGACTGGTACATCGGGTTCGCGGACGGCGCGCTCCGCCTGGCCCCGTCGAACTGGGACATCGTGTTCCTCGACCACACCTGGTCGTTCGGAATCCTGGCTCCGGTCGCCGTACTCGGTCTGTTCATCGTCATCGTCGCGATCTACCCGTTCATCGAGGCGTGGGTCACCGGCGACAAGCGCGAGCACCACATCGCCCAGCGTCCGCGCAACGCGGCCACCCGCACCGCGATCGGCGTCGCCGGCGTCATCTTCTACGCGGTCCTGTGGGCGGCGGCCTCGTCAGACCTCATCGCCACGCACTTCATGCTCACCATGGAAGGCGTCATCCACACGCTGCAGGCGCTGCTGTTCCTGGGCCCGATCATCGGCTACTTCGTCACGAAGCGCATCTGCATCGCGCTCCAGAAGAAGGACCGCGAGATCGTCCTGCACGGCTTCGAGTCCGGACGCATCGTCCGCCTCCCCGGCGGCGAGTTCATCGAGGTGCACCAGCCGGTCGACGTCTACGACCGCTGGAAGCTCATCGACGTCGACGGTTACGAGCCGCTGGTCGTCCGCCCGAACGCCAAGGGCCGCATCCCGTGGACGGAGAACCTCCGTTCTGCGATGTCCCGCTGGTTCTTCGAGGACCGTCTCGCCCCGCTCACGCAGGCCGAGATCGACGCCGCCGATGCGCACCAGCATCACGTCACTGCGGGGAACGAGGAGGCGGAGGCCGCCGAGATCCAGGGCGCTCACGAGCGTGCCGGGTTCCCGGACGCGCCGCTCACGGTCGACGAGACGCACGTCGACGAAACGCCGAACACACCCAGCACGGTGATCTCGACCGAGCCCGTCAAGAAGCCTCGGAAGAAGAAGTCGGAGGACGACGAGTAGTCGTCACTCCCCTTCGATGAAGGCCCCGTCCGTTAGGACGGGGCCTTCATCGTTCTCCCCTGATGAGAGGATCGTCTCATGTCTTCGGTCGTCCGCCTGCTCCGTGCTCCCCTCCTCGCCGACACCCCGTACGCGTACGCCGCCACCGCCCCCGCTGACGCGCGTCTGGTCTTCCTAGCCGGAGCCTGCCCGTTGGAGGACGATGGGACGACCACCGCCCCCGGAGACTACGCCGCTCAGGCGGCACGGTGTGTCGAGACGCTGCAGGGCGCGCTCACGGCTGCCGGCGCCACTCTGACGGATGTCATCAGCACGCGGGTCCTGGTGGCCTCCTCCGCGCAGCGGGACCTCGTCACGGCCTGGGACGTCGTCCACGCCGCGTTCGGGCCTCACGACGTCCCCAGCACCCTCCTCGGCGTGACTGTCCTCGGCTACGACGACCAGCTCGTCGAGATCGAGGCGGTCGCCGCTCTGCCCGCGGACCGTGCATGACCACCCTCATCCGACACGCGACGGATCAGGACCATGCCGTCCTGGAGGAGATCGAGCGCGCCGCTGACAGCCTTCTGACCGATCGCTTCGGTGCCGAGGACTGGCCCCCGCCGTCGACAGCCGACGACCGCCGGCGCGCCGAGGGATTCGTCCTGGTGGCCACCTCCTCCCCTACGACGGAGGCTTCCGGCGGACTCGAGGTGCCGGTCGGGTTCGTGCAGGTGCTGGAGGGACCCGGGTACGCCCATCTGGAGCAGTTGTCCGTCCACCCCGCCTCCGGTCGCCGCGGTATCGGTCGCGCCCTCGTCATGGCGGCCCAGGACGAGTCCCGCCGTCGGGGCCGCACACAACTCACGCTGCGCACATACGCGGACGTCCCCTGGAACGCCCCTTTCTACTCCCGCTGCGGCTTCACGGAGTCCACGCCGGACACCGACTTCCTCCGTGAGCTCGTCGCCGTCGAAGAGCGTCTGGGCCTGACCCGGTACGGACGGCGGATCCAGATGACCGCGGCGCTCTGACCGGCCACGACGGCAGGATTCGCGCGACGCACGACGGTATCCCTCGGTCGTCGGCGCCCGCGCGTCCCTAGTCTGGGCTCATGATCGATCGCCTTGACTACTTCGCCGCCCGCCTCGCCTTCGAGACCGACCCCAGCGACGTGCACGCCGACCGTGCCGCCGGCCGCGCTCTGGTCGTGGTTGACGTCCGCTCGAGCGAGGCGTTCGCTCAGGGGCGCGTGTCCGGCGCGCTCCACATGCCTCACAGCGAGATCGCGCACCGCGCCCCGGAGGAGATCCCGGCGGATGCCGAGGTCGTCGTCTACTGCTGGAGCCCCGGATGCAACGGCGGTGTCCGCGGCTCGCTCGAGTTCGCTCGTCTCGGCTATCGCGTGCGCGAGATGATCGGCGGTTTCGAGTACTGGGCCCGCGAGGGATATCCCGTCGAAGACGCCGAGGGTGTGCACCACCGTCCCGTCGACCCGCTGACCGGGATCCCCCGCATCCGCACCCGCGTGTGAGCGGATCGCAGGAACGACGAAGGCCCCCGGAGTGATCCGGGGGCCTTCGGGGTGTGAGGAGACTCAGCGGGCGAAGTTGCCGCGGTAGTACTCGTAGACCCAGCCGACGATCGCGACCACGAAGATCGCGAGACCGATCGGGAGGAGGAAGTGACCGACCGCCAGGCCGACGACGAACACTCCGGCGGAAGCCGCGAGCACCAGCGGCCACCAGGACCACGGGCTGAACTCGCCGAGCTCGGGGTCACCGTCGTCGATGTCCGACGTGAGGATGTCCTCGGGCAGCTCACCGTTCTGCGCCTTGTGCGTCCGGTCGAGGTAGAAGGCGACCATGGCGCCCATGAAGGCCGAGAAGAACAGGGCGACGGTACCGACCCACTCGACCTGGTTCACCAGCGGAAGCCCGGGGTGAGCCAGGATGTTCCAGCCCGTGTAGACGACGCCGACGAGGGCGAAGAACGCGGTCAGGACCCACCAGATGATGACGTTGTCGCGCATGGCTCAGTGGCCCTCTCGCTCGCCGGGTGCGGTGGTCGCGAACTCCGCGGCCTCCGGGTGGTTCAGGTCGAACGCCGGACGCTCGCTGCGGATGCGCGGGATCGACGTGAAGTTGTGCCGCGGCGGCGGGCACGAGGTCGCCCACTCCAGCGAGGCACCGTAGCCCCAGGGGTCGTTCACGGTGACCTTCGGCGCCTTGCGGGCCGTGATCCAGACGTTCAGGAAGAACGGCAGCATCGAGGCGCCGAGGATGATCGCACCGATCGTCGAGACCTGGTTCTGCCACGTCCAGCCGTCCGCCGCGGAGTAGTCCGCGTAGCGACGCACCATGCCGTCGACACCGAGCCAGTGCTGGATGAGGAAGGTCATGTGGAAGCCGACGAACAGCATCCAGAAGTGCACGTAGCCGAGGCGCTCGTTCAGCATGCGACCCGTCCACTTCGGCCACCAGAAGTAGAAACCGGCGAACATCGCGAACACGACCGTGCCGAACACCACGTAGTGGAAGTGCGCCACGACGAAGTAGCTGTCGCTGAGGTGGAAGTCCAGCGGCGGGGCCGCGAGGATCACACCGGTGAGGCCACCGAAGACGAACGAAACGAGGAAGCCGAGCGAGAACACCATCGGGGTCTCGAACGTCACCGAGCCGCGCCACAGCGTCCCGATCCAGTTGAAGATCTTCACACCCGTGGGCACCGCGATGAGCATCGTCATCAGAGCGAAGAACGGCAGGAGCACGGAGCCGGTGACGTACATGTGGTGCGCCCACACGGCGACGGACAGGGCCGCGATCGCGATCGTCGCGTAGACCAGGGTCTTGTACCCGAAGATCGGCTTCCGGCTGAACACCGGGAAGATCTCCGAGACGATGCCGAAGAACGGCAGCGCGATGATGTAGACCTCGGGGTGGCCGAAGAACCAGAAGAGGTGCTGCCAGAGCAGGACACCGCCGTTGGCCGGGTCGTAGATGTGCGCACCGAGCACGCGGTCGGCGGCGGCGGCGAAGATCGCCGCGGCGAGGACCGGGAAGGCCATCAGGATCAGGAGGCTGGTGATGAGCGTGTTCCAGCTGAAGATCGGCATGCGCCACATCGTCATGCCGGGAGCACGCATCGTGATGATCGTCGTGATGAAGTTCACCGCACCGAGGATCGTGCCGAAGCCCGAGATGCCGAGACCGAGCATCCAGAGGTTTCCGCCCGCTCCTGGCGAGAACGACGCGTTGGCCAAGGGCTGATACGCGAACCAGCCGAACGAGGCCGCACCCTGCGGGGTGAGGAAGCCGGCGACCGCGATGGTCGAGCCGAACAGGAACAGCCAGAAGGCGAAGGCGTTCAGACGCGGGAAGGCGACGTCCGGAGCACCGATCTGCAGCGGCAGGATCGCATTAGCGAAGCCGGCGAACAGCGGCGTCGCGAACATCAGCAGCATGATCGTGCCGTGCATCGTGAACAGCTGGTTGTACTGCTCCTTCGTCGGGACGATCTGCATGCCCGGCGCGAACAGCTCGGCACGGATCACCAGCGCCATCACGCCACCCAGGAGGAAGAACATCACCGAGGCGATGAGGTACATGTACCCGATCGTCTTGTGGTCCGTGGAGGTGATCCACTTGACGACGATGTTGCCCTTCTGCTCGACGCGGGAGGAGCTCATCAGAGCAGCCTGGCGCGCGGGCAGGGTGGTGGGACGGGAGCGAGGTGCCTCGTCGGTGCGAGGAGCTTCAGTGGTCGACATGGCTTACTCCTCTCCTTCCTCGGTGTCGGTCTTCCCGGAGGTGCCGGGGAGGTTCGAGAGACGGTCGTACGCGTCGGTGATGTCCCCGGTGTTGCCCTCTTCCTCGAGGGACTCGAGGTAAGCGGCGTACTCGTCCTGCGAGACGACCTTTACGTTGAAGAGCATCATCGAGTGGTACTCGCCGCAGAGCTCGGCGCACTTGCCGGCGTACTCGCCCTCACGGGTGGGGATGAAGGACCAGGAGTTGTCCTTCCCGATGAACATGTCCTTCTTGTAGAGGAAGTCGATGATCCAGAAGGAGTGGATGACGTCGCGCGACTGCAGGTTGATGGTGACCTTCTGGTCGACCGGCAGCACCAGGGTCGGCAGCTCCGCCTGGTCGATGTTGCCTTCCGCGTCGGGCTGGGCCTGGATGCCCATGGTCCACACGGTGTCTTCCTCGGTCTCGCCGTTGTACTGGAAGTCCCATGCCCACTGCTTGGCGATCGCGGTGATCTCGACGTCGGGGTCGTCCCACTTCGTCTCGATCTCGGTCTGGTCGCGAGCCGTGAAGAAGAACATGCCCAGCACGAGGATGAGCGGCACGATCGTGTAGAAGATCTCGATCGGCATGTTGTAGCGCATCTGCACCGGGAGGCCGGTCTGGCCCTTGCGGCGGCGGTACGCGATCGCAGCCCAGGCCATGAGGCTCCAGGTGACGACACCCACCGCGAGGAGCACGATCCAGGAGTTCACCCAGAGGGACGACACGCGCTCCGTCTGGTTGGTTGCTGCCGGACCACCATCCACGAAGCCCGGAAGAAAGCCGTTCAGCTCGGTGGGAGTACATCCCGCCAGAGCCACAGCTGCCACAACTCCCACAGGGAGTGCGGCCCAACGAAGGCGGCGTTTCGAGGGCACGATGCACCTTTCAGATCGCGGACAAGGCATGTCCAAGTCTAGAGCAACCTCACACCTGATTCATGCCAACCATGCAGGTTGAGAAGCGGAACGGCCGCCGTCACGGGACGTGACGGCGGCCGTTCGCGGGAAGAACGTGTCAGTGGAAGCTGTCGCCGCAGGCGCAGCTGCCCGCCGCGTTCGGGTTGTCGATGGTGAAGCCCTGCTCCGAGATGGTGTCCTTGAAGTCGATCGAGGCGCCGTCGAGGTAGGGAACACTCATGTTGTCGACGATGACCTCGACACCGTCGAAGTCGACGGTCTCGTCGCCTTCGAGGTAGCGCTCGTCGAAGTAGAGCTGGTAGATCAGGCCCGAGCAGCCGCCGGGCTGCACGGCGACACGCAGACGGAGGTCGTCGCGGCCCTCCTGCTCGAGAAGGTTCTTCACCTTCGTGGCGGCGGCGTCCGTCAGCTTGACGCCGTGTGCGCGGGTGGTCTCTGCGGACAGGGTGGTGTCGCTCATGTCGCTCCTCGTGACGGGGCCGGGTACGTGCTCTTCGACGATTCTACCGCCGGTGCGGACGGAAGGCTCAGATCTCCCGCGCGTTCATGCGGGCGAGGAGCAGGGCCTCGGTCGCCACGGCATGCCGGAAGGTGTCGAGATGCAGAGACTCGTTCGGGCTGTGCGCGCGGGAGTGCGGATCCTCCACGCCCGTCACGAGGATCTGCGCCTCCGGGAACTCGCGCACGAGGTCGGCGATGAACGGGATCGACCCGCCGACGCCCAGGTCCACCGAAGCGACCCCGTACCCGTCGCGCATCGCGTCGCGGGTGAGGGTGACCGCCCACCCGCTCGTGTCCACGAGGAAGGGGTTGCCGAGGTCGACGTCCGAGAAGGTCAGCTCGGCGCCGAACGGGGCGTGGGCACGGAGGTGCCGCTCGAGAGCCTCGTAGGCCTCCTGGCCGGACTGTCCGGGGGCGACACGTGCGCTGATGACCACGGTCACCTCCGGGAGCAGCGTGTTCGACGCCGCCGCGACGCTCGTCGCATCGATGCCGATCACGGTGACGGAGGGCTTGTTCCAGATGCGGCTGAGGATCGTGCCGTCGCCGATGGGCGTCGTCCCCGGGAGGAGCCCGGCCTCGTCGCGCAGCGTCTCCTCGGTGTACTCGGGTGTCTCGGCGTCCCGAGCGGTCATGCCCTCGACCGCGACGGAGCCGTCCTCGTTCCACAGGGTGGCGAGGAGACGCACGGTCGCCATCATCGCGTCGGGCACCGCGCCACCGAACATTCCAGAGTGGGACGCGTGGTCGAGCGTGCGCACCTTCAGGGTGAAGCGTGCGTTGCCGCGGAGGGAGACGGTCAGGCCCGGCGTGACGGAATCCCAGTTGCCCGAGTCCGCGACGACGATCGCATCGGCGCGGAGGGCGTCCTTGTTGTCGGAGAGGAATTGCGCGAAGGACCGCGAACCGTACTCCTCCTCCCCCTCGACGAACATCGCGATCCCGACGTCGAGGTCGTCGCCGAGCACGTCGGCGACCGCGCGGATCGCGCCGATGTGGGCCATGATGCCGGCCTTGTCGTCCGCGGCGCCGCGTCCGTACAGGCGGCCGTCACGCACCGTCGGCTCGAACGGCGGCGTCTCCCACAGGGCGTCCTCCCCCGGAGGCTGCACGTCGTGGTGGGCGTAGAGGAGGATCGTCGGCTTCCCGTTCCGCGCCGCGCGCGTCGCGAGGACGGCGGGCTGGCCCTGCTCGTCGGTGCCGGGGATGTCGGCACGGAGCACCCTCACCTCGTCGAAGACACCGGTGCCGCGCGCGAGCGTGGCGACGGCGTCGGCGCTGCGCTCGAGCTGCGTCTGGTCGAAGGCCGGCCAAGCCATGCCGGGAATGCGCACGAGGTTCCCGAGGTCCGACAGCGCGGACGGGATACCGGTGGCGACTGCTTCGAGGACGGCGGCGTCGGACTCGCTGGGAAGTGCAGGTGAGGTCATGCGAGTAATCTTAAGGCGACCCACCCCAGCGAACCGAGGAACCTCGTGGCCACTACCCCCGCCTCCCCTTCGACGAACGACGACGCCCCCCAGACGCCTGCCGTCGGCAAGGGACGCGCGACGCCGACCCGCGCCGAGCAGGAGGCCGCCCGCCGCCGCCCCCTCGTGGCGAACACGAAGGAGGCCAAGGCCGCGGCCCGCGCCGAGCTCAACGAGCGCCGCGCGAAGGCACAGGCCGGCATGGCCGCCGGTGAGGAGAAGTACCTCCCCGCGCGCGACAAGGGCCCGCAGCGTCGGTGGGTGCGCGACTACGTCGATGCCGGCTGGCACCCCGCCGAGTTCGTCATGGGCGTCATGGTCCTCGTCATCCTGGCCTCGCTGCTGCCGACGAACATGATGATCTCGTTCTACGCGTACCTGTTCATGATGGCGTACCTCGTGATCGCGATCGGCGGCATGATCCTCCTCGGCATGCGGGTCAAGCGCAAGGCGGCCGCGAAGTTCGGCAAGGACCGCGTCGAGAAGGGTCTCGGCTGGTACGCCGGCATGCGGGCTCTGCAGATGCGCTTCATGCGCCTGCCCAAGCCGCAGGTCAAGCGCGGGCAGTACCCCGACTGACCAGTCCGCGGTTGATCTCGCGGCCCCAGAACGGGCCGCGGTAGAGGAACGCCGTGTAGCCCTGGACCAGGGTCGCCCCGGCATCCAGACGCTCCTGCACATCGGCGGCCGTCTCCACACCGCCCACCGCGATCACGCAGAAGTCCTCCGGCACCGCCGCACGGACGACCCGGAGCACCTCCAGCGACCGCTGCTTGAGCGGAGCCCCGGAGAGCCCCCCGGCACCCGCCGCTTCGACGACGGCCGCATCGGTCCGCAGGCCGTCACGGCTGATCGTCGTGTTGTGGGCGATGATGCCCGCGAGCCCTTCGTCGACGGCGAGCCGCGCGATCGCGGTGATCTCGTCGTCCGGCAGATCGGGGGCGATCTTCACGAGCAGCGGGGTGGACCCGGCCGCGTCACGGACAGCGCGCAGCAGCGGCGCCAGGGTCTCGACCGCCTGCAGGCCCCGCAGCCCGGGGGTGTTCGGCGACGAGACGTTGACCGCGAGATAGTCGGCGAGCGGAGCGAGTCTCGTGGCGGAGGCGACGTAGTCGGCGACCGCGTCCTCGACGTCCACCACGCGGCTCTTGCCGATGTTCACGCCGATCACCGTGTCCGGCGCGCCGCGGCGGAGCCGGGCGAGGCGGCGGGCTGCGGCATCCGCGCCCCGGTTGTTGAAGCCCATGCGGTTGATGACCGCCCGGTCCTCGACCAGCCGGAACAGGCGCGGCTTCGGGTTGCCCTCCTGCGGGACTGCCGTGATCGTGCCGACCTCGACGTGGCCGAAGCCGAGCGCCGCGAGTCCGCGGACCCCGACGGCGTTCTTGTCGAACCCGGCGGCGACGCCGAACGGGGACGGGAACGTGAGCCCGAGGGCCTCGACCCGCAGCGAGGGGTCCGGCCGGGTCATCGCACGGGTGGCCCACGAGAACGGCGGCACACCGAGGACGCGGATCACCGCCATGCCGGCGTGGTGGGCGAACTCGGGGTCGAAGCGCGAGAGGACGGCGCGGAAGAGCAGCGGATACATCCCTGCCAGATTACCGGTCCGCCGCCTCCGCCTTCGCGTGGTCGGCCCGGAGGTCGCTGATCGCGGACTCGAAGTCCTCGAGCGAGTCGAACGCCTGGTAGACGCTCGCGAAGCGGAGGAAGGCGACCTCGTCGAGCTCACGCAGCGGGCCGAGGATGGCGAGGCCGATCTCGTTCGTGTCGAGCTGGGAGACCCCCGTCTGCCGGACCGCCTCCTCCACGCGCTGAGCGAGGATCGCCAGGTCCGCCTCCGTCACAGGCCGCCCCTGGCACGCCTTCCGCACGCCGGAGATGACTTTCTCCCTGCTGAAGGGCTCCATGACGCCCGAGCGCTTGATGACGTTCAGGCTCGCGGTCTCCGTCGTGGAGAACCGTCCGCCGCATTCCGGACACTGACGACGCCGACGGATGGACAGACCGTCGTCGCTGGTGCGCGAGTCGATGACGCGCGAATCGGGGTGACGGCAGAAGGGGCAGTGCATCTGACAGATCCTACGCGGTGAAACGGGCCTCGATCGCCTCGCCGTGGGCGGGGAGCACCTCGGTGTCGGCCAATGCGACCACGCCCTCCCGGACCGCGGCCAGAGCGGCACGGTCGTACGAGACGACCTGCTGCGGGCGGAGGAACGTGTAGGCGCCCAGGCCAGGGGCGTAGCGCGCCTGCCCTCCGGTGGGCAGGACGTGGTTGCTCCCGGCCATGTAGTCGCCGAGGCTGACCGGGGTCTGATCGCCGACGAAGACGGCACCGGCGCTCGTGAAGGCGGCTGCCGCCTCCTCCGCATCCGCGAGGTGCAGTTCCAGGTGCTCCGGGGCGTAGGCGTTGCTGAACGCGACAGCCATCGCCCGATCGTCCACGAGAACGATCGCCGACTGCGGTCCGGACAGTGCGGCCGCGACGCGCTCGCTGTGCCGCGTGCGCCCCGCCTGCCGTTCGACCTCTCCCCTGACCTGCTCTGCGATCTCCACGGAGTCCGTGACGAGGACGGCAGAGGCCTGCTCGTCGTGCTCGGCCTGGCTCACGAGGTCGGCGGCGATGAGCCGCGGGTCGGACGTGGCGTCCGCGACGACGAGGATTTCGGTGGCCCCGGCTTCGGAGTCGGTGCCGACCACGCCCGCGACGACGCGCTTCGCGGAGGCGACGTAGTTGTTGCCCGGTCCGGACACGACGTCGACGGGATCGAGTCCCAGGCTCCCGACGCCGTGGGCGAGGGCTCCGATGGCTCCGGCTCCGCCCATGGCGTAGACCTCGGCGACCCCGAGCAGCGCGGCCGCAGCCAGGATGGTCGGGTGCACGCGGCCGTCCTCATCCGCCTGCGGTGGCGAGGCGAGGGCGATCTGCTGCACCCCGGCGACCTGCGCGGGCACGACGTTCATGACGACGCTCGACGGGTAGACGGCCTTGCCGCCGGGGATGTAGACCCCGACGCGGGAGACCGGCTGCCAGCGCTGCGTGATGGTCGCGCCGTCGCCGAAACGCGTGACCTGCAGGGCCGGCACCTGCGCGGCCGACGCCGATCGCACGCGTCGGATCGCCTCCTCCAGGGCCGCGCGCACTGTGGGAGCCAGTCCCTCCAGAGCTTCCTGGAGGTGGGACGCGGGCACCCGCACCGCGTGGCCGGTGACGCGGTCGAAGCGCTCCGCCTGCTCGCGCAGGGCCTCCTCGCCGCGCTCCCGGACATCGTCGACGAGACGCGCGGCGGTGTCCAGAGCCTCGGCCCGCGCCTGAGTCGCGCGCGGGACGGCCGCGAGCATGTCGGCGGGCGAGAGCTCGCGCCCCCGCAGATCGATCGTGCGCATGTCAGCCCTTCGTGATGCCGGCGATGTCGTGGAGGTAGCCGATGCGGCCGTCGTCATGACGGACCACGAACGCGCCGCCCCGATCTTCGATCACGAGGGCCCAGGCCGTCGGACCGATACGGAAGATCGGCTCGCCGCGCTCATCGTGCACGTCGCGCTCCGTCGGCGCGAGGATCCAGAAGGGCTGCGCCACGTCCGCGTTCTCGCGCGGCGCGGCGTACCCGTCCTCACGGCTGTCGCCGACGACCGGGTGCACGGCCGTCGCGTCGTCCGCCTCCGGTTCCCGGTATGCGGCGAGCTCTTCCTCGGTGAGCGCCTTGGCTCCGAGGAGGGACTCGATGCTGCCGGTGTCCGACACGATCTCGGGCTGCTCGCCACGGGAGCGGCGCGAGTACGGCGGGGCGTACTCCGGCTCTGAGGAGACGGGAACAGTTCCGGTCCCCCCTCCGGAGGCGTGCGCGGTGAGCGGGACCCGACCCGCGTCGTCCGCGATCCCGCCGTCGGCGGCGTCATCGGAGCCCTCATCGGAGGCCGCATCAGCGGTGCGGGCCTCCGCGGGGGCGACATCCGCTGTCGACGATGCGCTGTCGGGAGTCGCGATCACGGCGGTCTCATCCTCCGCCGGAGCCGCGGTGGTCACGGACGGCGACGCGTCGGCCTCCGCGGCGGCGGTGGTGTCCGTGGTCGTCTCGGGACGCGGACGAGCGATCACGGGGCGGACCGGGTTCGCGTTGCGGTGCGCGAGAGTGACGAGCCGCCCCTGGAAGTCCTCCTTGAGGCCCGGGATGAGCGGGGCGAAGACGGTGAGCACGACGAGCGCGGTCGAGGTGATGACCTGCATGACGGCGTTCCAGGGCAGACCCCAGTTGCCGGTGGAGATGACGGCCGACAGGGCGAGCCACAGGTTGCCGGCCCACACGCACGCCGAGACCGAGAAGGCCACGGAGGCGAACTGATCGATGCCGAGCGACCCCACGCGGCGGATGCCGTCGGGCGAGAACCGCCGGAGGACGAGGAGGAACACGGCGACCGTCGGCACGCCGATCGGCAGGATCCACTGGATGCCGATGCCCCAGAGCGAGATCCCGCCGCTGAGCGGGAAGAAGGACACGAGGAAGGAGACCAGCCAGACTCCGACGATCAGCAGCTCGCGCAGCGTGAATCCGAGGATGCCGTACTCCGGCGTGACCTCGTCGTCGTAGAGGACGCCGTCCTCGTCGCTGAACACCGCCTCGGCATCCGGCTCGGGAAGATCCGTGCTCATAGTCGTCCTTTCCTCATCGGCGCACCACGACTTTCCGGTGCTCTCGACGGCTCCCGATCCTACCCGCTCACCCCAGACAGGTTGGTCCGAGCAGCGACTTGAGGTCGCCGAAGAGGTCGGCCGACACCTTCACGGGCATGGGCACCTCGAACACCTTCGCGGTGCCTCCGCGGTGCACGCGGAGCAGCACCTCGGTGTCGCCGCTGTGCCGTCGGAGCACCTCGGCCAGCTCGGTCATGACCCGTTCCGTCGCGCGCTGCTCGGCGAGGACGAGCGACAGGGGCCCTGCCGCATCGAAGGAGCCGACGTCGGGGGCGAAGGCGGACTGGGCATGCAGGTTCAGGCCGTCGTCGCGGCGGGAGACGCGCCCACGCACGGCGAGGATCGCATCCTGCTGCAGCGTGTGCTGGAACTCGAGGTAGGTCTTTCCCATGAACATCACGGTGACCTCGCCGTTGAAGTCCTCCACGGTGATCATGCCGTAGGGGTTGCCGCTCGCCTTCGCCACTCGGTGCTGCACGCTCGTGACGAGGCCCGCCACGGTGACCTGATCGCCGTCCTGCAGGTCCTCGGAGTTGTTGAGGTCGTGGATCGAGATCGAGGCGTGCTTGGCCAGCGGCACCTCGAGACCCGCGAGCGGGTGATCGGAGACGTAGAGGCCGAGCATCTCGCGCTCGAAGGCGAGCTTGTCCTTCTTGATCCACTCCGGACGCGGAGGGACCTTCGCGGGTGCCGCCTCCTCCATGCCGTCATAGAGACTGTCGAAGTCGAAGCCGATGGCGCCCTGCGCCTCGTTGCGCTTCCTGTCGACAGCCGCCTCCACGGCGTCTTCGTGGATCTCGAGGAGCGCCCGACGGGTGTCCCCCATCGAGTCGAAGGCGCCGGCCTTGATGAGCGACTCCACCGTGCGCTTGTTGGCGACGTGCAGCGGCACCGTGTCGAGGAAGTGATGGAAAGAGGTGAACCGCTCATCCTTGCGCGACTGCACGATGCCGTCGACGACATTCGTGCCGACGTTTCTGACCGCCCCGAGACCGAAGCGGATGTCGTCGCCGACGGCCGCGAAGAAGTTGATCGACTCCGAGACGTCCGGCGGGAGCACCTTGATCCCCATCCGGCGACACTCGTTCAGGTAGAGCGCCATCTTGTCCTTCGAGTCGCCGACGCTCGTGAGGAGGGCGGCCATGTACTCGGCCGGGTAGTGCGCCTTGAGGTAGGCGGTCCAGTACGACACGAGCCCGTAGGCAGCGGAGTGCGCTTTGTTGAAGGCGTAGTCCGAGAACGGCAGGAGGATGTCCCAGAGGGCCTTGACCGCTCCCTCCCCGAAGCCGCGCTCGGTCATGCCCGCCGCGAAACCGGCGTACTGCTTGTCCAGCTCGGACTTCTTCTTCTTTCCCATCGCTCGGCGCAGGATGTCGGCCTGACCGAGGCTGAACCCGGCCACCTTCTGCGCGATCGCCATGACCTGCTCCTGGTAGATGATGAGCCCGTAGGACTCCTCCAGGATCTCGGCGAGCGGCTCCGCCAGCTCGGGGTGGATCGGGGTGATCTCCTGCTGCCCGTTCTTGCGCAGCGCGTAGTTGGTGTGGGAGTTCGCTCCCATCGGCCCGGGACGGTACAGCGCGATGAGGGCCGAGATGTCACCGAAGTTGTCGGGCTTCATGAGCCGCATGAGCGAGCGCAGCGGCGGACTGTCGAGCTGGAAGACGCCGAGCGTGTCGCCGCGGGCCAGCAGTTCGTAGACGGCGGGGTCGTCGAGACCGAGGTGCTCGAGATCGAGCTCCTCGCCCCGGTTCATGCGGATGTTGTCGAGCGCGTCCGAGATGATCGTGAGGTTCCGGAGGCCCAGGAAGTCCATCTTGATCAGACCGAGGGACTCGCACGACGGATAGTCGAACTGCGTGACGATCTGACCGTCCTGCTCGCGACGCATGATCGGGATGATGTCGAGCAGGGGCTCGGACGACATGATGACGCCGGCGGCGTGCACGCCCCACTGCCGCTTCAGCCCTTCGAGGCCGAGCGCGCGGTCGAAGACCGTCTTCGACTCGGGGTCGGTCTCGATGAGAGCCCGGAACTCGCTCGCCTCCTTGTAGCGCGGGTGCGCGGAGTCGAACATGCCGTCGAGGGGCATGTCCTTCCCCATGACGGCCGGGGGCATCGCCTTGGTGAGCCGCTCCCCCATGCTGAACGGGAAGCCGAGGACACGCCCGGCGTCCTTGAGGGCCTGCTTCGACTTGATCGTGCCGTACGTGACGATCTGTGCGACCCGCTCGGACCCGTACTTCCTGGTCACGTACTCGATGACCTCGCCGCGGCGGCGGTCGTCGAAGTCGACGTCGAAGTCGGGCATCGACACGCGGTCCGGGTTGAGGAACCGCTCGAAGATCAGACCGTGCTCGAGAGGGTCGAGGTCGGTGATCTTCATCGCATAGGCGACCATCGAACCCGCACCGGAGCCACGCCCAGGACCGACCCGGATGCCGTTGTCCTTGGCCCAGTTGATGAAGTCGGCGACGACGAGGAAGTACCCGGGGAAGCCCATCTGGAGGATGATGCCGGTCTCGTACTCGGCCTGCTTGCGCACCTTGTCCGGGATGCCGTTCGGGTACCGGTAGTGGAGGCCCTTCTCGACCTCCTTGATGAGCCAGCTGTCCTCGGTCTCACCCTCGGGGACCGGGAACCTCGGCATGTAGTTCGCCGAGGTGTTGAACTCCACCTCGCAGCGCTCGGCGATCAGGAGCGTGTTGTCGCAGGCCTCCGGGTGGTCCCGGAAGAGCTGCCGCATCTCGGCCGCGGTCTTGATGTAGTACCCGTCGCCGTCGAACTTGAAGCGGTTCGGGTCGTCGAGCGTGGAGCCGGACTGCACGCACAGCAGGGCAGCGTGGGCGTCGGCCTCGTGCTGGTGAGTGTAGTGCGAGTCGTTGGTCGCCACGAGCGGGATGCCGAGGTCTTTCGCGAGACGCAGCAGATCCGTCATGACGCGGCGCTCGATCGACAGGCCGTGGTCCATGATCTCGGCGAAGTAGTTCTCCTTGCCGAAGATGTCCTGGAACTCCGCTGCGGCCGCGCGGGCGGCGTCGTACTGGCCGAGCCGCAGCCGCGTCTGCACCTCTCCGGACGGGCACCCCGTCGTGGCGATGAGCCCCTTGCCGTACGTCTGGAGCAGCTCGCGGTCCATACGCGGCTTGAAGTAGTACCCCTCCATGCTCGACAGCGAGCTCAGCCGGAAGAGGTTGTGCATGCCCTCCGTGCTCTGGCTCCACATGGTCATGTGGGTGTACGCGCCCGAACCCGACACGTCGTCGCTGCGCTGGTCCGCCGAGCCCCACTGCACGCGGGTCTTGTCGCTGCGGTGTGTGCCCGGGGTGACGTACGCCTCGAGACCCACGATGGGCTTGATGCCGGCGTTGCGCGCGGCGTTGTAGAACTCGAACGCCGCGAAGGTGTTCCCGTGGTCCGTCACCGCGATCGCCGGCATGCCGTAATCGGCGGCCGCCTGCGTCATCGCGTTGATCTTCGCAGCCCCGTCGAGCATCGAGTACTCGCTGTGCACGTGCAGGTGGACGAAGGAGTCGGATGCCATGCTTCGAGTCTACGTTCGGCCATCGACATCGGCCGGCCTCACGGCACCTCGTCCACCACCTCGGTGACGACGCTCGTCGTCGACTCCGGCGTGTCGCCGATGACCCCTCCTGACCCGTAGCCCTCCGCGATCGAGTCCACGAGTCCGTGATCCGTGTCGACGACGATGGTCGTCGTCCGGTGGCCGGGAACCGCATAGCGCAGCGTGGCCGTGCCGTCACCCTCGTCGACCAGCTCGAAGCCCGGGATCAAGGCGATCGCACGGAAGAAGGCCGCTCTCAGCTCGGCCGGCATGAGGTTGATCGCGGACGGGTCGGAGAGGCTCGCCACCACCCACCGATCACCCTCCGCACCGGTCAGGCCCGAGCGGGCACGCAGCCAGTCCCGCAACGCCGACGGTTCCCGCGGCATCTCCTCGTAGTACCGGCGATAGCCGTCCGCCAGGTGCGGGACGGGTGCCGGATCGCCGTCGCCGACCGGCCAGGCGCCGCCCGGGAGGACCTGCACAGTGCCGCGCTCGCGGATCGCCGCTCCGGGGGACGAGGGCCACTCCTGTGCGGCGCGCGTGCCCTGCGCGCCGAACGACCGTACGACTTCGGCGTTCCCCCAGTCGTAGAACCAGTCCGCCGAGCGGTCGGCAGGGACGTACAGCACCCGCGTGTCCCTGACCAGGACGGCGGCGTCCCCCGTGTCGCGGGAGGCGTTGAAGGCGAAGGTGTCGTCGTCGCCGTCGTCGGCGGCGTCTCCATCCCAGAACTGGACGAACTCGTCGACGGTCTCGATCCGGATGTACTGTCCCGCGCCCGGGGCGAGGTCCTGGGCGTCGACGGTGACGCTCGCCGCCTGCTCGAGCACCGCCGCAGCGGCGGCATCGGGCATCACCGGGAACAGGAGGCCTCCGGCGCCCAGCGCCACCACCGCGGCTCCGGTCGTCAGCCCCCCGATGCCGAGGCCGGTCCACACCCGCGCCCGTCGTCGCCCGCCCCGCGGAGCATGTGCGGCGGACACCGCGGTCGCCAGAGCGGCGCGGGCACGACGGACGCTCTCCTCCGACGGTTCCGCCTGATCCGCACCGAGGTCACGCACTCGTTCCATAAGCAGCATCGCTCTCCTCCTTCGCCATCCATGTCAGTCGGGTCTGCCCGCGCGAACCCGGCGGGGCGAGGCGTCTTCGCACCCGGTGGAGCCGCGACCGCACCGTCCCGACCGGGATGCCGAGGGCCTCGGCGATCTGCTCGTATGTGAGGTCGCCCCACGCATGCAGGAGAAGCACATCGCGGTCTCGGGCGGGAAGACCGGCGATGCGGGGTGCGAGCGCTCGCAGGGCCGCGTCGGCGTCCAGCCGCGCATCCGAGGCCGCGTACGGGTGCTCCCCGGGTCCGGCCGCGGCGGACGTGGCCTCGAAAGCCCGCCACTGCCGCACTTCGGCGGCACGATGCCGCTTGACCATCCGCGTGGCGATACCGAGGAGCCACGGGAGGGCCGACACGACATCGAGATCGAAAGACGCCCGACGGCGGAACGCGACCAGGAACGTCTCGCTGAGCACGTCGTCGACCGCATCCTCGCCGACCCGCCGCCGGATGTACCCGCCGACCGGGCGCACGTGCCGCTCGAAGATGGCGGAGAACGCCCGAGGCTCGTCGAGCGACCGGGCGATGACCTCGCTGTCTGTGTTCACACTCTGTATTGCCCGGGAAGCGGAATCCGGTTCACGCTTTCTCGCGGAGGTCCAGCCGCATGAGCACGCGAGGGAAGCCGTCGAGGACCGAACCCGTGTCCGCCGCCTTCTCGAACCCCGCGTTCTCGAAGAGCCGCCGGGTCCCGACATACGCCATCGTGAGATTCACCTTCGCCCCGGCGTTGTCGACCGGATAGCCCTCGATCGCGGGCGCGCCGCGTTCCCGGGCATAGGCGACCGCGCCTTCGATGAGAGCGTGGGAGACCCCCTGCTTGCGGTGCCCAGGGCGGACCCGGAAACACCACAGCGACCACACGTCGAGGTCGTCGACATGCGGGATGAGGCGATTGCGCGCGAAGCTCGTGTCGCGTCGAGGGTGCAACGCCGCCCAGCCGACCGGCTCGTCGTCGAGGTAGGCGAGCACGCCGGGAGGAGGATCCTGGTGGCAGAGCTCACGCACCCGCTCGGCCCGTGCGGGACCGCGAAGGGAGACGTTCTCCTTGTTGCCGATCCGATAGCTCAGGCAGAAGCAGACGTTCGACGTCGGTTTCTTCGGTCCCACGACCACGGCGACGTCGTCGAAGACCGACGCCGGGCGCACCACGATGCTCATGCGGTCAGTGTGGCGGAGACCACGGACACCGGCGCGCTGACGCCCCGGCGGATGGACTATTCCCCGCGCAGCACGTCCAGCGCGTGCTGGAAGTCCTCCGGATAGGGCGAGGCGAACTGCACCCACTCCCCCGTCGTCGGGTGGGCGAAGGCCAGCTGATGCGCATGCAGCCACTGACGCGTGAGTCCGAGGCGGGCCGAGAGCGTCGGGTCGGCGCCGTAGAGCGGGTCCCCGACGCACGGGTGCCGGTGTGCCGCCATGTGCACGCGGATCTGATGCGTACGGCCCGTCTCCAGGTGGATCTCGAGCAGGGAGGCACCGGGAAAGGCCTCGAGCGTCTCGTAGTGCGTCACGGAGGGCTTGCCGTCCGGGACGACGGCGAACTTCCAGGAGTGGTTCGGGTGCCGACCGATCGGCGCATCGATCGTGCCCACGAGCGGGTCCGGATGCCCCTGCACCACCGCGTGGTAGATCTTCTCGACCGTGCGCTCCTTGAACGCCCGCTTGAGAGCGGTGTAGGCGGCCTCGCTCTTGGCGACGACCATGAGTCCGCTCGTCCCCACATCCAGCCGGTGCACGACGCCTTGACGCTCCGGTGCACCGCTGGTGGCGACGCGGAACCCCGCGGCGGCGAGAGCACCGACGACCGTGGGCCCCTCCCACCCGAGCGAGGGGTGCGCGGCGACGCCGGTCGGCTTGTCGACGACGACGATGTCGTCGTCGTCGTAGACGATGCCCAGCTCAGGCACTGCGATGGGCACGATCTTCGGCCCCTCCTTCGGCTCCCACTCGACGTCGAGCCAGGCACCGCCCCGCAGGCGGTCGGACTTGTCGAGGGTGACGCCGTCCAGGCGGACGCCGCCGGACGCGGCCACCTCCGCCGCGAAGGTCCTCGAGAACCCGAGGAGCTTGGCGAGGGCGGCGTCGACCCGCGTGCCGTCGAGCCCGTCCGGGACGGGCAACGAGCGGGACTCCACGCTCAGCGCCCCTCGGACGCGGCCGCGGCCTCGGCGTCCTCGTCGGTCTCGACCGGGGCGTGGTCCTTCTCCCGCGTGCCGTCGAACCGGAGGCCGAACACCACCAGCAGGGCGACCGAGATCATCCCGGTGACGATGAAGATGTCGGCGACGTTGAAGATCGCCGGCATCATCCACGGCATGGAGATCATGTCCACGACGTGGCCCACGGGGAACCCGGGCTCACGGAACAGACGGTCCGACAGATTCCCCAGCACGCCCCCGAGAAGGCAGCCGAGGACGACCGCCCAGAGACGCGACCGCAGGCCAAACGCCTTCCAGACGATGACGCCCGCGACGACCGCGAGGGCGATGGTGAAGATCCACGTCACGCCAGAGCCGAGCGAGAACGCCGCGCCGGGATTGCGCACGTAGTAGAGCTGCAGGAACTCTCCGAGAACCGGGACCGCCTCGTGCAGCGGCAGGTTCTCGATGGTGAGGTACTTCACAAACTGATCGGCGGCCAGCACGACCGCTGCGAGAATCGCAACGATCGCGCCGGCCGCCGACCGACGAAGGGGACGACGTCCTGACAAGAGGGCGCCTTACAGGCCGATCGCGGAGACCGGCGTCGAGTCCGTGGAGCCCGACTTCTCGTCGAGCTCGCGGAGCTGACCCTCGATGTAGCCGCGGAGCTGCGAGCGGTAGTCGCGCTCGAAGTTGCGCAGCTCGGTGATGCGGGCCTCCAGCGTGTTGCGCTCGCGCTCGAGACGTGCGGTCTCCTCGCGCTGCTTCGCCTCGGCCTCGGTGCGGATACGGGCGACCTCGGCCTCGGCCTCGGAGATGAGCTGGTTGCGCTTGGCCTCACCCTCGGCCACGTGCTCGTCGTGCAGACGCTGCGCGAGCTCGATGATGCCGGCGGTGGCGGTGGCGGAGCCGGTCGGTGCGGCGTCGGCGGCGGGGGCCTCGGC
>NZ_QCXO01000060.1:0-260 GCF_023383675.1 Microbacterium sp. ER1
GGCCATGGACTACCAGCTGTTCCTGGTCAGCGGGATGCGCGAAGCGTACGCGCACGGCGCACCGGCGCGGCTGGCTGTGCAGCGTGGTTTCCACGCCGGGCGCACCGTGGTGATCGCGGCAGCGCTGATCATGGCGTCGGTCTTCTCCGGCTTCGTGTTCTCGAACTCGGTGATGATCCAGTCGATCGGCTTCGGCCTGGCCATCGGCGTGCTGCTGGATGCGTTCGTCGTTCGGTTGCTCATCATCCCCGCCGTGATGC
>NZ_QCXO01000061.1:0-261 GCF_023383675.1 Microbacterium sp. ER1
CTTCATCTCTTTCGCCTCGGCATGGGCAGAAAGAGGAAGAAAAAGAAGAAACGGCAATAAAAGAAGACGAGTGACTGTCGTTTTCATCTCCCAAACCTCCATTCTTTATACATGACATTTTTTCCAGTAGAGATATTTTTATACAAAAAACAGCTCATTTTCCAAAAAACAAAAAAAACGCCCGAAACACGCGTTTCAGGCGTCTTCTTGAACAACTGCTTTTTTCCTTGCGGATCGCCAGGCGTCCTTCTCTATACGATG
>NZ_QCXO01000062.1:0-258 GCF_023383675.1 Microbacterium sp. ER1
GCTCTGTTAATGTTTAATGTTGATTTTTTCAATAAAATGTTAGGGAACCATCTTTTGGTTCCCCAATTCTCAATAAACCAGTCTATTAGATATTCAATAAAGATGTTTGTTTTATATGTTCATACTCATTGTAATGGTTCTATTTTTGAATCCTAATTTTTCGTACAGTTTAATCGCTTGATTTCCTGCATATACACTTAAGCGAACCTCTGAATATCCATCTTGTTTAAGATGTTCGATACCAGTTTCCATCAATTG
>NZ_QCXO01000063.1:0-259 GCF_023383675.1 Microbacterium sp. ER1
GCTTATGTGCAGACGACAGAAAGGAGTTTGTAGATGAAATCGCTCGTGTTAGCGGAGAAGCCGAGCGTCGCCCGCGACATCGCCCGCGTGCTCGGCTGCCGACAATCGCATCAACATTATTTTGAAGGGAAGCAGTATATGGTCACCTGGGCGCTCGGCCATTTAGTTGAGCTGAAGATGCCGGAAGACTACGACCGCAAATACGAAACATGGCGGCTGGAGGACTTGCCGATCATCCCGAAACGAATGGGGTTGAAAG
>NZ_QCXO01000064.1:0-258 GCF_023383675.1 Microbacterium sp. ER1
TTGAGACATCGAAGGAGTTTTATCAAAATGTCGTCGGCCTTGAGCTGCTAAGCGAGATGATCCATACGAACGGAACGATGAAACTGGCGTTTTTAGGACTTGACGGTTCGATCATCGTTGAGTTGATCGAAGGGTACAACCCGAACTTGCCGACGGAAGGAAAAGTGCACCATGTGGCGTTTACGGTGGAAGGCATCGAGCAAGAGAAAGAACGGCTCAAGTCGCTCGGTGTCCCGCTTGTTTGGGACGACATTACGA
>NZ_QCXO01000065.1:0-257 GCF_023383675.1 Microbacterium sp. ER1
CCCTGATCCTGTCGACGGGCGGGTTCCTGCTGGTTGCCGGTGACGGCGCGGCGGCCCGGACCTTGGCGTCGGCACTGGTCACGACGGGACCATTCCTGCTGGGCATGCTCGTGCTGGCGGCCGCCGAGGTGCGGGTGCGGCGCCACCACACCACTCCCGCGCCGGCCGGGCCCGGACTGGGGGCCGCGTCCCGGTGGCGCCGGGTCCTGCTGGCGCTGGCCGCCGTCGTGGCCGTGCCGGCGCGGGAGTGGTGTGGT
>NZ_QCXO01000066.1:0-256 GCF_023383675.1 Microbacterium sp. ER1
GTCGGTGGAGATGATCGTGGTGTCGATGCGGAACGGCACAGCGCCGGCGGCGTCGGGGGAGACCCGGTCACCGAATCGCACGCCGAGGCCGTGCTCGATCATGATCGTGTAGGCGGCTTCTTCGAAGGACGCCTGGGCGACGTGATAGGCGGCCCGGTCGACATCCGTGCGCTGCTCGACGGAGACCATGGCGAGCTTGGTCTCGTCGAAGAACATCGTGTCGGCAAAGTCGGTGCCGACCAGGTCACGGATGCGG
>NZ_QCXO01000067.1:0-253 GCF_023383675.1 Microbacterium sp. ER1
TTGTTGAACAGCAGAAAGGTCAAGCCCACAAATAAAAAAACGGAAGCAGGGATGTTCCGCTTCCGTTTTTTTACTGTTTTCCTTGCTCGTCGATCACATCTTGCAAATCTTTGTCTTTGATCTCAACACCGGCCTCTTTCACCAGTTTGTCCACTTTTGACTGCATCGTCGCAGGATCAAGCTTGTTCCGCTTGACTTCAAACGCAATTTCATCTTTCATTTCGTTGAACGACTTTTTCTTTTCTTTGTCCGT
>NZ_QCXO01000068.1:0-255 GCF_023383675.1 Microbacterium sp. ER1
GGGTTGTGACCTCACTCGCCGACGGGGACTGGCACCGCCTGCATCGCGCGAGCCCGCTGCTGCGCGGCGGCATCTTCGTGTTCGCGCTGATCGGCTTCGTTATCGCGAACCTGCGTGAGCGTCTCGTCGACGTGGTCTTCGGCATCCCGCGGGAGACCGGCGACCCCCTCGACGAGATTTACGAACGCGGCGCCGTCGGCTGGGCACTGCTTGCGGCCGCCGCGATCCTGATCGTCATCCTGATCGCGTTCACCC
>NZ_QCXO01000069.1:0-252 GCF_023383675.1 Microbacterium sp. ER1
GTATTACGCCATCATCGATGAAATCGACAGCATTTTAATCGACGAAGCGCGCACCCCGCTCATTATCGCCAATAAATCGGGGATCGGAGCCGAATTGTTCCCGATTATGGCGCGCATCGTCCGCACCTTCGAAGAAGGAAAAGAGTACGAACGGTCCCCGGAGACGAAACAAATTTTCCTCACCGAAGAAGGAGCGCAAAAAATTGAGCGGGCGTTTGGCATTGACAACCTATACGACTGGGAGCATCACGT
>NZ_QCXO01000007.1:0-15139 GCF_023383675.1 Microbacterium sp. ER1
CTCGAGCCCCGACCTCCCTCCGCTCTTCACCCCGCCGGGGGCCGCGGGCCGCCCCCGGCGGGGTGAAGAGCGGAGGGAGGTCGGGGCTCGAGATCGCCAGGACGTCGCGGTAGACGCGGTGCCAGCGCTCGGTGACCGCGCAGTACTGCTCGTGCTCGGCGGGATCGACCCGTTCGACCCGCTCGGCGTCGCCCATGGGCGGGAGCGTGGCGCCGACACCGGCGGCGGCGAGACGCGCGGCACCGTACGACGTGGCCTCGGGGGCGGGGGTGACGCGCGTGTCCAGGCCGGTGACGCCGGCGATGATCCGCGGCCACAGCGCTCCCGCACTCGACCCGCCGGTGAACGTCACGGTGCCGTCCGCGACCGCGCGGCCCGCGGTGAGGGCGGAGAGGATCTCCAGGTGCGCGCCGGCGACGATGGCCGCGGACTCCTCGATCGCCCGGATGAACGCCCCGCGGGACGATCCGGCGGCGTCGTTGATGTCGAATCCGACGAACGCGGGCGCGGCGTGGTGCCACGCGTCGGCCTGCATGACGTTCGCCATCGTGGCGACCACGCCGTTCGCGCCGACCGGGACCTCGGCGGCCCACTCCTCCATGATGCGGAAGGCGGAGCGGCCCTCCGCGCGTCCGAGCGCCACCGCGTCGGGGCACATCGCGTCCCGGAACCAGCGCATCGCGAGTCCCGACAGGAAGCCGATGCCCTCGATCATCCAGGTGCCGGGGTCGACGTGGCAGAGGGTGCGCAGACGACGATCCGGGTCGACGAGGGGCTCCGCGACGACGGCCGTCGTCTGCCAGAACGTCCCGGCGACGATCGTCGGAGTCCCCTCTCGCGCCGCGATGCCGTGGAGGGCGAGCTGCGTGTCCGCCCCGCCGGCGACGACCGGGGTGCCGACGGGCAGCCCCGTCGCGGTCGCGGCTTCGGGCGTCACAGCGCCGACGACCTCGCCGGCCGCGACGACCGGGGGCAGGATGCGCCGGTCGATGCCGACGAGATCCGCGAGGTCGGCGGACCATCCCCGCGCGCGGAGGTCGAAGAGGGCGGAGCTCGACCCGCAGGTCGGCTCGGTGACGAAGACGCCGGTGAGCCGGGTGGTGACCCAGTCGCTCAGCATGCCGAGGTGGCGCGCACGGGAGAGGACCTCCGGCTGATGGCGCGCGATCCAGCGCAGCCGAGCCGGTGCGGTGATCGACACCCAGTCCCCGGCGGTGCGGTAGATCTCGTCGGCTGTGCCCTCCGCCACGAGCTCGTCGGCCTCGGCGCGGGCCCGCCCGTCCGTGTTCGGGCAGGCCCAGATCTCCGTGCCGGCCTCGTCGAACAGCACGAAGCCCTCGCGCATGCTGGAGGCGGCGACGGCGGCGACGCGGCGGCCGTCCAGGCGCGCGACGACCTCGGCGACCGCGCCGGCGATGGCCTCCCAGCCGTTCGCGGTGTCGAAGGCCGTGCCACCGGGGTGGCCCGGGATCGCGCGGTGAGTCCACTCCCGGGCGGCGTGGGTCACGAGCCGGCCCTCGATGTCGAAGGCGAGGGCGCGTGCGGAGCCGGTCCCGGCGTCGATCGCCAGGAAGACGTCGGTCAGCGCTCCCATCGCAGATCACCTCCTGCCAGGAACCGCTCGACTTCCGCGGCGAGCATGTCCGCACCGCGGGCGAGCGTCTCGTGTGTCGCTCCGGCGAGGTGGGGGGTGAGGACCAGGTTCGGCTCCGCGACGAGCTCGCGCCACGGCCCGTCGGGCTCGTTGACGTCGAGGGCGACGCCCGCGAGCTGTCCGGAGCGCAGCCCGTCCAACAGTGCGTGCTCGTCGACGAGCGACTCGCGGGCGGTGTTGATGAGGAACGCGCCGCGCGGCATCCGCTCGATCTGCGCCCGGCCGATCAGGTGCCGGTTCTCGGCGGTCGCCCTGGCGTGCACGCTGACCACGTCGCTAGCGGAGAGCAGCGCGTCGAGGTCGCCCACGATCGTCGCATCGGTCACCGTCTCGGGATCGACGAAGGGGTCGTACGCCGTGATGACGGCCCCGAGGGCGCGAGCTCGCGCCGCGACCAGCCGGGCGACGTTGCCGTAGCCGATGAGACCGAGGCGCAGCCCCTTGACCTCGCGTCCGAACCACCGGGCGCCCTCGAACGTCGACTCGGCGAGCGGACGCCCGTCCGCCACCCGGTCGTCCACGTCCCGAAGGGAGGCCGGCACGTTGCGCACCAGCGAGATGAGGAAGCCGATGGTGAGATCCGCGACGGCGTCGGCGTTCTTGCCCGGCGTGGTCGTCACGCGGACGCCGGCTTCGCGGGCCGCGTCGAGGTCGACGTTCACGGGGCCGCCCCGCGCGCAGCCGAGGAGGCGGAGGTCGGGCAGGGCCGCGATGACCTCGGCGGTGATGGGGGCGGCGTGGAAGGCGACGACGTCATACCCCGCGGCGAGCCGGGCGACCTCGGCCGGATCGCCCTCGAACTCGCGGATCGCGGCGGTGTCCCACGTGGGCTCCGCGATCGTCATCGTGACCGCGTCGGTCTCGATCCCCCGCTCCCGGAAGGCGCGGGTGAAGACCTCGGCGGTCATGTAGCTGTCGCCGATGACGAGGATGCGGTGGTCGGTCATGCAGGGCTCCCGGAGGATCGAGGGACGGGGAAGGGGTCAGCGGAGCGCGGCCGGGTATCGGCCGGAAGCGGTCTCGTTCGAGATGCCCGCCGCGTCGAAGCCGGTGTCGACGCTCACGCGCAGACGGTCGGTCCGCACGGAGGCGCGGGAGATGTCGATGGGCTGCCCGCTCTGGTCGTAGGCGACGGCCTCGACCACGACGATCGGATGCCCCGGCTCGACCTCGAGCAGTCCCGCGAGCATCCGGTCGGCCGAGACGGCCTCGATCGTGCGGTGCATGCGCGCGATCCGCACACCGGTGACGCGGGAGATCGCGGCGTAGAGGCTGGCCCGGGGGTCGCGGAGGTCGGGAAGGACGCCGACGAAGCGCGTGGGCAGGTAGTTGATCACGTGGACGGCCGTACGGGCGCCGACGGCGCGCACGCGCTCCAGGACGAAGCCCATGCCGTCGGGCGAGTCGCGACCGACCACCGCGGCGGCCCAGGACGGCAGCGGCTCGATCCCTCCGCGGAGGATCTCCGAACTCAGGGCGCTGCGTCCGTCCTCGCTGTACTCGCCGAGCAGGCTCGGCGCGGAGGGCAGCGTCCAGGCGGACGGCCCCTGGGCACGCTCGACGAATGCGCCCTTGCCCTGCTGCCGCGAGATGATCCCGGCGCTCTCGAGACGGGACAGCGCATCGCGGACCGAGGTCCGGGAGGCCGCGAAGTGCGCGCGCAGCTCGCTCTCACTCGGCAGGCGGTCCCCGGGCGCCCAGGCGCCCTGGGCGATCTGCCCCTCGACGGCGCGCATGATCTGGAACCAGATCGGAGCCGTCGACGTACGGTCGAGCTGCGGCAGGGTGAGCGTGGACATTCCGGCCTCTTCGGTGAGCGGGTGCGAGGACATCGGCGTCCTCGAGCCGGACGTTGCCTGTCCGGACATGTATCGATCATGGACCAGCACATGTATCCCCTGAAGAGACAAGTCAGAAGAAAGTCGACCCCCTGGTCGAGCCCGGGATTATCCGCTCGTCATCAGGCTTTTCTGCGCAGAACGACGACCCAGGGACCGGCACGCCGCACGGCCGACTGTCCCCGCCGGCGCCACTCGTCGATACAAGTGGGGCCGCACTCCTCCGCCTCCAGACGGAAAACGCACCCTCGGGATGTCCCGAGGGTGCGTTTCTCCTGTGGCCCGCCGCGCGGGCCCTGTGTCAGCGCTTGCCGGCGATCTGACGCCCGACGATCTCGCGCATGATCTCGTTCGTGCCGCCGTAGATGCGGTGCACACGGGCGTCGAGGAAGGCGCGGGCGATCGGGTACTCGGTGATGTAGCCGTAGCCGCCGTGGAGCTGGACCCCGGCGTCGAGCACCTCCCACTCGCGCTCGGTGGCCCAGAACTTGACCTTCGCGGCCTCTTCGGCCGAGAGCCTGCCGTCCTTGTACGCCAGGAGCGCGCGGTCGATGAAGGCCCACAGCGCGTCGACCGTGGCGGACATGTCGGCGATGGTGAAGCGGCTGTTCTGGAAGTCGATGATGCGCTCCCCGAAGGCCTCGCGGTCCTTCGTGTAGGCGACGGTCCAGTCGAGCGCGGCCTGTGCGGCGGCGGCTCCGGCCACGCCGATCGAGAGGCGCTCGAGCGGGAGGTTCATCATGAGCTGGATGAAGCCCTTGCCCTCGACGCCGCCGATGAGGTTCTCGTCGGGCACGAACACGTCGCTGAACGACAGCTCGGCGGTGTCGTGACCGTGGAAGCCCATCTTCGAGAGCTTCTTGCCGTTGTCGAACCCCTCCATGCCCTTCTCGATGAGGACGAGGCTGAACGCGTCGGGCCGGTTGCCCTCGCCCGTCTTGACGAAGGTCACGACGAGGTCGGCGGTCGCACCGGACGAGATGAACGTCTTGGCGCCGTTGACGAGGTAGCCGCCGTCGACCTTCTTGGCGGTGGTCTTGATGCCGCGGAGGTCGGAGCCGGCCCCGGGCTCGGTCATGGCGAGCGCGCCGACGACCTCGCCGGTGGCCATGCGGGGCAGCCATTTCTCCTTCTGCTCCTGCGTGCCCATGTGCACGAGGTACGGGACGGCCAGGTCGTCCTGGATGCCGAAGGCGCCGGCGAGCGAACCCGCTCCGGCTGCGATGACCTCTTCGTTCACGATCGCGCGGAAGCGGTAGTCCTGCAGCATCCCGGCGCCGCCGAACTCCTCGGGCACGGAGAGCCCGATGATGCCGGCCTCACCCGCGGCGCGCATCGTGGCGCGGTCCACCTCGCCGGCGGCGTCCCACTTCTCGATCGCCTCGTGCGTGACGTGGCGCTTGACGAAATCCTTGACGAGGTCGCGGAATGCCTCGTGATCCTCTTCGTAGATGTCGCGTTCCATGCCGTCCTCCCGAACGTGTCGTGCGTCGTTGCTCCGGCGAGTCTACGGCGGGAACACGGGGCAGGACAGGCGATTGTGAGAATGCATCCCATCCCGAGTGGGACTGGGTACCGCGTTTGTGGAAAGCCTCAGAGCACACCGAGCGCCACCGCGGACGCCCCCATCAGTGCTCGTAGTCGGGAGCGGCGGGCAGGCCGAAGAACTCCTCGAGGGTGTGGAAGCCGCCCTCGTGATACGCCGCCGCGAGCTCCGTTCCGACGTAACGCAGGTGCCAGGGCTCCGGCGCGTACCCGGTGACGGCGGTGCCGACCTGCTCGTAGCGCACGATGAACCCGTACTCCCAGGCGTGCGCGGCCACCCACTCGCTCTGCCGCGTCGCCCCGAAGCCGTCGAGACCGCCGCATTCGGCATCGCAGGCCACCACGTCGAGGGCGAGACCGGTCTGATGCTCGCTGTGCCCCGGGCGCGCCGAGCCGGCGTCCGCGTCGGCCTGCCCCTGGTCCCGCACGTGGGCCCCGTAGGTCGCGACCTGGAGCCCGTAGGACCGGTAGCCGTTGTTCGCGCCGATGCGGCCGACGCCCGCAGCCGCGGCGGCCTCCGCCATGCGCCCGACCGCGTCGGCGACCTCCGCGCGCACGCGGCCCGACGGCGTCGTCATCTGCAGGGGCACCTGGCCCAGTTCCGCGGGCTCGTAGGCGGCCGGATCGAGCGGACGCCCCTTGTTCACCACCACCCAGATCCGGGCGGGATCGCTGAGCGAGACGCAGGGCGCGTTCCCGGCGACCACCGCCTCACGGAAGCGCGCTCCGCCGCCGAACCCCGCGATGGTGGCGGCGTCATCCCCCGCCGCGATCGCCTCCTGCACCCCGGGGTCGGCACAGGGGTCCGCCGCGGGCGTCGCCGCGTTCTCCACGGTCGGCACCTGCATCACCGCGACCGGCCGCGGCATGTCCTCCGAGGCGACAGGGGTCGCGGCCGCCCCGGTGAGGGACAGCAGCACGCCCACCGCGGTCACCGCCAACCCGACCGGGAGGGCGGCGCCGAAGATCGGGGAGCGCGGCGCCGCATGCTGAGCGTACGGCGAGGAGGGCATGGCCCCATTCTTCCATTCGAACATTGATGCCATACTCGCTTGACTTCGATTCGATTCTTTGTTCGACTATGACGATGCGGTGGCAGGGACAGAAGCTCGCGGACAGCGACGAGGCGGCGCTGCCCGGTCTCGAGAACCGGTCCAGCGTCCTGCGCACGGTGACGACGCCGGAGTTCGCCGGGATGACGTTCCACGAGGTGCTGTCGAAGTCCGCTCTCAACCACGTCCCCGGGGCGTCGCGCATGCCCTTCGCCTGGACGATCAACCCCTACCGCGGCTGCTCCCATGCCTGCACGTACTGCTTCGCACGAGGCACGCACGAGTACCTCGACCTCGACGGCGGCGCCGACTTCGACACCCAGATCGTCGTCAAGGTCAACGTCGTCGAGGTGCTCGAACGGGAGCTGCGCCGCGGGAGCTGGCAGCACGAGACGGTCGCCCTCGGCACGAACACCGACCCGTACCAGCGGGCCGAGGGGCGCTACGCCCTCATGCCCGGCATCATCGAGGCGCTCGCGGCGTCGGGCACCCCGATGTCGATCCTCACGAAGGGCACGCTGATCCGCCGCGACATCCCGCTGCTGAAGAAGGCGGCGCAGCGCGTGCCGGTCGACGTGCAGATGTCGATCGCGATGTACGACGACGCGCTGCAGAAGGCGATCGAGCCCGGCGCTCCGACCACGCAGGCCCGCCTCGACACGGTGCGCGCCCTCGCCGACGCCGGCTTCCCGGTGACGGTGTTCCTCATGCCGATCATGCCGCACCTCACCGATTCCCTCGCCGCGATCGACGACGCCCTGCGCCGCATCAAGGCCGCCGGAGCGCGGAGCGTGATCTACGGAGCCCTGCACCTGCGTCCGGGCGTCAAGCCGTGGTTCTTCCAGTGGCTCGGCGAGAACCGTCCCGACCTCGTGTCGTCGTACCGGGGGCTCTATCCCGGAGCGTCCGTCGAGGCGCCGAAGCCGTATCGGCAGTGGCTCGCCAAGCGCGCCCGTCCCCTCATCCGGACGCACGGACTCGACGGCCGGCACGAAGACGACTATCCGCGGCGCGGGTTCCGCCCGGGCCAAGGCCACGTGCAGACGGAGACCCCGGCGGCCGGGCCGGTGATGTTCACCCCGAGCGGCCGCGCCGCCGCGTCCCCTCCTCCCCAGCCGATGCTGTTCTGAGTCGGTCACGGAAGGGGTGCTGCGCCACGTAGGCTCGAGGATCATGGCGATCGGTTCGACAGTCCACACGTTCGAGATGCAGCTGGCCGACACCGATCGCGGGGTCTACGAGGACGTCTCGCTCCGCGCCGCCCGGCATCCCTCCGAGACCGACGCGTACATGCTCACCCGGGTGCTCGCGTACGGACTCGAGTTCGCGGAGGGCATCGCCTTCGGCGGCAGCGTCTCCGACACGGAGGAGCCCGCCGTGCTCGTGCGCGACCTCACGGGGCGGGTCACCGTCTGGATCGAGGTGGGCGCTCCCGATGCCGCACGGCTGCATCATGCCACCCGCCTCGCGGACCGGACGGTGGTCTACACGCACCGCGATCCCGCCAAGGTCATGGCGCCGTGGGCCGACAAGCGCATCCACCGGGCCGAGGACATCCGGGTCTACAGCTTCGATCCCGGCTTCGTCGACACCGCCACGCCCCACCTCGCCCGCCGCAACACGCTGACCCTCACGGTCACCGAGGGCGTCCTCTACCTCGACCTCAACGGCACGTCCCTGATGACGTCCCTCCACGAGCACACCCTCCCCTGACCCGGCCGGTGCGGAGTGCGAAAAGGCCCCGGAGACCGAAGTCTCCGGGGCCTTTCTGATCCCGAACGGGTCAGGAGGTGAGCTCGGCGGCGGACGGCACGCGCCCGGCGATCTCCTCGATCACGTCGTCGTCCAGGCGGGCCTGCTCGAACGGGGCCTCGATCTCGGCGCGACCGAGCAGCTCGGTCATCCGGCGCTGGCGCTGCCGAGTGATGAGCGTGACGACCCGGCCCGAGCGCCCCGCGCGACCCGTGCGACCGGAGCGGTGCAGGTACGTCTTGTACTCGTCCGGCGCGTCGGCCTGGACCACGAGATCGATGTCGTCGACGTGGATGCCGCGCGCGGCGACGTCGGTCGCGACGAGCACGTTCACCCGACCCGAGGTCAGCTTCTCCAGGTTGCGCGTGCGCTTGGCCTGGTTGAGATCGCCGTGCAGCGAGACGGCCGGGATTCCCGCGTCGTCGAACTGGTCGGCCAGCATCTCGGCGTAGGCGCGCGTGCGGGCGAAGACCAGCGTCTTGCCCTCGCGGTCGACGAGCGACGTGAGGATGTCCGCCTTGTCGCGGTGCTCGATGACGAGCACCCGGTGCTCGATGGTGCTGGAGCCCTGGTCTTCGCCCGCGACCTCGAACACGGCGGGGTCGACGAGGAACTCGTCCACCAGCGCCGCGACCTCGCGGTCGAGCGTCGCGGAGAACAGGAGCTTCTGGCTGCCCTCGGCCGTGCGGCGGAGGATGCGCTGCACGGGCTCGACGAATCCGAGCTCGCACATGTGGTCGGCCTCGTCGAGCACCGCGATCCGGCAGTCGGACAGGTCGAGCTTGCCCTGGTTCATCAGGTCCTCGATACGGCCGGGGGTGCCGATGACGATGTCGACGCCCTTCTTCAGCGCGCCCACCTGGCGGCCCTGCGGCACGCCGCCGTAGATCTGCGTCGTGAAGAGGCCGACGCTGCGGGCGATCGGCTGGATGGTCCGGTCGATCTGCAGCGCGAGCTCGCGCGTCGGGGCGAGGATGATCGCGCGCGGCGCCCGTCCGAACTCACGACGCTTGCCCGCCTGCGACTGCAGCACCCGCTCGACGAGCGGTGCCCCGAAGGCGATGGTCTTGCCGGAGCCCGTGCGTCCGCGGGCGAGCACGTCGCACCCCTCGAGGACGGCGGGAATGCTCGCCGCCTGGATCGGGAACGGCGTCGCGGCGCCCATGTTGTTCAGGGTCTCGGTGATGTTGGAGCCCAGGCCGAGGTCGGCGAACGTGACGCCCTCGACCTCGACGGCCTGCACGGCCTGTGCCTCGAGGCGCTCGTGGACGACGTCGTCGGCCTGCTCGAACGCCGCCTTCGGCTTCGCGTTCCAGTCGCTCCGGGTCGGACGCTCGTCGCGACGAGGGCGCTCGTCCCGACGCGGCCGCTCGGTGCGGTAGGCCCCTCCGGTCGACGGCCGCTCGCGCCCGCCCTCGAAGGAGCGCTGCGTGCGGTCGCGGTCGAACGCGCGGCGCGCACGGGCGGCGTCGTACGAACGCTCGGTCCCCTGGTCGCCACCGCGGGTGCGATCGCCGCCGCGGTCGTCCCGCCGCGGACGGTCGTCGCGGTCGAAGCGCGGACGCTCGTTCCGGCGGTCGTCGAAGCGCGGGCGTCCGCCGTCGCGGTGGTCGCCGTCGCGGAACCCCTGTCGCTGCGAGCCGCCGCGGTCGTCCCGCCGCGGACGGTCGTCGAACCGTCCAGCGCCGGACCGGTCGTTGTACCGCGGACGCTCGGCGCGGTCGTCGAACCGGCCGCCACCGGCGCGGTCGTCGCGGCGGTGCGGGGCCTCGCGACGCCCGGACTCCGCACGGTTGCGGATGCTGCGGGCCTCGTCGCGACCGGCGCGCTCCTGGGAGCTCCAGCGGCGCTTCGGAGCACCGGACTCGGCCTCCTCCGGGCGGTAGCCGCGGTGCCCGGGGCTGCGGCTCCCGGGGCGACGGTCGTACCCGCCGGTCGCGCGACCCTCGCGGTCGTCGCGTGCGGGACGCTCGTCGCGAGCCGTGTCCCGACCGCCGGCCGGACGGTGGCGGTCGTGGAACGAGGTCTTCTTGGCGCCGTAGCGCGGCTCGAAGTTCGCGGCGGCGCGACCGCCGCGGGGCTTCTTGTTCTTGGGCATTCGGGTGTCCTTCTTGCGTTCTCGCACGAGAACAGCGCTGCGCGCACGCGCGAGCACTCCGATCCAGCGGAGTCCGGACGATCTGCGGCCGGGGCCATTCCTGTGATGGTTGATTCGCGTCGATCGACGCGCACCATCGGCCCCTGGACTCACACTTCACACACTGAAAAACGTCCGCGCCCTGCGCGGGTGTCCGAAGCCGACCGTCTCAGTCTACCCGGCATCCCTGGGAGACCCCCGCACTCCGGCGGCCTGCGGCACTACGATGTCGAGGTGAACTCCGTCTCTCCCACCGGCACCCAGGTCCATCTCCGTCTCGGCGACGTGACCGCGCAGATCGCCCAGGTCGGCGCCTCTCTCCGTGCCCTCCGGATCGGCGAGGTCGATCTCATCTCCCCGTATCCGCTCGACATCCCGACGCCGTCGTGCTCGGGCGTCGTGCTGACGCCCTGGCCCAACCGGGTGCGCGACGGCCGCTGGGACGACGAGGGCACTGTGCGCCAGCTCGCGATCACCGAGCCGAAGACGGACAACGCCAGTCACGGCCTGCTGCGCTTCACGGCGTACGCCATCGAGCAGACGGAGGGGGCCGCGACGCTGCGGGCGACCGTCTTCCCGCAGACCGGCTACCCGTACCTGATCGAGACGTCCGTCGCGTATGTCCTCACCGCGGAGGGCATCGAGGTCACGCACACGCTCACCAACTGGTCCGACTCCCCCGCGCCCGTCGCGGTCGGCACACACCCGTTCCCCACGATCGGCGACGTCGACCCGCACGATCTCGTCCTCCGCGTGCCCGCCCGCACCGCCTTCGAGACGGATGACCGCATGCTCCCGATCGGCACCCGCCCCGCCGATCCCGAGCTGCGCGAGGGCATCCGCGTCGGCGACGTCTCGCTCGACACCGGGTTCACCGACCTCGAGCGCGACCCGGACGGCCGGGTGCGGCACACCCTCACCGCCCCCGACGGCCGGACCGTCACGCTCTGGCAGGGCGAGGGCTTCGACTTCGTGCAGGTGTACACGGCCACGAACTACCCCGATACCCCGCTCGCGGTCGCGATCGAGCCGATGACCGCGCCGGCCGACGCGTTCAACAGCGGCCGGGGCCTGCGGCGCCTGGCCCCGGGCGAGACCTGGACCGTGGAGTGGGGCCTCTCCTTCGCCTGACCGCGGTCCACCGGTCCGGAGAACACACGCGGAAGGGCCCCGATCCTCGTCTCCTCGACGGGACCGGGGCCCTTTCTCCGCGTTGCGGACGCGCGACTACTCGCCGTGGTTCTCGCGCAGCTCGCGCCGGCTGACCGGCGTGCCGTCCGTGTGCACGGGGACCGGGGCGCCATCGTCGTGCGGCTCGCCCTTCCGCGCGCGACGGCGCTCCCGCGCCCCCTCGACGAGGTTGTACAGGGTCGGCAGCACGATGAGCGTCAGCACGGTGGAGGAGACGAGCCCGCCGATCACCACGATCGCCAGCGGCTGCGAGATGAAGCCGCCGTGCCCGGTGATCCCGAGCGCCATCGGGGTGAGGGCGAGGATGGTGGCGAGCGCGGTCATGAGGATCGGGCGCAGACGCTTCTCCCCTCCCGCCATCACCGCCTCCGCGGTCGACAGTCCCTTCTCCCGGTACTGGTTCACGAGGTCGACGAGCACGATCGCGTTCGTCACCACGATGCCGATGAGCATCAGCACGCCGATCAGCGAGGCCACGCCGAGCGGTACGCCCGTGATGATCTGCAGCAGGATGGCGCCGGTCGCCGCGAACGGCACCGAGATCAGCAGCAGCAGCGGCTGACGCAGCGACTTGAAAGTCGCCACCATCACCACGTACACGATGAGGATCGCGGCGAGCATCGCCAGGCCGAGCTGCGCGAACGAGTCGGCCTGCTGCGAGGCGACGCCGCCGACCTCGGCCGAGGCGCCGTCCGGCAGGTCCGCGGCGGCGAGCGCCTCGGTGACCGACTGGGTGGCGACCGCGAGGTCGTCCGATGCGGGCGGCACGGTGACGGTCGCGGTGCGCCGTCCCTGCTCGGTGGTGATCGAGGTCGGACCGTTGCGCTGCTCCACGGTCGCGATGTCCTCCAGCGGCACGATGCCCGCCGCGGTGGGGATCGCGAGCTGCTGGAGGGCGTCGACGGTCGTCGGCGGCTCCGGGTTGACGAGGTACACGGTCAGCGCGGTGTCGTCGATCTCGACCGAGCCGATCTGCTGGGGACGCATCGTGTTCGACACGATCGATCCGACGGCGACCTCGGACAGTCCGACCTGGGCGGCGGCCTCGCGATCCACGACCACGGCGATGTACGGCAGCGCCTCGGCGAGGTTGTCGGTCACCTGCCCGATGCCCTCGCGGCCGTCGAGCTCGTCCACCACGGCGGAGGTGGCGGTGGCGAGGTCGTCGCCGGTCGCGGCCGACACGGTGATCTCGATGTCGCTCGAGCCGAAGCCGGCGGATGCCGCGACGGCGACCTCGCCGACCTCGTCGCCGAGGCCGTCGATCGCGTCCTGCACCTCGGCGCGCAGCTTCTCCTGGTCGGCGTCGCCGTCGGTGAGCACGGAGTACGTGATGCCCGCACCGCCGGAGAACGCGTCGCGCAGCGCGGAGCCGCTCGACCCGATGGACGCCTGCACGTGCTCGATGCCGTCGATGTCCAGGAGGGCCTCCTCGACGGGGACGGCGGCGTCGGACTTCGCCTGCAGGCTCGCCGTCGGGCCGAGGTCCTGCGTCACGGTCATGGTGTTCTGACCGGAGTCGCTGAGGAAGTTCACCTTCATCAGCGGGGCGGCGGCGAGGGTGCCGGCGAGGACCACCACCGCGAGCGCGACGGTGATGCCCGAGTGCTTCAGCGTCCAGCCGAGGATGGGCCGGTAGCCGCGCTGCAGCCGCGTCGGCGGGGCGGCCGGGTCCTCCGGGTCGATCGCGTTCCCCTGGTCGTCGAGGAGCGGCTTGCCGGGCTTGAGGAACCAGTACGCGAGCACCGGGACGATCGTCAGCGCCACGAAGAGCGACGCGACCATGGCGATCGTGACGGTCATCGCGAACGGACGGAACAGCTCGCCCACCATGTCGCCCACGAACACGATCGGCAGGAACACCGCCACCGTCGTGATGGTCGAGGCGGTGATGGCGGCGGCGACCTCGCGCACGGCGAGACGGATCGCGTCGCCCTTGTCCGCGTCGCCCACGTAGTGGCGCTTGATGTTCTCGATCACCACGATCGAGTCGTCGACCACGCGGCCGATCGCGATCGTGAGCGCCCCGAGGGTCAGCACGTTGAGGGAGTAGCCGAACGCCTGCAGCCCGATGAAGGTGATGAGGACCGAGGTCGGGATCGAGATCGCGGTGACCAGGGTCGAGCGCACCGACATCAGGAACACGAGGATCACGAGCACGGCCATCACGAGACCGAGCAGACCCTCCGTGGCGAGGGTGTCGATGGACTGCACGATGAACGGCGCCTGGTCGAACACGACCGTGAACTCCGCGTCCGGAAGCGCCTCCCCGATCTCGTCGAGGGCCGCGATGACCCCCTGCGACACCTCGACCGTGTTGGCGGCGGGGAGCTTCGTGATGGAGATCGACAGGGCGTCCTCGCCGTCGACGCGGGAGATCGAGGTCACCGGGTCGGACACCTGCTCCACCGTCGCGACGTCGCCGATGGTGACCGCGGTGCCGACGAGCGGCAGGGCGGCGATCTCGTCGACCGAGGTGATCTTCGCTCCGGTCTGCACCGTGAGGGTCTCGTCATCCTCGGTGATCTCGCCGCCGGGGAACAGGGTGCCGTTCTGCTGGAGTGCCGTGCTGATCGCCTCGCTGCTCTGTCCGGCGGCGGCGAGCTTCGCGAGGTCGGGGGTGATGGTGATGCGCTGTCCGACGCCGCCGACGATCTCGGCCGCGTTCACCCCGTCGACGTCCTCGAGGTCGGGGATCGCGACGCTCTCGAGCTGCGCCTGGGCGTTGTCCGCGTCGTCGAAGCCGGTGACCGCCACCTGGATCACCGGGAAGTCGTCGATCGAGACCGAGAGCACCTGCGGCGTGACGTCCTCCGGCAGCTGCGAGGAGATGCGGTTGATCGCCTGCTGGATCTTCTGCTCCGCGGTCGCGAGGTTCGTGCCGTACGAGAACATCGCCTGCACGATGGACGCATTGGTCGTGCTCGTCGCGGTGGTCGACTCCAGGTCGGGAACCCCCTGGATGGCCGACTCGATCGGCGTCGAGACGTCGTTCTCGACCACCTCGGGCGAGGCGCCGGGGTACGTGGTCATGACCACGAGTGCCGGCAGCTCGAGCGACGGGATGAGCTCCTGCTTGAGGTTGGTCAGCGCGAGCCCGCCGAACACCGCGGCGACGATCGTCACGAGCGCGATGAGGGCGCGGTTCTTCAGGCTGAGGATGGCGAGTTTCGACAAGGCGTGGTCCTCGGTGTCAGGGGGTGGCGGTCGCTGCGGATGGGAGGGAGAGAGGTTCTCCGAGGATCCGCGCCAGTGCGGATTCGAGGAAGGACTGTTCGAGATCGACGTCGCGGATCTGCGTGCTCCACATGACGCCGTCGATGAAGATCATCGCCGCTCGGGCCCGGTCGGCGCCATAGGTCGGCTCCAGGAGGTCAACGAGGCGGTCGGACAGGTGGCGCGCGAGCTCGCGCAGACGCGGATCGTGGACGGCCGCCGTGACCACCGCTCGATCCGCCTGCACGGCGTGTCCGTCGTGGATGCTGTCGTGGACGAGCGCGGCGATGACGTCGGCCCCGGCTCCGCGGTCGGCGAGGGTCTGCCGCACCCCGTCGAGCCGGCATTCGATCTCGTCCGCGAGGGCACGGAAGGCGGCGCTGCGCAGGTCGTCGAGGGTGTCGAAGTACTGGGTGGTCGCCCCGAGCGGCACTCCGGCGCGGGCGGCGACCATGCGGTGCGTGATGGCGTCGGCCCCGACCTCGACGATGAGCTCGGCGGCAGCCGTGACGATCTCCCGACGGCGCGCTTCGGGATCACGCCGCCGACGCGCGCTCTCCGCCATCGCTCACCCCCTGGACACCCGTACATGTACGTTTGTACATTCGCTCCGGTGTGAACTCCCTGAGAGCCCCGCCCCTCTCCCCCTCCCCCCTCGCTGCGGGATCAGAAACGTGCCTGGGAGACGCGGTTCGGGTGCCCTATTGCACTCCCCTGCCGGTGGGTCAGGCGGCGGAGGAGGAGGGGGTGGAGG
>NZ_QCXO01000070.1:0-256 GCF_023383675.1 Microbacterium sp. ER1
CTGGCCGTGGCCCAGTGGCAGACCCTGTACGACACCTATGTCGGCCTCGGCTTCGACGTGCACCTGATCGACCCGATCGACGGCCTGCCCGACATGGTCTACGCCGCCAATGGCGGATTCGTCATCGACGGCATCGCGTACGGCGCCAAGTTCACCTACCCGCAGCGCCAGCCGGAAGGCCCGGCCTACATGGACTGGTTCGGCGCCAACGGCTTCGATGTGCGCGAGCCCGTCGAGATCAACGAGGGCGAGGGCG
>NZ_QCXO01000071.1:0-253 GCF_023383675.1 Microbacterium sp. ER1
GTCCATCGGCATCCGCACCAACGCGTCGACGGAGGAGTCCTGGGAGCCGTAGTCGTCGAGGGCGATCATGATGCCGATGTCGCGGAGGTGGTCGGCCTGCGCGCGCACGGCAGTGGACACCCGGGCGACGGACCGCTCGTTGAGTTCGAGGCAGAGGGAGATGCCGGGGTAGCGTTCGGCGAGCTCTTCCACGAAGGACCCGACGCGCTGCGGCAGGATCTGGCCGGCTTCGACGTTGATGGTCATGCAGACG
>NZ_QCXO01000072.1:0-250 GCF_023383675.1 Microbacterium sp. ER1
CTACTACGGTGGCCGGGTCGAGACCAACGCGTTCAAGGTGGCCGATTCCGCCATCGCCGGCCGGCTCGGCGAGGCTCTCGTCACCCTGCGGCACGCCCTGTCCTCAGGTGCCGACCCGGTGCCGATCGTCGCCGCATTCGCCAGCAAAATCCGCACCATGGCGAAGGTGTTCGGCGTGCGCGGCGGCTCCGCCCAGCTGGCGGCCACCTTCAGCCTCGCCCCGTGGCAGGTCGAGCGCGCCCAACGCGAT
>NZ_QCXO01000073.1:0-253 GCF_023383675.1 Microbacterium sp. ER1
GTGGGCTCGGGCACCTCGTTCAGCAGCACGTACTGGCCCACCTCGCGCTTCTTGTACGCGGCGGGGTCGTGCAGGCTGTGCGTGCGCAGGTTGCGCCAGAAGATGTCCAGGCCCACCGAGTTGGCCGACGCGCGGGCACCGGTGAGCTCGTAGATCTTGCTCGTGGTCTCCAGGCCGTCCTCGATGGCCCGCAGCTTGGCGGCGGCGATGAGCACAGCGATCTCGCCCCGGCGCCGTTCGGTGAGTTCCTCCC
>NZ_QCXO01000074.1:0-249 GCF_023383675.1 Microbacterium sp. ER1
GCCGACGAGCAGGCCAAAGAAATTGACCGCGTGCTGCGCCGTTCGCTCAAACAGCTGTTGGCGCTTGACGGCGAAGAGCTCGTTCGGCAGCGCTACGAAAAATTTAAACAAATGGGCCAAGTGTCGTTTTTGCCGGAAACGATTCGGGCAAGATAAGGAAAAAGCTGTCTCCGTCTGCGGGACAGCTTTGTTCTATCGTGAAAAAATCCACTATTGTAAGCCGTTTCAGCGATCGCTTCTATATTGTGT
>NZ_QCXO01000075.1:0-249 GCF_023383675.1 Microbacterium sp. ER1
ATACGACGGGTCGGTCAACACTTCTTGATAACCGGTCATGCCGGTGAAAAAAACGATCTCCCCGCTCACCGTTTTTTCCAGCGGAGCGGCGAGCTCGCCGCTGAACGTTTTTCCGCTCGCCACATGCAAGTACGCTTTCATTAGCGCCACCTCATCGTTTGAGTTTTTATAGCCGTTTTAGAATTTTTATGCATGAAGAGGAATAAAAATTAAGCCGTCGGCCGTCCGTTTACAAGACGGCTGAGGCGT
>NZ_QCXO01000076.1:0-248 GCF_023383675.1 Microbacterium sp. ER1
CATCGAACTCATCGCGGTCTTCGGGTTGATCCTGCTGTTGTTCAGCCTGGGCCTCGAGTTCGACCAGGAGGCCTTCTTCGGCGACGCCGGGAAACTGTTGATCTCCGGTGGTTCCTACTTCCTGATCAACATGGGCGCCGGCTTCGCGTTCGGCCTGATGACCGGCTGGGGGGCCAGGGAGGCGCTGGTCATCGCGGGTATGACCGGCACCTCGTCCAGCGCGATCATCACCAAACTGCTCATCGAAC
>NZ_QCXO01000077.1:0-248 GCF_023383675.1 Microbacterium sp. ER1
CGCGGTCGTGCGGCGACCTGAGAGTTGCGCCCTAAGCCGGGCTCGGCTGCTCGCCAGCGCTGGCGCCGACCGGTACCGCCGCGGCGGGGAGGGCGTTGTCGATGAGCACGAGCGCGATGGCGGCGGCGGTGTCGAACGCATCCGTGTTGAGCGCACGGCCGCGGGCGGACGCGCCGTCGAGGAGGAGCGCCAACTGCTCGCCGAGCTGTTCGGGGTGGGCGACGCCGGCCTCGCGGGCCGTGGCGGTG
>NZ_QCXO01000078.1:0-246 GCF_023383675.1 Microbacterium sp. ER1
ATGTGCTTGTCACTGGCTATGACATCATTTTCTTCTGGGTGTCACGCATGATTTTCCAAGGGCTCGAGTTCACCGGGAAGCGGCCGTTTAAAGACGTGCTCATCCACGGTCTTGTCCGCGACGCCCAAGGGCGGAAAATGAGCAAGTCGCTCGGCAACGGCGTCGATCCAATGGATGTGATCGACCAATACGGCGCTGACGCGCTTCGTTACTTCTTGGCGACCGGCAGCTCGCCGGGGCAAGATT
>NZ_QCXO01000079.1:0-247 GCF_023383675.1 Microbacterium sp. ER1
TCGGGGTCGATGTCGAGCCAGGGTGCCAGCACGAAGTCACGTTCGGCGGCGCGCGGGTGCGGGAGGGTGAGCCTCTTGTCGTCCTGCCGAAGATCACCCAGGCGGATCAGGTCGATGTCCAGGGTGCGATCGCCCCAGCGTTCCTTCCGGGTGCGGCCGTGGTCGTTTTCGATTCCGTTGACGGCTTCGAGGAGGGCATGCGGCTCGCCCGACCAGAGCAGACTCACCACGAGGTTGAGGTACCCGG
>NZ_QCXO01000008.1:0-31337 GCF_023383675.1 Microbacterium sp. ER1
GGACGAGGGCGGGACGGTCAGTCGGCGTCGGTGGAGGAGCCGAGGAGCTCGCGGACGCGGCTGGAGACGCGGTGGAACTCCTCCGTCTCCAGAACATCGGCGTAGCCGCGGCGGGCCGGGAGGTCGACACGGTGCTCCTCCAGGATCCGCCCGGGGCGCGGCCCCATCACGATGACGCGACTGGCGAGGTAGACCGCCTCCGCGACCGAGTGGGTCACGAGCAGCACGGTCGTGCCGGTGGCGCTCCAGATCCGGTTGAGCTCGACGTTCATACGCTCGCGCGTGAGGGCGTCGAGGGCACCGAAGGGCTCATCCATGAGCAGCACCCGCGGCTCGTGCAGCAGGGCGCGGCACAGCGACACCCGCTGCTGCATGCCACCGGAGAGCTCGTGCGGCAGTGACTTCTCGAAGCCGGTGAGACCGGTCATCTCGATGAGCTCGTCGGCACGGGCCTGGGCCTTGCGCATGTCCATCCCGCGCATCTCGGCCTGCAGGAGGATGTTGCCGCGGACGCTGCGCCATTCCAGAAGCGCCGCCCGCTGGAACACGTAGCCGATATCCTGCCGCGGACCGCGGACCTCGTCGCCGCGCAGGCGGATGCTGCCGCGGCTCGGAGCGGTGAGTCCGGCGACCGCCTTCAGGAGCGTCGACTTGCCGCATCCCGAGGGCCCGGCGATCGAGAGGAACTCCCCCTCCTCGACGCGCAGGTCGACGCCCTCGAGAGCCGTGACCTGGCGCCGCTTGGAGGCGAAGGTGATCGCGAGATCCGAGACCTCGAGCGCCGGAGCGGTGCTCGTGGCCGCGGGTCCGCGTTCCTGCTGAACGTGGGTATCCATGACGATCGGTCTCACTTCCCGGGGGTGAAGGCGTCGTCGAAGTAGGTCTCCACGTCGCCGTCGCCCGAGATGAGCCCGGCCTCGGACAGCACCTCCAGCGTGGACTCCCAGTCCTCGATGGCGTTCGCGCCGGGAGCCTGGCCCTCGGTGGCGTCGGTGTGGAGCAGCTCGATGGTCTCCTCCCACTGGTGCAGCAGCACCTCCTGCGACGGCATCTGCGGGTCCTTGCCCTCCATCGCGGCCACCGCCGCCTCAGGGTCCTCCTGCGCGGCCTCGAAGGCCTCGGAGGTCGCCGCGACCAGCGCCTCGACGAGCTCCGGGTCGTTCTCGATGGTGTCGGTGGGCGCGATGAGACCGTTGCTGAAGAAGTTCAGGCCGGCGTCGGAGTAGCGCAGGTACTCGACGTCCTTGCCGCTCTTGTCGGCGATGGTCGGACCCTGGTCGTGCGCGAAGCCGATGAGGCCGTCGACCTTGCCCGAGAGCATGGCGGCGATCTTGCCCGCGGCGTCGAGGTTCTGCTGCGTCACATCGCCCTCCTCCAGGCCCACGGCCTCGAGGTACATCGGGAAGGTCGTGGTCGGGGCGTCGCCCGCGGAGACCGCGATGGTCTTGCCCTTGAGGTCTTCCGGGCTGGAGATGCCGGAGTCGGCGAAGACCTGCACGGCCGACGGCGTGGTCTGCAGGAAGACGCCGACGCTCTTGATGCCGACGCCCTTGTCGATGTTCGCGAGGACGGCGGGGGTGTCCGCCCAGCCGAAGTCGACCTGCCCCTGCCCGACGGCCTGCGCGGTCTTCGTCGAGCCCTGGCCGGCCTTGATCGTGAGGTCGATGCCGTGCTCCTCGAAGATGCCCTGGTCGACGCCGTAGTAGAACGCGGCGTGCTCGCCGTACGGGTACCAGTTGAGCATGAGGGTGACCGGCGTGAGCTCGCCGCCGTCACCGTCGCCAGAGCTCGCCGGGGCCGTCGATCCTCCGCAGCCGGAGAGGGCGAGCACCGCGGCGGACGCGAGGGCGATCGAGCTGAGGATGGTGCCTGACTTCTTCATCAGTGCCTTCTTTCGTGGGGGCGAGGGGGGTCAGAGTCGAACGGTGGCCGCGGCGACGTCGCGCTTGGAGGCGTGCCACGGGATGAGGAAGCGCTCGGCGATCTGGATGATGCCGAAGAGGATGACGCCGAGCAGCGACATGATGATGAGCGCGGCGAAGAGCATCGCGGTGTCGAGGTTGCCGTTGGCCTGGAGGATCACGTAGCCGAGGCCCTCGTTCGCGCCGACGAACTCGCCGACGACGGCACCGGTGACCGCGAGCGTCGCGGCGACCTTGAGGCCGGAGAGGAGCTCGGGCAGAGCCGCGGGCAGCCGCACCTTGAGGAAGGTCTTGAAGCGGCTGGCTCCCATGGTCGACGCGAGCTGGAGGATCTCCGGGTCGACGGTGCGCAGACCCGCGAGGCCCGAGATGACGACAGGGAAGAACGCCATGAGCACCGCCACGAGGATCTTCGGCTCCGCCCCGAACCCGAGCCAGACGACGAACAGCGGGGCGATGGCGATCTTCGGGATGACCTGCGCGAAGAGGATGACGGGATAGAGCGTCTGCTCCAGGCCTCGCGAGTAGACCATGAGCACCGCGACGAGGACGCCGACGACGACCGCGATGACGAACCCGATCACGGTCTCGTAGGTGGTGACCCAGGTGTTCTGCGCAAGGTAGGCGGCGTTGTCGGTGAAGGCGGCCCAGGTGTCGGCCGGCGACGGGATGATGAAGGCCGGCACCCAACCGAGGCTCGTGGAGACCCACCAGAGCGCGAGTACCGCGAGCACGAAGACGAGCGGGTGCCAATGGCGGCTCCACCAGCGGACGATGCCCGGAGGCTCGGGACGATCGGCGGCCAGCGCCAGGGTCATGGTCGCGGAGGGGGCAGACGACATGGGGTCCTCGACATCTTCGTGAAGGATTCGGGAAAGCGCATTCCCGTTCGGTGTTGCGAGTCTATGCCGACGGTTCTGCCGTGTCAACGCATGGCCGTGTCCCCGCCGTCGTCGCCCCCACGGGCGGGGCGTCCGGGCCGGTCACCGCGTCCGCGCGAGAGCCGCGCCCGCGACCCGGAGCCAGCGTGCGGGATCGGTCAGGGCGGCGGTCGTCGACCCCGCCAGCGCGGTCAACGACACCGCCTCCGCGAACAGGCTCGTGTCCGCATCCTCCGCGATCCGTCCTGCGGCGAGCAGCGGTCGCGCCCCCGCCTCCGCCGCGAGCGCGGCGAGGAACGACGGCACCTTCCCGTCGCCTGACTGTCCGTCGTAGGATCCCTCGCCGGTGATCACGACGTCGGCACCACGGACGGCTCCGGCCAGATCGATGAGCGCGGCCACCTCGGCCGCCCCCGGGGCGAGGACCCCGCCCCAGCGCACGAGAGCGGCGCCCGTCCCGCCGGCGGCCCCCGTGCCCGGCAGCTCCGGGTCGACGGGCAGGAGGACGGCGAGATGGGCGAGCGCGTCGTCGACACGGGCGATGTCCTCCGGCGCCGTGAGGCCCTTCTGCGGGCCGAACACCGCTGCCGCGCCGCGCGGGCCGGTGAGCGGATTCGTGACATCGGTCAGCACGCGGACATCCGACGCCCCACGCAGGGCCCCGAGCTCCGCCGTGACGATGTCCGCCAGACCACGCGCGCCCCGCGCCACCGGTTCGCCGTCCGCGTCGAGGAAACGTGCCCCGAGGGCGGTGAGCAGGCCGGTGCCCCCGTCGGTGGAGGCGCTGGAGCCGATGCCGAGGATCAGGCGCGAGACGCCGTGATCGAGCGCTGCAGCGATCGCCTGGCCGAAGCCGGTCGTGTCGGCATCCCCGGGGCGCAGACCGTCGAGGAGCTCGATGCCCGAGGTCGAGGCGATGTCGACGACGCCGGTGCCGCCCGGGGCGTCGGTCGTGCTCGGCAGGAGCAGCCACGACGTCTCGACGGGAGCACCCGCCGGACCGTCGACCGTGACCGGCATCCACTGTGCATCCGGTACGGCCGTCGCGAACGCCGCGACGGTCCCCTCCCCGCCGTCGGCCATCGGACGGAGCACGATGTCCGCAGCCGGCTCGACCTCCCGCCAGCCGTCGGCGAGCGCCGCAGCGGCCTCCGCCGCCGTGATCGTGCCCTTGAAGCTGTCCGGCGCGATGACGACCCGGGTCATGCCCCGAGCCCCGGGGTGCTCGCGCGTACGACCACCTCGAGCGGGAGCGTCGGCTGCTGCCAGTCCTCGTCGACGATCGCGCGGAAGGCCTGATAGCCGGCGTCGCTCAGCGGCACGCAGACCGTGGTGAGGGCCGGCGTGACGTCGCGGCTCGAGGGCACGTCGTCGAAGCCGCAGACCGCGATGTCCGTGCCGACCTCACGGCCCGCTGCACGGATGGCCGCCATCGCGCCGATCGCGACGACGTCGCTGATGCCGAACACGACGGTACCCGCGGGGACACCGGTGGCGAGGGCTTCGGTCATCGCCGCCGCCCCGGACTCCCGACGGAAGTCACCGCGGACGGTCTGCGCGACCTCTCCGCCGCCCTCCGCGAATCCGGCCCGGAATCCCGCCAGCCGGTCGTCCGAGGTGCGCACGCCCTCCGCCGCCCCGACGAGTACCGCCGAGCGGTATCCGAGTTCTGCCATGCGACGGCCGAGCGCGGCGGCCCCGGCCCGGTTGTCGATCTCCACCCGGCGGTCGCCGTCGCCGTCCGCGCCGAACGCGACGACGCGGCCGCCGAGGCGGGTGAACTCGGCGAGCTCGCGAGCGGTCTCGGCCTGCCCCTCCTCCTGCGTCCGCGAGGCGGCGAGGATGAGGCCCTGCGGACGCTGTCCGCGCAGCGCCCGGACGATGCGCGCCTCCCGCGCCGGGTCGCGCTCGGTGATGGCCACGGTCACGACGAGCCCCTGTTCGTCGGCACCCCGGGCGACGCCCGAGGCGATGAGGCCGAAGTAGGGGTCGGCGATGTCCGCGACGAGGAGCGCGATCACCGGTGAGCGTCCGCGGGCGGTCGCCTGCGCGGAGACGTTGGCCGTGTAGCCGAGGGCTTCGGCGGCGGCCTCCACCCGCTCCCGGAAGGGCGCCGCGACCTTGCGTTCGGAACCGTTGAGCACGCGGGAGGCGGTCGCCAGGGACACTCCGGCCTCAAGTGCGACGTCGTGCAGCGTGGGTGCCGGTCCCCGGGCGTGACGGGGGCGACGCGCGGCCGGCGGCTCTGCCGGAGTGGCGGACGGGGTCATGCTCCGAGCCTACCGACGGGAACGGAACCGCTTCGAGGGGCGCTCACGGCTGCCGCCCGAGAAACCCGAGGAGGACGGCGGCTTCCCCGGCGAGGAGCTCCGGGGCGTCGTCGGGCACGAACTCCAGCAGCGCGTCGCGCGGCGGGTGCGCGGAGGCGGCGGCGTCCGCGAAGAACCGGGTCCACAGTGCGGACCGCGAGCGGAGCGGGTGGCGCTCGGTGCGCGGCCACCAGGAGAAGACATGAGCGGCGGAGACATGCGGGCCGAGCCGGCGGAACTCCTCGAGCGCCACGGGGACGGGGGCGCCGACCGTGGGCTGCCAGTACGTCGACAGCATCGGGTGGTCGACCTCGTGCAGCAGCTCGAGGGTGGCCGGGGCGGTGTCGGCGAGCGTGCCGCCGTGGAACTCCAGGGCGAGTCCGATGCCCCGGGCGCCCGCTTCGACCGCCGCCGCGCGGAGCCGCGTCACGACGCGGGCACGCTCGTCCGCGGACACCTCCGCCGAGCCGTGTTCACCGGCCCACACCCGTACCCGGTCAGCCCCCAGGGCCGCAGCACTGTCGAGGATCGCGGTGAGCGACTCCTCCGGACCGGCGCGGAAGTACGACCCGTAGGACGCGACGGCGAGCCCGGCATCCGTGGTCATCCGCGCGACCTCCGCCCCGCGGTCGACATCGCCCGGCGGCACATGCACGTCTCCGCCCCACTCGATCACGTCGAGACCCGCGGCGGCCGCGAGCGCGACGATCCTCTCCGGCGGCAGGGCACGGAACGTCACCGAGCACAGCCCCGCACGGATCCCCGTCATCCCGTCATCCTCTCAGTCCTGCCGTTCTTCTGGGTCGGACGTCCCGGCCCCTTCCATCCCCGTGTCGAGTCCCACCTGCACGACCTCGTCCCGCCCGCACGACCGGAACCCGTGTCTGACCCTGCAGACGGACCCGAGTCGTGCAGATGTCCCCGGTCGATCCGACACACGACGACCGAGACCGGGATCGAGACCGGGACCGGGACACGGTCGGGGACGGGGACGAACTCCCTCGTCGAGTCCCACCTGCACGACCTCGTCCCGCCTGCACGACCGGAACCCAGGTCTGACCCTGCAGACGGACCCGAGTCGTGCAAGTGCCCCCGGTCGATCCGACACACGACGACCGGCACGCGACGACCGAGACCGGGACGGATGCACGACCTGAGCACGACGGGACGACCGACACCCGGGAACGGGTCGTGCATCCGGGACGGGGTCGTGCATCCGGAACCATGACCGGACCGGACCCGGACCATGTCCGGAACCGATCCGGAACCTCGGTGAGGACGGGACGGGGCCGGGACTCACAGGTGGGGCGCGACCGCCGTCGCGAAGGCCTCGGCCGTGCGGCGGACCACACGAACCGGGTCGTCGGCCCAGACGTCGGCGTGGAAGATCTCCACCTCGATGTCACGGTCGTAGCCGGTGTCCTGCACGGCCCGGGTGAGGGGTGCGAAATCGATCACCCCGTCCCCCGGATAGTGCCGGGAGAGGAGGGGGTCAGCGGCGAGGGGGGTCTTCCAGTCGCACACCTGGTACGTGGCGATGCGGCCCTCGCGTCCGGCCCTGGCGATCTGGTCGAGCACCTGCGGATCCCACCAGATGTGAAACGTGTCGACGGCGGCTCCGACCACGGCAGGGTCGAAGTCCGCGGCGATGTCGAGCGCCTGACCGAGGGTGGAGACCACCGCGCGGTCGGAGGCGTACATCGGATGCAGCGGCTCGATCGCGAGGGTGACCCCGGCGGCTCGAGCGTCGTCCGCGAGGGCGCCGATGGCGTCGCGGACACGCTCGCGCGCCCCGCGGAGGTCGCGCGACCCCTCGGGCAGACCCCCGGCCACGAGGACCAGCACTGCGGTCGAGCCCTCCGCACCGGCCGCCGCGAGGGTGGCAGCCTCCTCGATCGCCCGGCGGTTGTCGTCGAGCGCGGCTTCGCGCTCCGGACCGACGGGCAGCGTGAAGAAGCCCCCGCGGCAGTGCGTCGTGAAGCGCAGGCCGGAATCGGTCAGCATGCGGGCGGCGACATCGAGGCCCACCTCCTGCACGGGTTCCCGCCACAGGCCGATGGCCTCGACCCCCGCCGCCGCCGTGACACGCAGGGCCGTCGCGAGATCCGCGTGCTTCACGGTGGCCTGGTTGATCGAGAGCCGCGGGTGCGGCACGGTCCCGACGCCAGCCGCCCGGGATTCGCGCTCCGCCGCCAGGCTCCGCGAGGCGGTCATGCGTCCACCCCGTTCAGCCGGAGCAGGCCGTGCCAGCGCTCCCGCGCGAGCTCCGGCCGCTCCAGGGCGAGCGCCCCGTTGGCCAGCTCGACGATGCGGCTGAGGTGCGGCAGGCTCCGCGCGGAGTGGAGCCCCCCGACCATCTGGAACGCCGGCTGATGACCGTTGAGCCAGGACAGGAAGGCGACCCCGGTCTTGTAATAGAAGGTCGGTGCCGCGAACACCTGTCGGCTCAGCTCCTCCGTCGGTCCGAGGAGGGCGAGGTACCGCTCGGGGTCTTCCGCGTCGAGCGCCTGGATCGCGGCGGAGGCCACCGGGGCGAGAGCGGCGAACGCGCCGAGCAGCGCATCCGAGTGGCCGCGTGACGCGGACCCCTCGGGCGCGGCCGCATCGGTCAGACTGTCCCCGCCGATGAGGCCGACGTAGTGGAAGTCGTCGCCGGTGAACATGCGCACGCCCTCCGGCAGCCGCTCGCGGACCCAGACCTCGGACTCCGCGTCGAGCAGACTCATCTTCACGCCGGCGACCGCGGCGCGGTTCTCGCCGATGATGTCGAGCAGCACCTCGGCGGCCTCCTGCCACGCGGGACCGCCGCTCCCCCCGGAGGACGAGGGCGCGAAGTACCCCGCCAGCTCCGGATCGAACGCGGTGCCGAGCCAGTGGAGCACGACGGGGACCGATGCGCGGGAGAGCACCTCCCGGTACACGCGGCGGTAGTCGTCCGCGCTCTCCGCGACCCTGGCCAGGTGCCGCGAGGCCATGAGCACCGGCCCCGCCCCCTGCTCCTCGGCGAAGTGCAGCTGCTCGAGATAGGCGGCGATCACCTGATCGAGCGGGATGCGCGCCTCCTCGATGTGGTCGGTGTTGACCCCGACCACGACCGCGCCGCCCTCCTCGCGGGCGACCTCCGCACTGCGGGTGATGAGCTCGCGCACCGCCGTCGCATCCAGACCCATGTTGCGCTGCGCGGTGTCCATCGCGTCGGCCACGCCGAGTCCCCACGAGTACACGTTGCGGCGGAACGCGAGCGTCGCGTCCCAGTCGATGTCGGCCGGCTGCCCCGGGGTGTTGTCCGCGTACGCCTTCGGAACGACGTGCGCGGCGGCGTAGGCCACCCGGCTGCGGAGCGGGCCCTGCGGCCGCGTGACGGCGTCGGCCTCCCGGAGCTCCGTGTCGGCGGTGCGGCCGTCGGCGGCGAGCAGGCGGAGCGTGGTCATGCCCGGTCCAGGGTCAGCGGCTCGAGCACGATCTTGCGCCCCTCGGCACTGGACGCGAGTCCGGCCTCGGCGAACTGGACCCCGCGCGCGCCGGCGAGCAGGTCGAACGGATAGTCCGTGCCGAGGACGAAAGAGGTGAGGTACTCCTCCCACTGCTGCCGGAAGCCGTTCTGGAACACGTCGTTCGTCGGCACCTGCTGCCAGTCGGCGTCGTAGTCGTGGCTGTCCTCCAGGTCGGGGTTCCACACGGGCTTGGGCGTGGCGTTGCGCGGCTGGATCTTGGCGCCGAACAGCCCCACGACGGCGGAGCCGTGCGTGCCGTCGACCTGGAACTCCACGAGCTCGTCACGGTTCACCCGCACGGTCCACGAGGAGTTGATCTCGGCGATCGCCCCGCCGTCGAGCTCGAAGATGCCGTAGGCGGCATCCTCGGCCGTGGCCGTGTAGTGCTCGCCCTTCTCGTCCCAGCGGTCGGCGATGTGCACGGCGGCCTGGGCGTAGACGCTCTTGACCTCGCCGAAGAGGTTCTCCAGCACGTAGTTCCAGTGCGGGAACATGTCGGTGATGATGCCACCGCCGTCCTCCGTGCGGTAGTTCCAGCTCGGACGCTGCGCGGGCTGCCAGTCACCCTCGAACACCCAGTAGCCGAACTCGCCGCGGACGGAGAGGATGCGGCCGAAGAAGCCGGAGTCGATGAGGCGCTTGAGCTTCTGCAGCCCCGGGAGGTAGAGCTTGTCGTGGACGACGCCGGTCTTCACACCGGCGTCGCGCGCCAGCCGCGCGAGCTCCAGGGCCTCGTCCAGCGACTCGGCGGTGGGCTTCTCGGTGTAGATCGCCTTGCCGGCGGCGATGGCCTTGCGGATCGCGGACGCCCGGGCCTTCGTGACGAGGAAGTCGGCGTAGATCTCCCATCGCGGGTCGGCGAGGGCGGCGTCGAGGTCGGTCGTCCAGTCCTCGATGCCGTGCTTCGCGGCCAGTTCGGCGAGTTTGGCCTCGCTGCGTCCGACGAGGATCGGCCGCACGGTCACGCGCGTGCCGTCCGGGAGCTCGATCCCGCCCTCGTCGCGGATCGCGAGGATCGACCGCACCAGGTGCTGCCGGTATCCCATGCGCCCGGAGACGCCGTTCATGATGATCCCGATCTCGCGGGTGGGGGCCTGTGCCATCTCGGTCCGTTCCTCTCGGTGGAAGCTGTCGGCGCTGACAGGAGAATCTTGGTAAGCGCTTTCCGAGATCATGGCATGAGACGCACGACCTCGCAACCGCCCCTAGTGCGGAGGGGCCGTGCTGGCGCGCACGTGCAGCGCCGGAGCCACCTCCACGCGCTCCGCGGGCCGGTTCGGGCCCTCGCGCAGGCGGTCGCGGATGAGCTCGACCGCACGGCGCCCGACATGCTGCTTGGGCGGCCGCAGCGCGGTGAGCGGCGGAGACCCGTGCTCGGCGACCTCATCGTCGTAGGCGATGAGCGAGAGGTCGTCGGGCAGCCGCCAGCCCGCGTCCTGCAGATGCTGCTGGAGCAGGAGCGCCTGCGGGTCGGAGTGCACGAGCAGCGCCGTCGCCCCCGTCTCACGGATCTCGGCGAGCAGCGCCGAGACCACCTCCGCCTGCGCCGATCCCTCCATCCGGTCCAGGGCCGTGTCGCGGTCCACCGACACCGTGAGCCCGAGCTCGGCGACGGCCCGCGACCAGCCCTGCCGCAGCCCGGCGGAGGTCGGTGACTGCGGAGAGGTGAGGATCCCGACCCGCCGGTGTCCGAGTGCGGCGAGGTGCCCGGCGGCGAGCGCGCCCCCGAACGCGTGGTCGGTCGCCACGGTCTGCATCCGGGTGAGGGCGAGAGCGGGCGGGGTCCGGCGCTCCACGAGCACGACCGGCACCGGGAGCGTGTCCAGCCAGGAGAGCAGCGCGTGCCCGTCGGCACCCTGCGTCTCGGGGGCCACGATCAGCCCGTGCACCGTCCCGGAGTCCAGGAGCGCCGCGATCTGGCGGCGTTGGTCCTGCGCGGCGTAGCTGGCCCCGCGGAGCACGAGCTGCACCCCCGCCTCCGCCCCGGCACTCCGGGCGCCGACGACGACCTGCGGCCAGTAGTAGCTCAGCGACGGCACCACCATCCCGATGCGGAACTGCGGCCCGGGGAGGGCGGCCCGCGCGACGGTCGTGTCCAGCGTGCTCCGCAGCACCGCTCCGCCGTGCACCCTGGTCAGCAGCCCGCGGTCCGCCAGCATCGTGATGTCGCGGCGGATGGTGAGCTCCGCCACCCCGAAGTCGCGGGCGAGATCGGCCACGCGCACCGCCCCCGTGCGGCGCAGTTCGTCCAGGATCCGTTCCCGGCGGGAGAGGCCGAAACGCGGGGTCGGGCGCTCCTCGCTCATGCCGCCCTCCCCTGCAGCTCCCAGCGCTCCGGACGGTCGAGCGGTGCGAAGAGCACGCGCGAGACCACCGGCCCCCACGAACGCTCGAGGAGCGCATCGTCCACGGCCCTGCTCTCGACGACGACGTCCGCCGGATCGTGGGCGATACGCAGACCCCGCTTCCCATCCGGACCCGGGAGGAGGACGCCGGCACCGTGCACCTCGGGCGTCCCCGCGCACACGAGCACGAGGCGGGTCGCCGGGTCGGCGAGGGCCGGACTCTCGTCGCGCACGGTCACCGCGCCGCCGCGCAGCAGCACCGTCCGCAGCCACGGGTCGCCGCCGGGGAACGCCGCACCGAGGTCGAGGGTCCAGCCGTCGCTCCGCGCCTGCACCGCGGCCCGCCAGGCGCCGCCGGGCTGTTGCTCGCGCCCGCGGACCAGCGGCGTGGAGTGCCAGCCGCTGGTGACGTGCCACAGGCGGTAACGGGCATCCGAGAAGGTCGCCGCGGTGTACGTCGCTCGACCGACGTCGATCACGACCGGAACGCCGTCGACCGCGATCGCGACCGCGCCGAGGTCGTTGTGGTTGTGGTTCTCGTCGTTGCGACCGCCCTTGACGACGACCGCGAGCCCCCGCGGATCGCCGCTCCGCTCGCGGCGCAGTCCCACGCCGAGGGAGGTGAACTCGACGCGTCCGGGCAGGGGCGCAGGCCCCGGACGCGCCGCATGCCAGTCGGTGTCGAACAGCTCGGCCAGCGTCCGGCCGAGACCGGCGACGACATCCGCCTCGTCTCCGATGACGCGCCCCGGACGGCGGTGCCGCGCGGCGAACGCGGCAGTCACCTCCAGACCGCACAGGACGGCGGCCCGGTGGAGCACGGACCACGGAAGGGCCTCCCCCGTGCGCGCCTCCGCATCCGAGAAGCTCGCCACCCACCCCTCCCCGAGCTGCACGCGCTCCGGGAAGAGGGCGAGCTCGCGCAGCCCGGCGAGGCGTCCGTCCTGGATCGCGGCGGCCACCGCACCGGCGGTGAGCGCGTCGAGGAGGCCGAGCGCATCGAACGCCCGCCCCGCTCCCTGCCACCAGTAGGCGAAGCCCTCGTCGATGCCGCCGTCGGCGGGAAGCTGGGCGAGATAGCGATCGAGGCCGTCGATGCTGAGGGCGAGCACCCGCGCACGCAGCGGCTCGTCCGCGAAGGCGAGCGCTGCCGGCAGCAGATTGCCGTGGATCCACGGCGCCCAGTTGTGCACGCGTTCCTCCGACCCCTCCCATGCCCACTCGCGGCGGTCGACGAACGGGCGCAGCACCCGGCGGACCGTCTCGTCCCGTACCCGTGCGACCAGACCGGGGGCGTGCGCGTCGAGATCCTCGCCGAGCACCAGCACCGCCCACCCCGCCAGCGCCGCCGCCTCCCCCGCACCGAGGTCGAGGACGGGGCGCTCGATGTCGGGCACACGGCGCCCGCGGGCGAAGGCGTCGTCGTGAGCAGGCCAGCACCAGGTCGACTGCTCGGCCAGGAGCCACAGGCCGTCCGCGACCTCGTCCAGCCGCTCGGCCACCGGGTCGACGGCAGCGGCCAGGACGGCGCGGCGGAGCCTGAGGTCGCGGCGGAAGACCGCCCCCTCCCAGCCGGCGCGGTCACCGGTGCGGGCGTAGGCGGCCCACTGCGAGAGGAGCGGCTGTGCCCAGGCGGTGCGACGCTCGCCGTCCGCCGCCGCCAGGATCGTCGCGCGGAGTTCGGGCGCCACGGACGTCCATGCCTCCCGGTCGGTGCTCGGCGGCACGACGGGCCGATCGACGGCGCCGTGCTCGCGCCACAGATCGCTCAGGGTGCCGCGGGGGATCAGCATCCGGTTCTCGCCTTCGTTGTTCGAGTGTGTTCGATCAGCAGGGTTTCAGTTCGATCACGTTGCCTGCACTCGAACGCACAGTCTTCACTGGAACCGCGCGCTTCGGCAAGCGCATACCCGAGATACCCGGAGACCCATGACCCCTCGACCAGTCGTCCTCGCCGCCCTCTCGACGGAGGCGTGGGACCTCGTGTTCGACGACGCGCGGCGCGCCCGCCTGCAGACCCTCGCCGCGCCCGGCGGTCCGCTGCACGCCCCCGCTCTCGACGCCCCGGCGCTGGACGACCGCCTCGCCGCCGTGGAGGTGCTGGTGACGGGCTGGGGCGCTCCGGTCCTGGACGCGCCCCTGCTCGATCGGCTCCCCCGGCTGCGCGCGGTGTTCCATGCGGCAGGGAGCGTGCGCGGCCTCGTGTCCGACGCGTTCTGGGAGCGCGACATCCTGCTCACCTCGGCCGCCGAGGCCAACGCGGCCCCCGTCGCGGAGTACACGCTCGCGATGATCCTGCTCTCCGGCAAGCGCGCCCTCCTCCCGCTCCGTACCGCCGACGCACAGCACGACCTGCGCGTCGGCCCCCGCGCCGGGGGCCGCATCGGCAACCTCGACCGCACGGTGGGCATCGTCGGGTTCTCCCGCATCGGGCGCCGCGTCGTCGACCTGCTGCGCCCCTTCCCCGGCCTCGAGGTGCTCGTCGCCGACCCGTACGCGGACCCCGAGGAGGTGGCCGCGGCCGGCGCCCGGCTCGTCCCGCTCGACGCCCTGCTCCCCGCCGTCGATCTGCTCTCCCTGCACGCACCGGCCCTGCCCGCGACGCGGGGGATGATCGGCAGCGCGCAGCTCGCCGCCCTGCGTGACGGCGCCACCGTGCTCAACACCGCCCGCGGAGCCCTCCTCGACCACGACGCCCTGCGCGTGGAGTGCGCCTCCGGTCGCCTCGATGCGATCCTCGACGTCACCGACCCGGAGCCGCTTCCGCCCGACCACCCGCTGCTGCGCCTGCCGAACGTCGCGGTGACCCCGCACCTCGCCGGCTCCCTCGGCACCGAGGCACACCGGCTGGCCGACGCCGCCCTCGACGAGCTGGAAGCGTGGGTGGCCGGTCGTCCGCCTCGACACCCCGTGCACCGCGCCGACCTCGCGCACAGCGCATGACACTCCTCGCGCTGCCTCCCGAGGACCGCGCGCTCTCCCCGCACACGGGATGGACGCGTGCGCACCTGGTGGCGGTTGCCGACGCGATCCTCGACGGGGCCGCCCGTCACGCGAGCCCGGCGGGCGCGGGCATCCGCTACCCCGGCTCCTCCGGTGGCTTCGGCTCCGCGGTCGATGCGCTCGAGGGATTCAGCCGCACGTTCCTGTTGGCCGCGTTCCGCATCGCCGGCGACCCGCTCGGCACGGAGTCGCTGGCCGACCGGTACGCCCGAGGCCTCGCTGCGGGGGTCGACCCCGACGGTGCCGAGCGGTGGCCGCGCCCCGATGAGGTCGACCAGGCGAAGGTCGAGGCGGCGGCGCTCGCGCTGGGCCTTCACCTCACGCGCGACACGGTGTGGGCGCGCCTCGACGACACGGCGCGGACCCACACCGTGGACTACCTCGCGACGTTCGTCGGCGGCAGCTACCCGCCGAACAACTGGGCGTGGTTCCGGGTGCTCGTCGAGCAGTTCCTGGAGAGTGTCGGCGGGCCAATCTCCGCCGCGGACCGCGCCGCCGATCTCGCACTCCTCGACGGCTTCGAACGCGCGGGCGGCTGGAGCGCCGACGGCGCCGCCCGGTCGTTCGACCACTACGCCGGCTGGGCGCTGTCCTTCTATCCGCTGCTCTGGGCGGACATGGTCGGCGCGGAGCCGCGGCATACGGATCGGGTCGCCCGGTACCGCCGCCGGCTCGACGCGTTCCTCGACGACGCCCTGCATCTCGTCGGCGCCGACGGCGGACCGCTCATCCAGGGGCGCAGCCTCACCTACCGCTTCGCGACGGCCGCTGCGGCCGGGGCCGCGGCGTTCTCCGGCACCTCGCGGCATGACCCCGGCCTCCTGCGCCGGGCGGTGAACGGTCAGGTCCGGCACTTCACCGCCCGCGGTGCGCCGGATGCGACCGGAGTGCTGTCCCTCGGCTGGCACGGCGCCTGGCGCCCGCTCGCCCAGGACTACTCCGGCCCCGGCTCCCCGTACTGGGCGGCGAAGGGTCTCCTGCCGCTCGCCCTCCCCGCCACGCATCCGTTCTGGACTGCCGTCGAACAGCCCCTGCCGATCGATCGGGGGCCGTTCACCCGCGTCCTCCTCGCCCCGGGGTGGCTGGCGACGGGCACCCCGGACGGCATCGTGCGCGTCGTCAACCAGGGCACCGACCACCGCACCTCCGGTGCGTTCCAGCCCGATGCTCCCCTGTACGCGAAGCTCGGGTACAGCACCGCGACCGCCCCCGTTCTCGCCGGCCCGGGGGCACGCGACCCGCTCGACGGCACGGTCGCCGTGGTGCGCGGGGGCCGAGCGAGCCACCGCTCCGGCTTCCTGACGGGGCGCCTGAGGGAGACGGACGGCACGGCGCTCGGCGGTTCCTCCGGCCCCGCGCACTGGCACGACGGCGTCCGCATGGGGTTCGACGTCGGCGGAGGCGGCACGGCCGTCGAGACCACGGTCGGCCCGGTGGTCGATGTGGTGTCGGCGGTGCGCGGACCGTGGGAGGTGCGGCTCGTGCGGGTCCGGGCGGGCGCAGGGCCGGACGGAGCGATCCACGACGGCGACGTCCTCCGCATCGGCGGATGGGCCCTGTCCGCCGCCACCGTCGTCGAGACCGGCCCCGCGGCCGTCACCGCCGCCCTCACCCCCGGCGGGGAGACGCAGAGCCGGGTGGTGGGCCTCCACGGCCTCGACGACGCGACCGCGGGGGTCCGGCGGGAGCGGGACGTGACCCCGCTCGGCCCGGAGACCGTCACCCCCTGGCTCTCCGCGCCGGTGCGACCCGACACCTGGATCGCGGTCGGCGTGCTGCTCGGGGGCTCGCCCGTTCCACCGGAACTCGATCTGCAGGGAGGGGAGGCGACGGTGTCGTGGCCGGACGGCGCCGCGACGACCTTTCGCCCGGGCGAGCAGCTGCCCCGCGGATGAGCGTCAGCGGTGTGCCGTGCTCGCCCGCTCCACGAGCCGGGTCGGCACCACCACGGGCGCGGCGCGGTCTGTCGCCGTCGCGTCGCCCTCCACGGCCGCGATGAGCGCCGTGACCGCTTGCTGCGCGAGCGCCGGGAAGTCCTGCCGGACGGTCGTGAGCGGCGGGAGGAAGTTCGCCGCCTCGGGGATGTCGTCGAAGCCGACCACGCTGACGTCCGACGGAACCGCGCGCCCGGACTCCGCCACCGCCCGCAGCAGCCCGAGCGCCATCTGATCGTTGGCGCAGAACACCGCGGTCGCGCCTAGAGCCGCGCCCGCGGCGAAGCCCGACTCCGCGCTCCAGTCGCCGCGCACGACCGGCGGTGGCACGGCGCCGGCATCCGCCAGGGCCTCGCGCCAGCCCCGCTCGCGCTCGGCCGCGGCGAACGAGCCCGCCGGTCCCGCGAGGTGGTGGACGGTCTCGTGCCCGAGATCGAGCAGGTGGCGGGTGGCGGCCTGCGCTCCCGCGGCATGATCGCTGTGCACCACGGCCGCTCCGGCGCCGGCGGGGGCATCCACGACGACGAGGTGCAGCTCCGGCGGCAGGGTCGCGGCGGCGACGAGCGCGGAGGCCTCGTTCAGCACGAGAGCCCCGTCCACGCCCTGATCGGCGAGCCGGGCGAACGCGGCCTCCACGCCGTCCGCGGCCGTGACGACGGTGAGCGCGTATCCACGATCCGCCGCCGCTTCGGCCGTGGCCTGCAGCATCCGGGAGTTGCCGACCGTGGCCAGAGTGGTCACGACGAGGCCGAGGGTGTGGCTGCGCCCGGTGCGCAGAGCCCGCGCCGCCCGGTGCGGTCGGTAGCCGAGCTCGGCCATGGCGGCTTCGACCCGCGCCCGGGTCTGCGGGTCGACCCGGGGGCTGCCGTTGACGACGCGGGAGACCGTCTGTCCGGAGACGCCGGCGCGCGCCGCGACGGTGGCCATGGACACGCGCGCGGCCGTCGTGGGCTTCTCGGCCACGGGAACCTCCGTTCACAACTCCGTCGTGTTGACGTTAGCACGCGGCCGTGCCTACCATGTTGACGTGAACACGCCCGCATCCCCGGAGGTCCCCACGGAGCGTCTCGGCGCCGGTGTCGTCAAGCGCCCGACCACCCTCGCCGACGGCCGCGACCTCATCTACTACGACGACCCGGACACCACTCTCGGTGCCGAGCGGTCGGTCGACGCCCGCACCCTGGCCCCGCGGCCGGACACCGCGACCATGCGGCTCGACGTGCTCACGGGCGACTGGATCACCGTCGCCGCCAACCGCCAGAACCGCGTCATGATGCCGGGAGCCGACGCCGACCCGCTCGCGCCGCAGACGCCGGGGAATCCGTCCGAGGTGCCGTCCCGGTACGACGTGGCCGTGTTCGAGAACCGCTCCCCCGCGTTCGGCCCCGCCCTCGCCGAGCCGGTCGGCACCGCCCCCAGGGCGACGAACCCCCCGCGCGGCCTCGACGACCTCGCGGCCCTCGGACTCGGGCGCACCCGTACCGCGGTCGGCCGCTGCGAGGTCGTGTGCTTCAGCCCCGAGCACTCCGGCTCCTTCGGGACGCAGACCGTGACCCGCGCCCGCACCGTGATCGAGGCCTGGGCCGACCGCACCGCCGCCCTGTCCGCCCTCCCCGGCATCCAGCAGGTCTTCCCGTTCGAGAACCGCGGCGAGGCGATCGGCGTCACGCTCCCCCACCCGCACGGCCAGATCTACGCGTACCCCTACGTGACCCCGCGCACCGCCCGGGTGCTGGACGCGGTCGACCGCACCGCGCCCGACCTCTTCGCCCGCATCCTCGCCGAGGAGCAGGCGTCCGAACGGGTGGTATTCCGCGGCGAGCACTGGACGGCGTTCGTGCCCTTCGCGGCGCGGTGGCCGCTCGAGGTGCACCTCATGCCGCATCGGCACGTGCCGGACCTCGCCGAGACCACGGCGGAGGAGCGCGACGAGCTCGCCCCGCTCTACCTCCGCCTCCTCCGCGGTGTCGACGCGCTCTATGACAGCCCGACGCCGTACATCGCCGCCTGGCACCAGGCTCCGGTCCACGTCGGCCGCGACACCGTGCGCCTGCACCTGCAGCTCACGAGCCCGCGCCGCGCCGCCGACAAGCTCAAGTTCCTCGCAGGTTCCGAGGCCGCGATGTGGGCGTGGGCCGCCGAGGTCGCGCCCGAGCAGGGCGCCGCCCGACTCCGCGAAGCGATCGCCCGCACCGATCAGGAAGCCTCCGCATGACCTCCGCACACGACGCCGCCGCCGAGCTCTTCGCCGCCCTCGCCGGGCGCACCCCGGACGGCGTCTGGTCGGCGCCGGGACGCGTGAACCTCATCGGCGAGCACACCGACTACAACGACGGCTTCGTGCTCCCGTTCGCCATCCCGCAGCGGACGGTCGCCGCGGTCGGTCGCCGCGCCGACGGCCGGCTCCGCGTCGCCTCGACCTTCGCGGACGAGCCGGTGGAAGTGGCCCTCGACGAGCTGGACCGCCTCTTCCCCACCCCACCCGGGACGGAGCCCGCGGTGCCGGAGTGGGCCGCCTACCCGCTGGGCGTCGCCTGGGCGCTCCGTGCAGCGGCCGGCATGACCGCGGTCTCCGGCCTGGACATCGCGATCGCCTCCGACGTCCCGGTCGGTGCCGGTCTCTCGTCGTCCGCCGCGATCGAGGGCGCGACGGCCGCGGCACTGAACGAGCTCTGGGGCACCGATCTCGACGCCGTGGCCCTCGCCCGCGTCGGGCGGACGGCGGAGAACGAGGCCGTGGGCGCGCCCACCGGGATCATGGACCAGATGGCCTCGATGCTCGGCGAGCCCGACGCCGCGATCTTCCTCGACTGCCGCTCCCTCGCCGCCGAGGTCGTGCCGCTGGGCATGGCCGATGCCGGACTCGCGGTGCTCGTGATGGACACCCGTGTCACGCACGCGCACTCCACCGGCGGCTACCGGGAGCGCCGCGCCGCGTGCGAGCGCGGGGCCGCGATCCTCGGCGTGCCGGCGCTGCGCGACGTCGCGGTGGCCGACCTCGCCCGTGCCGAGAGCCTGATGGACGACGTGACCTTCCGCCGCGTGCGGCACATCGTCACGGAGAATCAGCGCGTGCAGGACACCGTCGCGACCCTGCGCACCGCGGGCGCGCGCGGCATCGGCGACCTCCTCGTCGCCTCCCACGCGTCCATGCGCGACGATTTCGAGATCTCGACGCCCGAGCTCGACGCCGCCGTGGAGACCGCCCTCACGTCGGGCGCGGTGGGTGCGCGCATGACCGGCGGCGGGTTCGGGGGCGCAGCGATCGCCCTCGTCGACCGCGACGCCGTGCCCCACCTCGCCGACGCGGTGCGGGGGCGGTTCGCTGCCGAGGGCTTCGTCGCCCCGCACCTGTTCGAGGTCAGCCCGTCCGCAGGTCCGCGCCGCGACGCCTGACACAATGAAGGGTCGAGCCGCCACCGCCGCGGCAGGAGAGGAACGCATGTCCTGGATCGTCACCGGCGGCGCCGGCTACATCGGTGCCCACGTCGTCCGCGCCCTCGCGGAGGCCGGCCTCTCCCCCGTCGTGCTGGACGACCTCTCCAGCGGTCTGGCCTCCTTCGTGCCGGAGGGCGTGCCGTTCGTGCAGGGCAGCATCCTCGACCGCGCCCTGGTCGAGGAGACGCTGCGCACGCACGAGGCGGAGGGCGTGATCCACGTGGCGGGCTACAAGTACGCCGGCGTCTCGGTCCAGCGCCCGTTGCACACCTACGCCCAGAACGTCGAGGGCACGCGGATCATCCTGGAGGCGATGGCGGCGGCGGGCGTCGCGAACATCGTCTTCTCCTCGTCGGCCGCCGTGTTCGGCACCCCGAACGTGTCGCTCGTCGTCGAGGACACCGCCAAGAAGCCCGCGAGCCCGTACGGCGAGTCCAAGCTCATCGGCGAATGGCTGCTCCGTGACCAGGCGATCGCCACCGCCGACTCCGACCGCCCGCTGCGCCACACCTCGCTGCGGTACTTCAACGTGGTCGGCTCGGCCGACCCGACGGTCTACGACGTCAGCCCGCACAACCTCTTCCCCATCGTCTTCGAGGCGCTGATCGAGGGCCGCACCCCCAAGATCTTCGGCGACGACTACGACACCCCTGACGGCACGAACGTCCGCGACTACGTGCATGTCGGCGACATCGCCGCCGCCCACGTCAGCGCAGCGCAGCGCCTGGCCTCGGGCGCTCCGATCGAGCCCGCGTACAACCTCGGCTCCGGCGACGGCCTCAGCGTGAAGCAGATCATGGATGCGGTCGCCCGCGTCACCGGCATCGACTTCACCCCGGAAATCGGCCCGCGCCGCCCCGGCGACCCGGATCGGATCGTGGCGACCGGCGAACTCGCGGCCCGCGACCTCGACTGGACCATGCGCTACACGGTTGACGAGATGGTGCGCACGGGCTGGGAGGCCCGCCGCGCCGCCGGCTGACCTCAGACGTCGCGCGTGCGCAGAGGGTAGAGCCAGAAGCACAGCCACCCAACGGCGGTGAACGCCAGCGGGATGACCGCCAGCATGAGCCGGATGCCGCCGTCGACGGCCTCCGGCTGCGCGTCGCCGAGCTCGGCGTCGAAGCCGGTCGCGGTCAACACGGCCGCGGCGACGATCGCCTGGAGGACGACGGAGCCGCGGACGACGAAGCCGTTCACGCCGAAGTAGGCGCCCTCGCGGCGGTGGCCCGTGCGATGCGCATCGTCGTCGATGATCTGGGCGAGCACGACCTCGAGGAGCTGCAGCAGCCCGCCGACGCCGACGCCGACCGCGATGCCGACGAGAGCCGCCGCCCCCACGGACGTCGGGATGAGGTAGCCGAGCACCGCGACCCCGAACACCCCGACGCTCCACAGCAGCGCCGTGCGTGGGGAGGTGCGCCGGACCACCGCGCTCCACAGCACGATCGACGGGATCGCCGTGAGGAAGATGGCGCCGAGAAGGAGGCTCCCCTCGCCCTCGGCCGCCCCCAGCGAGTAGCGGACGTAGAACGGGACGGCGGCGAGGATCACGGCGATCGAGGTCTGCACGCAGAGCGAGCCCAGCACGTACGGCACGAAGGCGCGGTTGCGGAACGTGTAGACGAGCTGGTCCCGCCAGCGCATCGCCTCGGAGGCGGCCTCCGGCACCCGGCGCTCGATCATCCCGCCGAGGAACGACCAGGCGAGCAGCACGAGACAGACGCCGGACAGCACGAGCGCCATCCCCGGCCAGCCGATCGCGTCGTAGAGCGCGGGGGCGCCGGCCGTGCCGAGCACCATGCCGAGGATCGCGAAGATCTGCCGCGGCACGTTCCCGCGGGCGCGCTCCTCCGTGGTCCGGAAGATCTCCGGGAACAGCGCGGAGATGTTCAGCACCACCACGACGAAGGCGATGTCGTAGACCGCGACGACCACGAGGAACCAGACGATGAGCCCGGCCGCCGGGAGCGCGGGCGGCATCCAGACGAGGGCGAAGGCCACGACGAGCGGCACGATGCCCAGCCCGATCCACGGGATGCGGCGGCCCCACGGCGTGCGGATCCGGTCGGAGAGCGCCCCGACGACCGGGTTGAGTGCCGCGTTGAGGATGCCGTGCGCGATCATCGCCGCCGCCACCCACCCCGCGGGGACGGCGAGGTGCGAGACGTAGAAGTACACGACGAATGCCGAGAAGGTCTGCGTCATCAGCTGCGTCGGGAACCCTGAGGCCCCGAAGGCGATGGTCTGGGCGCGGGTAGGAGCGGCGTCGAGCCGGCGGTCGCGCAGCCGTTCGCCGAGCGCCGTCACCGGGCGTCTCCGCGCTGCAGGTCCCGCAGCGCGCGCCAGCCGACGCGGACCAGGCCCTCCTCGGCGATCGTCTGCTGCACGAGAGGGTCGTCGAGCAGCCGCAGCTCGTAGCCGCGCTTGGCCGCCGCGAAGTCCACCGCCGCGCGCAGCTCCTCGCCGTCGGCCATCGGATGCAGGTAGATCTCGGTGACCCCGGGCGGGACGGCGCGCAGCACCGCGAGGAAGCCGTCTCGGACCTGCTCGTACGACTCCTCGTCGGCGGTGCCCTCGCCGCGCAGCTCGAACGGGTGCGTCCACAGCCGGTCGACGATCTCCACGCCGAACGCATCGGCCACCGCTGCGGCCTCGGTGAGCTTCGCCTGCAGCATCGGATCGGCGTCCGCCCCCTCCATCTCGCGGGGCAGGCGGAAGGGGAGGCCGTGCCGGGCGGCGAGCTCGAAGACGGCGCGCAGGAAGTCCCGGCCGGTCAGCAGCCCGTAGACGGATCCCATGTGGTTGTCGAGGTGGGTCACGTCGACGCCGGCATCGAGCGCGGTCTGCAGCTGGGCGGCGATCTCGGCCGCGACGTCCTCTTCGGAGGCGTGCTGCTCCACCGTCGCGACGTCGGCGGGGAAGAAGCCGTCGGCACCGACCAGGGTCGAGGCGCCGGTGAGCGGGCGCCATCGGTACCGGCGCCACTCGCTCGTGAGCACGAGGTGCACGCCCACGTCGAGGTCCGGGTGCGCGGCGGCGAAGGCGAGCGCTTCCGGGGACCACGCGCAGGGCACCATCACCGTCGCCGAGTCGATCCGGCCGCGCACGAGGAGACCGGAGATCGCGGCGTTGGCGGCATGGCACATCCCGAAGTCGTCGGCGTTGAGGATGACCGCCCTGGCACCGGACGGCAGTCCGAGTCGGTCGGCGAGGGCGGAGGAGGCGGTCATGGCGTGTCCTGTCGGGCGGGCGGTCAGCGGCCGGCGGCGGCTGCGCGGGCGGGGGTGAGGATCCGGGTGAAGACGTCGGCACGGAGCGCGGAGGCCGCCTCCCCGACGGCTCCGACGAGCGGCGCCTCCGGACCGAACGCCGAGGCGAGGAACCGGAGCGGCAGCTGCGCGGAGAACTCGTCCGCGACCCGCTCGATCGCGTCCAGGAGCGCCGGGTGCACCGCCTCCCCGCCGAGGATGAAGGCCTCGGGATCGAGCACGAGGGCGACGCTGCCCGCCGCGAGGAAGAGCCGCCGTCCGATCTCTGCGACGAGGGCCTGCGCCGCCTCGTCGCCGTGCCGCGCCGCCTCCAGGTGGGCGAGGAACGGCGCGTCGACATCCAGTCCGAGGCCGAGGGCGAGGTCGCGCACCACCGTGGCGCCCGCGACCGGGGCGCCGATGGGCACCGGCGTCTGCGGAAGGTACATGACCTCGCCCGCCACGCCGGAGAACCCGCGGTGCAGCGCCCCGTCAATCACGATGCCGGCGCCGAGGTCGTCGTCGAGCAGCAGGAGCGCGAAGCTCGCGAGGTCGATGCCGACGCCGGTGGTCGACTCGGCGAGGGCGGCGAGGTTGACGTCGTTCTCGACGCGGACCGGGCAGTCGAGGGCGGCCGCGAGAGCCGCGCGGAATGCGCCGCCGTCCGGCCCCTGGTCGTCGCGGATCGCGCCGTCGGCGGCCACGATCCCGGGCACTCCGACGACGGCGAGGTGGAGCGCGCCCTTCACGGACCGGCGGCAGGCCGCGACGAGGGCGGCGATGTGCGCGACGCGGTCTTCGCCCGCGGGGAAGGCTCCGTGCCGCTCGGCTCTGACGGTGCCAGTCGCGTCGACGAAGACGACGTGGGCCGCGTGATGGTCCACGTGCACGGCGGCCGCGAAGCCGAGGGCGGGGTGCAGCGCGACGCGGCCGGCCGCCGGTCCGCGGGTGTCGCGGTCGACCCCGGCCGCGGTGACGGCTCCCGCGGTGTCGAGCATCCGCAGCACCTGGGTCACGGCCGTGCGGGAGAGGCCGGTCGCCGCCATGAGCTCGGCCCGAGTCTGCGGTCCGCTCCGGGCGAGGCGCTCCAGGATCGCGCGGCCGTTGAGTGTACGGAGCAGGGTCTGCGGTCCTGCGAGGGGTCGTGACATGCGGCGGAACCTCGGGGGGTCGATTCTCGTGCGGAGTCGGTGCCCGCCAGCCTGCCACATCGCGTCGCACCCGTCGACCCGTCCTCTCCGGCTGTGTCACCTGCACGCCCCGGGCACGGCCACACGACGGAACACGGGTTTCGGTCCCGCAGACGTACCCGGGTCGTGCAGGTGTGCCCGGGTGTCGGAGGAGGAAGGGACGGGAGGGGACGGAAGGACGTCGGGGGGTCCGCATAGGGTGGAGGGATGACGCCCCTGGTGATCCGAGACGCCGTCGCCGACGATGCCGAGGCCGTGGCCGGAGTGCATGTGCGCTCGTGGCAGGCGGCCTACGAGGGCCTCATCGACCAGGAGGTGCTGGACGGGTTGTCCGTCTCGGAGCGGGCCGACGGGTGGCGCCGCATCTTCGCCGACCCGCTGCCCACGAGCCTCGGGACCCTGGTGGCCGAGCGCGACGGCACCGTCGTCGGCTGGGCGTCGTTCGGCTCCGGCCGCGACCCCGACGGCCTGGACGACGCCGAGCTGTACGGCATCTACGCCGACCCGACCGCGTGGTCGACGGGGGCGGGGCACGCCCTCCTCGACGCCGCCGAGCAGCGTATGATCGACGCCGGCCACACCCGCGCCTACCTCTGGGTGCTCGACGGCAACGACCGGGCCGACGGCTTCTACGCCCGGCACGGGTGGGAGCTCGACGGAGCCACGAAGATCGATCAGCGCCCGCAGTTCACGCTCCGCGAGCACCGCCGCGTCAAGCACCTCGCCCCGCGCTGAAGCGGTCCCGCCGTCAGTCCAGCGCGCTCATCACGTGCTTGATCCGGGTGTAGTCGTCGAAGCCGTACTGCGACAGGTCCTTCCCGTATCCGGAGTGCTTGAACCCGCCGTGCGGCATGTCCGACACGAACGGGATGTGGGTGTTGATCCACACGCACCCGAAGTCGAGGTCGCGGGAGAGGCGCATGGCGCGGGCATGATCCCGCGTCCACACCGATGCGGCGAGCGCGTACGGCACGTCGTTCGCCATCGCGAGCGCCTCCTCCTCGGTGTCGAAGGGCTGCACGGTCAGCACGGGTCCGAAGATCTCCCCCTGCACGACCTCGTCGTCCTGCTGCACGCCGGTCACGACGGTCGCCTCCCAGAAGTAGCCACGGTCGCCCTGCCGCGCCCCGCCGGTCGCGACCGTCGCATGCGCGGGAAGCCGGTCGACGAAGCCCTGCACCTGCGCGAGCTGGGCCGCGCTGCTCAGCGGCCCGTACAGCACGCCCTCTTCGTCCGGGGCCCCGGTCCGCGCGTGCGTGCGGGTCCGCTCCACCAGTGCGGCGACGAACTCGTCGTGCACCGACGCGTGCACGAGCACCCGGGTCGCCGCGGTGCAGTCCTGCCCCGCGTTGAAGAAGGCCCCGGTGACGATGCCCTCGACCGCCTTCTCGATCGACGCGTCAGGGAAGACGATCGCGGGCGCCTTGCCGCCGAGCTCCAGGTGCACGCGCTTGACGTCGTCGGCTGCCGAGCGGGCCACGGCCATGCCCGCGCGCACCGAGCCGGTGATGGCCACCATCTGCGGCGTCGGATGCTCGACGAGGGCTGCTCCGGTCTCGCGGTCGCCGAGAACGATGTTGAGGGTGCCGGCGGGGCTGTGTCGCGCGACGATCTCCGCGAGCAGCAGCGTGGTGAGCGGCGTGGACTCCGCCGGCTTCAGCACGACGGTGTTCCCGGCGGCGAGCGCTGGAGCGATCTTCCACACCGCCATGTTCAGCGGGTAGTTCCACGGCGTCACCTGCCCGATCACGCCGATCGGCTCCCGGCGCACGAAGGAGGTGTGCCCGGGGAGGTACTCCGCGGCAGCGCGACCCTCGAGGCTCCGCGCGGCGCCGGCGAAGAACCGCAGCTGGTCCACCGACTGCAGGATCTCGTCGGCGACGAGCGTCGCCCGCGGCTTGCCGGTGTCCTTCGACTCGAGGTCGGCGAACTCCTCGGCCCGCGCGGCCATCTCCTCGGCGATGCGGAACAGGGCGAGCTGGCGCGCGGACGGCGGCGTGTCCCGCCAGATCGGGAACGCCTCCGCGGCCGCGGCGTACGCGGCATCCACGTCGGCACGGTCGGAGATCGGGATCTCGCCGTAGGCTTCCTCCGTCACCGGATCGATGAGCGGCAGGCGCCCGCTCCCCGCTGCGGTGACGGCGCGGCCGCCGATGAAGTTCTGCAGGGGCACGGTCATCGTCGACGGTGAGGACATAGCGCCATGGTAGCCATCCGAACGCGGAATCTGTAGCTTTTCGTCCACAGATCGACGGATTCAGTTGCGCAGCACCTATCGGAATGTCACGATCGGTACATGAGTCCGAAGACGCCTCCCCCCGCCCTCGACGACATCTCGAAGCGCATCGTCGAGCTGCTGCAGGAGGACGGTCGGCGCCCCTACGCGGAGATCGCGCGGGAGGTCGGGCTCAGCGAGGCCGCGGCCCGCCAGCGGGTGCAGCGGCTGACCGAATCGGGCCTGATCCAGATCGTCGCCGTGACCGACCCGCTGCAGCTCGGCTTCCACCGCATGTCGATGATCGGGATCCGGGTGTCCGGCGACCCCCGCGCGATCGCGGAGGAACTCACGGCGATCCCGGAGCTCGCGTACGTCGTCGTCACGCTCGGGACGTTCGACATCCTCGTCGAGGCGGTGTGCGAGGACGACGACCACTTGCTCGACCTCATCGCCACCCGCATCCGCACCATCCCCGGCATCATCCAGACGGAGAGCCTGCTCTACGCCGGCCTCTACAAAGACCTCTACAACTGGGGAACGCGCTGACGCGCTCCCCTCGCATCGGAGTGAACATGGGCACCACGGTCTTCGAACGCCGGCGTCCTCCGCAGTCCGTCATCGACGACGCCCTGCGCGACACGGCCCTGTCGGTCTTCTGGCTCGACGACGTCGAGCGTCCCGCGCACCCGCCGCTCCGCGGCACCGTGCATACGGACCTCGTGGTCGTCGGCGGCGGCTACACCGGACTCTGGACAGCCGTGCGCGCGAAGGAGCGGGATCCGGAACGGAGGGTGGTGCTCCTCGAGGCGTCCCGCGTGGCCTGGGCGGCGTCCGGGCGCAACGGCGGCTTCTGCGAGTCCAGCCTCACGCACGGCCACGAGAACGGCGTGAACCGCTGGCCTGAGGAGATCGACCGCCTGGAGGAGCTGGGCCACGAGAACCTTGACGGCATCGCCGAGACCGTGCGGCGGTACGACATGGATGCCGAGTTCGAGCGGACGGGCCAGCTCGCGGTGGCCGTCGAGCCGCATCAGGTCGAGTGGCTGCGCGAGGAGGAGGGCTTCCTCGACCGGGAGGCGGTGCAGGCGGAGGTGCACTCGCCCACGTTCCTCGCCGGCGCGTGGGACCGGGACGGCTGCGCTCTCGTACACCCGGCGAAGCTGGGGCTGGAGCTCGCGCGGGTGGCCGTCGAGCTCGGCGTGGAGATCCACGAGCACAGCATCGTCCGGCGGATCGAGGGCGCGGACTCGGGTCCGGTGACCCTCGTCACGGAGCACGGCCGGGTGACCGCCGACGCGGTGGCGCTCGCGACGAACGTGTTCCCGTCGCTCCTCAAGCGCAACCGCCTCATGACGGTGCCCGTGTACGACTACGTGCTGATGACGGAGCCGCTGTCGGCCGAGCAGCTCGCCTCCATCGGCTGGCGGAACCGCCAGGGGCTCGCCGACAGCGCCAACCAGTTCCACTACTACCGGCTCACCGCGGACGACCGGATCCTGTTCGGCGGCTACGACGCGGTCTACCACTTCGGCGGCAAGGTGCGCCCCGCCTACGAGGATCGGATGGAGAGCCACCGGCGGCTGGCCTCGCACTTCTTCACCACCTTCCCGCAGCTCGCCGGCCTCCGCTTCACGCACCGCTGGGCCGGGGCGATCGACTCGTCGAGCCGGTTCTGCGCGTTCTTCGGCACCGCCCGCGGCGGCCGGGTCGCCTACGCCACAGGGTTCACCGGCCTCGGGGTCGGCGCCGCCCGGTTCGCCGCCGATGTCATGCTCGACAAACTCGCCGGCGAGGAGACCGAGCGCACGCAGCTGCGGATGGTGCGCGAGAAGCCGATCCCGTTCCCGCCGGAGCCGGCCGCGTCCGTCGGGATCAACCTCGTCCGCGCCGCGATGGACAGGGCCGACCACAACGAGGGGCGCCGCAACCTGTTCCTGAAGACGCTCGACGCTCTCGGCATGGGCTTCGACTCGTGACCGGCCTCGCCCCGGGGGCCGTCGTCGACGCCGGATGCCTCGCGCTGACGCACACCCCGCTGCCCGACGAGGACGTCCGCGACGGCGCGCCGACCACGGCATATACGGTGCTCGACGACGCAGGCGGGATCGAGATCGGCGTCTGGGAGATGGCGCCGGGCACCGCGGTGGACGTCGAGGAGGACGAGGTGTTCGTCGTGCTCTCCGGTCGCGCGACCGTGACGTTCACCGCGCCCGCGCTCCCTCCGGTGGAGCTCGGCCCCGGGTCCGTGATGCGGCTCACCACCGGCATGCGGACGGTCTGGACGGTGAGTGAGACCCTGCGGAAGGTCTCGATCGGGATCTGACGGCCGCTGCCGACCAGGCCCGCTCAGGCCCGGCGGACCTCCGCGTGCGGGATGCGCGCGGCCATGACCCGCACCGCCTCCGGGTTGTCGTCGACGAGCACCGCGTCCCGGCCGAGTGCGGAGGCCACGGCTCCGGTCGTGCCGCTGCCCGCGAAGAGGTCGAGCACCCGGTCGCCGGGCCGGCTCGACGCGGTCACGATGCGCCGCAGGACGCCCTCGGGCTTCTGCGTCGGATACCCCGTCTTCTCGCGCCCCGTGGTCGGGACGATCGTGTGCCACCACACGTCCGTCGGGAGCTTGCCGCGCGCGGCCTTCTCCGCGGTCACCAGTCCCGGCGCCATGTACGGCTCCCGGTCGACGTCGTCGGAGTTGAACACGTACGTCCGCGGGTTCTTCACGTACACCAGGATCGTGTCGTGCTTGGTGGGCCACCGCCGCCGGGACTTCGCGCCGTAGTCGTACGCCCAGATGAGCTCGTTGAGGAAGCAGTCCCGGCCGAACACCGCGTCGAGCATGACCTTCGCGTAGTGCGCCTCGCGGTAATCCAGGTGCAGATACAGGGTGCCGTCGTCCGCGAGCAGCCGCCAGGCCTCCTCCAGCCGCGGCATGAGGAAGGCGCCGTAGTCGTCGAAGCTGTCGTCGTACGCGCGCAGCATGCCGCGCACCCGCTCATACCGGTGCCCGTGGAAGCCGTGCCGCACCTCGGGCTCGCCGGGCGCCCGTTCAGGACTCCGGCCCTCCGCCGCGGGCTCCGCCGATGCGGGGCTGCCCCCGTCCGGATCCGCCGGCTCTTCCTGCGGTGGGAACGTGCGGCGGGCGATGACCACCTGCCGCTCCCGCACCCGCCCGGTGTTGAACGGCGGGTCGAGGTAGACGAGCGTGAAGGATCCGGACGGCAGGGTCGCCGCAACCGCGAGGTTGTCCCCCTCGATCACCGACACCCGCCCCGGGACCTGGGCCTCTGGGCCGCCCCCTTGGGTCCCTGAGCCTGTCGAAGGGCCCTGGGTCCCTGAGCCTGTCGAAGGGCCTGAGCCTGTCGCAGGGCTCACGGAACCCGGTGCAGCCACGCGTCGGTCGAGAACTTCGACTCCACCAGCGCCTGGGCATCGGCGTACTCGTCCGGCGTGATGCCGCCGTCCTCGGCGGAGGTGAGCGAGCGGAACGTGTCCTTGAAGCGCTCGATGATCTCGGCACGCTCCAGTCCGGTCTGGCTCCGCAGCGGGTCGACGCGCTTGGCTGCCGAGGTCGTCCCCTTGTCGCTGAGCTTCTCGCGGCCGATCCGCAGCACCTCGGTCATCATCTGGCCGTCGATGTCGTAGGAGAGGGTGGCGTGGTGCAGCACACCTCCGTTCGCGAGGCGCTTCTGCGCGGCGCCGCCGATCTTGCCGGTCGGGCTCGCGATGTCGTTGAGCGGCTGGTAGACGGCGTCGATGCCGAGCGACCGGAGCGCCTGCAGCACCCAGTCGTCGAGGAACGCGTAGGAGTCGGCGAAGGTCATGCCCGCCACGAGCGAGGCCGGCACGTACAGCGAGTAGGTGATGATCTGTCCCGCCGCCATGAGCATCGCCCCGCCGCCGGAGATGCGGCGGACGACGTCGAAGCCGTGCTTCGCGGCGCCCTCGGGATCGACCTCATTGCGGTACGACTGGAACGACCCGATGACGACGGCCGACTCGTCCCACTCCCAGATGCGCAGGGTCGGACGCCGACGCCCCTCGCCGACGCGGGAGGTGAGCACCTCGTCGAGGGCGAGGTTCATGCGCGGCGAGACCGCCTTCTCGTGGACGATCTCCCAGTCGAAGTCGCGCCACCCGGGCGCGGTGACCAGAGCGCGACGCACGGCGGTGCCCACGGCCTCGGGGCTGAAGCCGAGCAGCTGCGCCCCCTCGGGGAGGGCACCGCGGACGGCCGCGGCGATGGCCGTGGCGTCGGACTCGGCGGGGAGGCCCTCGACGGCGGCGTTGATGTCGTCGAGCGCGGAGTCCGGTTCGAGGAAGAAGTCCCCGGCGAGCCGGAACCGCGCGATCCGGTCGTTCTCGACCTCGAGGTCGACGACGACGAGCTTGCCCCCAGGAACCTTGTATTCACCGTGCACGGATCCAGCTTAAGGCGCACGCTGCCGCCGTGGTCAGCCGCCGAGCACGACGACGCGTTCCCCGGCCCTAATCGGCGTGGAGTAGCGGTTGCCTGGTGTGGGCAGGGGGCAGATGAACTGGTCGGAGAAGGCGCACGGCGGCAGGTACGCCCGGTTGAAGTCGATCACGGCGGACCCGTCGGCGGCGGGCTCGTCGACGGGGAGGAACCGGAACCGGTACGTCTCCAGCCCGTTCGTCCCGTCGGCGAAGACCGCACTCAGCGCTCCGCTCCCGCTGCGGGTGACCGTGAGCTCGTGCGGGGCCCCGGCGAGCTCGAACCGCAGGCGTCCGGCGATCGGGGTCTCGCGCTCCTCGCCGTCGACCGCCGTGACGACGATCCGCTCGTCCGGCGCGGGCTCGAACGTGGCCGGGATCCGCCATCGCTCGTCGGGGGCGTAGGCGTCGATCGCGGTGAACCACTCCCGCTGCGGACGGGCGGGGTTCCAGACGCGGAGCGCCAGCAGTCCGTTGCGGTCGAACACACGCAGCTCGCGCCGCCCGAGGCGCAGGGTCTGGGTGCCGCGGAGGGTGACGACCGACCCCGACGGTCCCAGCTCACTGCCGCGGATGCCGCCGTCCCCGGTGAGGGCCCAGAGTCCGGGCACGCCGTCGACCGCGGCGGGTTCGGTGATCAGCCAGTTCGTCGACTCCAGCGCGGACGGCCCGTACTCCGACCCCGCATAGCGCTCGCGCGCCGCATGCCACTCGTGCCAGTCCGTCAGGAAGCTCATCGCCGCGGGCCCTCCCCTCGTTCGTGCGGATGTGCCCCGAATCTAGGGCTGCCCCCGTCGCCCGTGACCCCCGTCCGTCACACGCCTTCACCCCGCGTCATCCCGCGTCACACACCCCTCCGCCCGTCCCTCCCTCCGGTGCGGGGTCACACCCGTCCCTCCC
>NZ_QCXO01000080.1:0-247 GCF_023383675.1 Microbacterium sp. ER1
CTCGACGAGGGCGACATGTTGTTGTTATGTTCGGACGGGTTGTCCAATAAAGTGCCGGAAGCGGACATGATGCATATGTTGACGGGTGCCGGCACGCTGGAAGAGAAGGTGGAGGCGCTTATCCAGCTCGCCAACGGGCGTGGCGGAGAAGACAACATTTCGCTGGCGGTCATCGATGTTTCAGCGGAACGTGAAGGTGGGTGATCGGCGTGCTCATTGGAAAGCGATTAAATGACCGCTATAAAAT
>NZ_QCXO01000081.1:0-245 GCF_023383675.1 Microbacterium sp. ER1
GGTGGACAGGTCGTGCACGACGGTGTCGGCGAGGCCCGCCGGCCGCAGGCTCCGGGGATCGACGAGGAAGAACTCCTCCTCGATGCCAAACGTCGTCATGCTCGCCATCTCACTGCACCATCCCGCTGTCCGGGGGAGGCCTGACACAAGATCCGTGATCCGCGCGCCGGGCTCGGACAGAAGCATCCTGCCACCGCCCGGCGGGGAGGGGAACCGGCCCACACCCGCCAGGCCGGGCCGCCCTC
>NZ_QCXO01000082.1:0-246 GCF_023383675.1 Microbacterium sp. ER1
GGGGCTGAATCATGTCCTCAGTGTAGGGACCGCCGCTATCGCGACACCCCCGTTAAGGGGACTATCGGATGAACGTGTGTTAGCGTTCCGACCAGCATTATTGCGCAGAGTGGATGCCCGCGTGCTGACCACGCATCCATAACGACAAGACGCTGCATTTTGATTCAGGCGGGGGGATTCCAGTGGATATTCTGGTCGACGCGACTCTTGACGACACGAACGCGAATCTGAGAGCGATTCATGACG
>NZ_QCXO01000083.1:0-240 GCF_023383675.1 Microbacterium sp. ER1
AGGTAACCGATGACGCGTTTGTTCACGACGTTCACCGCGTTCTCGGCCGCCGCCTTATCGCGCTTATCCCGAATTCGGGATAACAAAGACTATCCCGAGGATTCTGTTATCCCGAGTATCGGCCGCGATGCCTGTGCGGTGGCGGCCTGAGGGCTGATTTCCTCGGGATAATCGCGGCCCGCCTACGCTGGCTCATCTCTTTCGATTTCACTGGAGGTGAGCTTCGAGATGAATGTTTCT
>NZ_QCXO01000084.1:0-244 GCF_023383675.1 Microbacterium sp. ER1
GCGCAGCACCACGCCGGCCTGTTTGACGCCGAGCGCCGAGGTGGGTTCGTCGAGGATCACGACCCTGGCGCCGAAGTGGATGGCCCTGGCGATGGCGACAGACTGCCGTTCCCCACCGGACAGGGTGCCGATGGGCTGGTCCACGTCACGGAGGTCGATGCCCATCCGGCCCAGTTGTTCGAGCGTGATCGCCCGCATCTCGGCGACCTTCAGGCGCGAGAAAGGGCCGAAGCCGGCGCTGAGT
>NZ_QCXO01000085.1:0-244 GCF_023383675.1 Microbacterium sp. ER1
CCTTCATTCCACGGCCCAAAATCGCCGCAGATGGCCTGGGTACGAAAACCACACGCTAGGTCAGCGCAGTCGCGCAGATGCGCACCGCCCTTCGGTGTGTGCAGGCGTCCGCGCCGGCGCGATCAGGCTTCTTGGCCGTCTCGTGACACGAACGGTTCAGCGAGACGCATGGTCGACCCGACCCGGCCTGCGAAAGCGGTGGCGGTGGCGGTGATCGTGCGCTGCATCACCTCGACCGCGGCGG
>NZ_QCXO01000086.1:0-240 GCF_023383675.1 Microbacterium sp. ER1
GCAGGAGGCTGCTTTAATAAAATTACGTCTGTTCACGGTTATTCTCCCCGTGAGTCAGCGTTATCTTTCTTTTGCTGACGACCCAGTTCACGCACCGCCATCACGCTGACACCGGCAACCAACCCAACCACACCGCCGAGCAAACCAATAGCGCCTGCAGAGACGTTGCCGCCCTCTTTAGCGTTAACATCCGGTTTCTGTGAACGCGGAGTTTGATTTTCGACGTTGGCAAGCTGATGG
>NZ_QCXO01000087.1:0-239 GCF_023383675.1 Microbacterium sp. ER1
TCATTGGAAGTCATTGATTTCACCAAAGAAACGAGGGTTTCGGAATCTTCGGAAACCATAAGGAAAAGAGTAGAAGAAGCAAGAAGAAAGCAATATGAACGTTACGGAAAAGAAATAACGAATGGGCGTGTTCCTTTTGAGTTATTAATGGAAAAAAGCCCGCTTGCCAAAAGGCAGCAACATCTATTGCAGCAATGGGCATCCCAGCATCAATGGAGCAATCGTGTACAAACGAAAAT
>NZ_QCXO01000088.1:0-240 GCF_023383675.1 Microbacterium sp. ER1
GGGATCAGCGGCAGCACGATGATGACCGTGATGCCGCTGGCGGGGTCCTGCCAGAGCATCACGAGCACCAGGATCGGGGTGGCGATCGCCGTCAGCAGCAGCTGCGGCAGGTACCTCGCGAAGTAGTTGTCGAGCGCGTCCAGCCCACTCGTGACCACTGTCGCCACCCGGGCGGACTGCTGACCGGCCAGCCAGTCGGGGCCACGCTCGGCCAGCCGGGCGAGCACCGCGGTGCGGAGC
>NZ_QCXO01000089.1:0-240 GCF_023383675.1 Microbacterium sp. ER1
CGGCTCGCCGGGAACGTAGGCAGGCTCGGGCTGCGCGTCGGGTGCCGACGTCAGAACGACCGGTTCGCTCACGGGCTCCTCGACCGGCTTGCTCGGGTCGGCGACCGTGGTCGGCTCCGGGCTGGCGTCGTTGGCGGGGTCGAAGTACTCGGTGTGAGCATCCGGGTAGTCGTTCTTGTGTCCCTCGTTGGGGGTCGTGTCGGTCATGCTGCACTCCTCGTGAGCCTCGCGGCCGTAGCT
>NZ_QCXO01000009.1:0-13297 GCF_023383675.1 Microbacterium sp. ER1
GCCCGCCGAGCCGGCGGGCGGCGCGCTGGGGGCGGGAACCACGGCGGGCGGCGCGGCGTAGTCGGGGAAGATCAGGGACGGCGTCTCCGGAGATCCGGTCCCGGCCGGGGCGAGGGAGGGGATCGTGTACCCCGAGGCATCACGCGCAGGAGCCGTCGCCGGCGGAGCGCTGCGGCGCGGCCCGGGCTGGAGCGCCGCGAGACGGTCGCCCTCGGGATAGGGGGCGGGGCCCCAGGCGAGGACGGTCGCCCAGACCGGCGGCAGCAGGATGGCGAGCACCGTCATGCCGGCGCCCCGTCCGAAGCGCCGGTTGATCCGGTGGGTCGCGACGACCTTGAGGTAGATCCCGTAGAGCTGCACGATCGGGATGAAGTAGAACACCACCGACCAGGCGGGCACTCCCCCGCGCGCGAGGATCTCGGCCTCGTTCAGGACGGGCACCCAGCCCTTCCACCCCTCCCCGTCGATCCGGGGGAACAGGCGCGAGAGCGCGAGGGCGTACCAGACGTAGACGGCCAGGCCGACGAGCAGGCCGAGTCCGACGATGATGACGAGCATCGTGGCCAGACCGGAGTCCGCGGGCGCGGTCATGAGTCCCCCTTCTTCCGGTCATCCAGTGAACCGGTCCATCCGAGCGTACCGAGCATGGGTCGTGCACCGAAGCCGGGGAGGCGCAGCGACCGCGTCCTGGCCACGAACGAGGTCGGCCGGATGCGGGCACGCAGGCGCTGCCACCGTGTCCCCGTCTTCGCGAGCTCCGCCCGCTCCGCGTCCACGAGAGCCCACGCGGCCATCGCATCCTCGGGAGTCGGCGGGTGCTCGGCGAACACGGCACGGTCCACGAGGGCGGCGAGCCGTTGCGCGGCCGCGCGACCGCTCGATTGCGCGCGCTGCGTCCGGGTGCCCTGCCCGGCCATGGGCACGTCATGATCGGCGTAGACGTCGGCGAGCTCCTCCCAGGCGCCGGCCAGACGGACTTCGGGATCCGGGGCCGTGCGGCGCGCGTGTGCGCGCCTGCTCTTCGCGACGAGGAGCACGAGGAAGGGCAGGGCGAGCAGCAGCAGGGCGAGGAGACCGAGGCCGACACCCCGGAGGATCGGCAGCAGGACGGCGAGGACCTCCGACGCCGGCTCCTCGAGCGGGGGCGCGTCGTTGTTCGCGTCGCTCTGCGCCTGCGGCGGGTCCAGCGCCTCGGACCGCGGCTGCTCGGGGACCGTGGGATGCTCCGGCAGTTGCTCGCCCTCGGTGAGGGTGCTCGGCAGCATCGCGTACTGCGGCGTGGTGTCGACGGGGATCCACTCTCCCCCTGAGGTGCGAACCTCGACCCACGCGCTCATGTTCGCGCCGGTGCACACGTCGCCGCAGGCGGGGATCCCCGGGACCTCGTCCGCGCCGGCGAGGCGCGCGCCCATCACCACCCGGGACTCCAGCCCCCAGTGCTGCGCGACGAGAGCCGCGGCCACGGAGAACTGCTCGTCGTCGCCGACCGCCGACACGAGCATCTCCGGCTTCGCGTCGGCGCCCGCCCGCCGCTCCTGCTCGGTCAGCGCCGTGAAGAGCTCTTCGATGCGGGCCGCGGAGTGCCCGGCATAGCTGGGTGCGAAGGCATACCCCTCGGACTGCTGCAGAGCGGCGATCCAACCGGCGGCCGCTTCGTCTTCCAGCAGAGCGTGGCTGAGATAGCCGCGGGACCGGAGGCGATCGATCACCTCGAGGTAGCCGGCGCCGGTCCGCGGCTGCTCCTGCATCTCGGCCCATTCGACGAGCGCCGGGTACCGATCGGTGTCGAGGGTCGAGCGTCCGCCCTGGAGCGCTGCGAGGTCACCGGGCTTGCCCGGCGCATCGATGAGCACGGCGTAGCGATCCCCGGGTACCAGCCCCTCCCCGCCGCCCGGCGCGTCGGCGACGGTGATCGCGGTGTCGCCGTCGGCGTTCACGTGGAAGCCGTCGGCGAGCGCGTCCGCGCGCTCCCCGGAGAAGGCGGGCGCCTCGGCGAGACCGGCCGGCGACGGGACCCAGATCCCCCGGTAGCCCTCGCCGATCGTGATCTCCATCGTCACCCGGCCGGAGCCGGGGAGGGCCGAACGGGGCAGGCGGCTGAAGCGGTCGTCGGCGTCGATGTGGAAGTCCTCGCCGTCGTAGGCGTCGAGGGTGACCAGACGGAGACGATCCACGGCACCGGGATCGCCCTCCAGCTGCACGACCGGCGTGTCCAGCATGCCGCCGGCGAACCAGGAGCGATAGGAGCTGAGCGGGCTCGGCTGCTCCTGCACCACCACCATCGGCTCGACCTCGTCGCGGAGGACGGAGCGGTCCGACCAGCCGGCCGCCGCGGGAGCGATCGCGAAGCCCGCGGCCAGGGCGATAACGGCCAGCCCCGCGGAGAGGAGGTGCCGGCGCACGGTGAGCCAGGCGGGGGTCGCACGGCGGGAGATGTTCGCCGCCGCCACGCTGCGCAGGGCGGCGGCGCGCTGCAGCCGCGTGCGTCCGACGAGCCAGACGAGGGAGACCACGAAGACGGCGACGCCGATCAGCCATTCCCGGGGGGCGGGGAGCTCGACTCCGGCCACCGAGACCGGGGAGGACGTGCCGCTCACGCCGAACGCGATGCCGAAGACGCTCATGGCCACGACCACGGGGACGGCCGCCACCGCCCGCCTGCCCCCGCTCCAGACGAGGAGCGTGGCCACGAACGAGCCGGACAGCATCACGACGAGGAAGGGGATGAGGACCGCCTGATACTCCCCCAGCGGCGGGTTCAGGGTGAGCATCTGCTTCCAGCCCAGCACGACCCCGAGCACCGCGTCCCGCACGCCGCCGAGGAATGCGGGCACGGAGGTGAGCGCGGACGGGATGGCCAGTGGCACCGAGACCAGCAGGTACACGCCGGCTGCGGCAAGCGCGGCGAGCGGCGTTCCCCAGCGCAGGATGCGCGCGACGACGGCGACGGCCATGCCGAGGAGGCCGCCCACGATCCCCACGGCGAGGGCCCGGGACGACTCGTAGACCGGCCAGGCGGCCGCTGTGGCGAGGAGCACGCCGACCAGCACGTACCCCAGCGACCAGAGGGTCAGGGCCGAGGGAAGGCTGCCGCGACGCGGCCGCCCGCGCTTCGGGCCGGCCGCGTTCATCGCAGGGCTCCGCGGGCGAGCATCTGCGGGAGGTCGCCGAGCGCGCCGAGGGTCATCACCGCGAGCTCCCTGGCCGTCCGCATCGTCGGCTGCGCACCGAGCTCACTGCGCACCGCCACGGCCTCCACGGCCGCCGGGAGCTTCACCGCCGCGTGACGCAGACGCTCGAGCGGCAGGAGGGAGCCGGTCAACAGGAACCCGATCGAGAGGTCGGGGTACGACTGCGCCGTGAGGGCGGCGACGGCTTCGAGCCGCATCACCCGTGCCGCCTGATCGATCGTGGAGGTCGCGTCGAGGAGCGCCTTGGGAGTGACCGTGGGCAGAGTGCGGATCGACAGCACCTCCGCGCGGCCGTGTTCCGGGATCTCGTTGCTCACCGAGAAGAGCACGTCCCTGCCGTCCCGCACGCCCTGCAGCGCCAGGGACGCGGCGGCGCTGACCGTGTTCTCGAACTCGTCGTCGCTCGCGTAGGACTCGGGGTCGAGGTCGAGGATGACGGCGATGCGCGCGTGCCGGGACTCCTCGTACTGCCGCACCATGAGAGTGCCCGTCTTCGCCGTCGACTTCCAGTGGATGTGGCGCGGCGAGTCGCCGACGACGTACTCCCGCACGGCGTGGAAGGAGAGGTCGGCGTCCACCAGGGTGGTGCTCGGCGTGCCCTCGAGGTCGCGGATCAGGCCCGCGCTAGTGCTGGGGAGCCGCACGGTCACCGGGTGCACATGGATGCGCTGCACGTCCGGCCAGCGGAGTTCTCGGCGGAGGATCCCGATCGGGTCGCCGCGGGTGATGGTCATGGGGCCGACGTCGATGACGCCGCGGCGGTGTGCGGCGATCGTCAGCTCCTCACGGTGGTGCGCGCCCGGTCGGAGCAGCGGCACGTGCGCCTCGACGAGGCCCTCCCCCACCGGCACGTCCACGACGCCGGGGAGGGAGAGGCGCTCGCCGTTGTTGCGGACGTCGAGCGTCGCACCGATCTCGGCGCCCGCGACGACGCGGTCGCGGTCGAGCACGAGATCGATCCGGTAGTCATGGGCGCCGAGGATGAACGGCACGCAGGCCACCAGCAGCACGAGCGCGATCGTGGCGACCGCCCAGGCCTCCACCCAGCCGAACAGCAGCCCGGCGAGCACGCCGAGCACCACGGCCACGGCGACGAGCATCCCCGCCGTGGTGACCGTCTCACGGACCCAGCCGACCGTGGCCCTCGTCGCGCGCCCCACGGAGCGGACCACCCGACGCGCGCCGAAGACCGCGCCGCGCACGGGACCGCGGCGCGTGCGGTCGTAACGCGTGACGGTGGACGTCCGCGTCGACGTGCTCGTGCCGGCGGTCGTCCGCGTCAGGCGGGATTCGGTGCTGAAGGTCACGCAGTGCCGTTCTCGCGCGGAGGCTCGACGTCGAGGAGGATCTGTCCGACCACGGCCACGGCCGTCACCCCGTCGAACTCGGCTTCCGGTTCGAGCACGAGACGGTGCGCGAGGGCGACGACGGCGAGTTCGCGCACGTCGTCGGGCGTCACGAACGTGCGCCCGTTCTTGGCCGCCCACGTCATCACCAGTCGCGACAGCGCCAGGGCCCCGCGCACACTGGCCCCGAGACGGACCTCGGACGCGCGCCGCGTGGCGTCGACGATGCGCATGATGTAGTCCGACACCAGCGGGTTCACGTAGACCCCGCGCGACATCTCCGCCATCGTCAGGATCGTGTCGGTGTCGACGATGCCGTCGAGCACCGTCTTCGGCCGACCGGCGCCCTGCAGGATGCGCATCGTCGCCGCCTCGTCGGGGTAGCCGATCGAGGTCTTGATCATGAAGCGGTCGAGCTGGGCCTCCGGCAGCCGGTAGGTGCCGCCCTGCTCGATGGGGTTCTGCGTCGCCATCACGAGGAACGGGGAGCCGACGGACCGGGTGACGCCGTCGACCGTGACCGTGCCCTCCTCCATGACCTCGAGCAGCGCGGACTGGGTCTTCGGGCTCGCCCGGTTGATCTCGTCGGCGAGCACGATGTTCGCGAAGACGGGCCCCGCGTGGAACTCGAACGTGCCCTCCTTCTGGTCGTAGACCGTGATGCCGGTCACATCTCCCGGAAGGAGGTCGGGCGTGAACTGGATGCGGCTGCTGGTCCCGTTGACCGTCTGGGCGACGGCGCGGGCGAGCGCTGTCTTGCCGGTTCCCGGATAGTCCTCCAGGAGGACGTGGCCGCCGCTGACGGCGGTGGCGAGCACGAGTTCGACCACGTGGCGCTTGCCGAGGATCGCCTGCTCGATGTTGCCGGTCAGGATCGAGAACGTCTCGGCGAACCAGGAGGCCTGCTCGGGAGCGATGGTGACGGGGGCTGCTGCGGTGGCTGGCATAGGGAAAGAGTATTCGTGTCGGTGTGCTCGGCGGTCAGGGGCACAGGCCCGTGACGCGATGCGTGATGGGGGTGAGGGTGGCGAAGGCTCCGGTCCACGTGATGGTCACGTCGAAGGTGCCGGGAGTGTCGACCAGGGGCGTCGCCTCGAGGATGTACGAGCCGCGTGCGGCGGCGGACACCGTCACGACGTCGCCCTCGACGACGGGCATGCAGGGTTGGAACACGGCGTTGACCACGGTCGGTGCGGTCGTCGCGGTGATGGTGACCTCGCCGGAGCAGGAGTTGCTCTGGCTGGCATGGCAGGCGCGGGCGAGGACCTGGCCCGGTGACGAGTCCGGGGTGAGCGCGAAGTCATCGCGCCACGATCCGTACATGTAGTACTTCGGCACGAACCCGTTCTCCACCTCGATGCGCGGGGCCGAGGCCAGCCCGTACTCGTAGCGGTTCCCGTCGCGCCGGGGGTCCTTCGCGACCGTGTAGGTCGTGTCGCCGCCGGGGCCGTCGACGAACGTGAACGTGAAGACCGTCGCGGTCGACGACTCCGCCACCCCGTAGCCGTTCGAGGCGCAGGCCTTGACGGAGTACAGCTGGTACGGCCGCAGCCCCTGGAGGGACGGGGACTCGGACTGCACCTCGCCGCCGGACACCGCGAGCGTGCCGTCGCCGCGTGCGGTGCAGCTGACGTTGCCCGACCGCCACGCCACGTACACGACCTGGACGCCCTTGGCGCTGCCGTTGGCCTGCGCCGCGATGCCGGAGACGTTCACCGCCGTGTTCGAGACGACCGTCGCCTGGGTCGCCGCCGGGTCGAAGTACACCGAGCCGGCGACCGTCACCGAGGTGCGGAACCCGCCGCCCTCGTTGCCGCCGCCGGTCGGCGGCTGGAACTGGCTGATCGGGACGATCGTCAGCGTCTGCGCCCCCGGCGACAGCGCGATCTCGGCCGTGGTGGTCGCCCCCGTGCGGTTGATGACCTCGCCCGTCTCCTCGATCCGGAACGAGACGGCGTCGTCGGCGGCGTCGATCGACACCCGGACCGCCCCACGTCCCCGGTCGGAGACCCCCGGTCGGTACTCCGGCGTGGCCGTCGCGTTCGAGACGACAGGAGCGGCGTAGGCCCAGCTCGTGTGCGGCGACGTCGCGGCCGAGGTGCCGACGGCGTTGACGGCCGCGGCGGTGAACGTGTGCGGGGTGCCGTTCGTCAGCCCGTTGACCGTGCAGCGGTAGACGGCACCGGCCGGGCTGCAGGACGCATTCGCCGGGGCGCCGTCCTGGAGGATCGTCACACCGGAGACCGCGGGATGCGCGCGTCCCGCCTCGCCGAGCGGCACCTCCAGCGCGACGGTCGTGCGGGTGAAGCCGACCGTCGTGACGCTCGCGGGGGCCTGCGGGAACCCCTGGAGGTCGAGGGTGAGCGTGCCGGTGCCGGTGCGGCCCTGCGCATCCGACACGACGAACGGGATCACGCACTGTCCGCCGGGCGCCTGCCCGCCGCCGGGCCAGCTCGCCGTGATGGTCTTGGCGCCTGCTGTCGAGACCGAGGCCACGTCGCAGCGCGCGCCGGCCCCGAGCGACATCAGGCGCAGCCCGGATCCCGGCTTCCCGGCGAAGGGATCGTACTCACCGGCGACGTCGACCACGTCGATCGAGCAGTTGGCGCTCGTGACGACGCACTGCTTGGTGAAGGTCGCTCCCCGCGGGGCGTCCGGCGGGGCCGCGCCGACGACGAGGCGGACGGACGCCGACGGCTGTCCGTACTGCGGCACGGTGACGCTGACGTTCTCGGTGTTGCCCGGTCGCGCATCGGCGCGCGCCTCGATCGTCAGCTTCCCGCCGCTCTGCGTGACGAGGAACGCCGAACCGGAGTAGACGATGCGGTACTCGAGGGAGGAGGCGTTGCCCTCCCGGCCCCCTTCCCACGCGGCCATGTTGGCGTAGAGGTCGACGCTCTCCGTCGCTCCGGGGGCGATCGTGTGCGAGATGGAGGAGAGCAGCAGCTGCGGCTCGGACGGGCGGACGCTGATGGGCACGTCGAGGTACGACCACCGCTTCTGCCCCTCCAGGCGCACCGGGATCAGGCAGGTGTCCGACCACGGCGCCTCGCGGCCGGCCCGGTACTCCGCCTCGCGCGGGCCGTCGGCGGTGCATTCTGCGGCAGCCCGCTGGGCGGTGAACGACCCGGTGCCGATCTCGATCGCATCGGACGACGGGAGGTCGGCGTAGTCCTGCACGGGGAAGGAGACCGCCGCGTCCTCGTCGACGACGACCGGCGTCGCGCCGGGGACGAGCTGCACCTGCATGTCGTCGAACGCCGGGATGCGCAGGAAGCCGTAGGCGACGACGTCGCGTCCGTTCGCTGCCGTTCCGGTGAGCTGGAAGGGCACCAGAGCGCCCTCCTTCGGCGCGGTGCCCACGATGCGGTTCCCCTGCACCGAATAGCCGGGCTGCTCTCCCCACAGGCGCAGCCGCAGCGAGCCGACGTCGCCGGAGGGCCAGCGGACCCGGTCGGTCACGACATCGATGCCGCGATCGGCGAGATCGTCGCGGTCGCGCGCGGTGAGCACGGTGTCCGCGATGACCGGTTGATCGGCGACCGTGCCGTCGGTGACGGTCACGACGATGAGGCCCTGCGCCGTGCTCCCCGTGCGCGACGACTTCACCGTGTAGAAGTACGAGTTGGTGCCGGCGGTCTCGCCGGCACGCAGCACGACCCGGCCGTCCTTCAGCGAGGTGTCGGAGTCGATCAGCGCGTTGAGCCGGTCGTACAGCGGATTCCCCTTGACGGGCGGCGCGTTCGGCACGAGCTCGGTGATCTCGAGCTCGCTCTGCGCCGGGTCGAGATCGTTCGAGCGCGGGTCCAGCACGACCGGCGTGCGGGAGCCCGCCTCGACGCGGACGTAGTCGCTGAAGGTCACGGGGGCGGCGTCGTCCACGTCCGCATCGAGGACGCCGATGCGCACGGCCGCGCTCCCCTCCTCACCCTGCGGATCACGGACGCTGTAGCGGAATGAGACCTGGCCGCCGGCGACGCCTCCGGCCGGCGCGCGGTACACGATCGCCTCACCGTTCGCGGAGATGGTGGCCGTGCCGCCGCCCTTCTTCGGCTGCTCGACGCCGGACAGCACCACGCGGTCGCCGTCGCCGTCCATCCCGGTCGTCGGCACCGGGATGGAGACCGTCTGGCCGCTGAGGACGCGACCGGTGAGCGGCGTCGGCGTGGGGGCCCGGTTCGTGCCCGGCGGCACGACCGTGACCGTCACGACGCCGTCGTCCGACAGCGACGGATTCCGTTCGAGGGAGACGGAGTACGTCAGGCGGTACGTGCCGGGAGTCTTCGGCGCCAGATAGCGCAGTGCGTTGCGGTCGGCGAACACGAGCTCGTCCGGCTCGCCGGATCCGGTCACCTCCGGGAGCACGAGGAGCGGTTCCCCGCGCGGCGCCACATCGTTGGCCGCCACTTCGATGCGCGTGAGCGAACCGGCTCGCACCGTCACCGCATCCGGGAAGACGATCGGCCGGGTGACCGTCGACGGCGGAGTGAGGAACACGCTGACGGTGCCCTGCACGGCCCCGCCCGCGCCGTCTGCCACCGTGACGGTGGCCTTGCCGATCAGGCCGGGCTCGCCGTCCTCGGTCGTGCCGTTGACCCGCAGGCTCTCGTTGCCGACCACGCGCACGTTGAGCTGCGGCGTCGAGCTCACGGCGTCGGACAGCAGCAGCACCCGTCCGCTGGTGTTCTGCACCGCGCCGAGGACATCGACGGTCGTGTCCTCGCCCTCGCGGACGAACGCCGTCAGCGGCGCCATCGCGAGCGCCGCGGAGCCGTCGACAGCGGTGATCCGGATGACCGCGGACTGCTCGGCCTGGGTCGTGACGTCCTGCGCGGTGTAGGTGACCACGTACTGGCCCGGCTCGGCGGCGGTCAGATCGACGGTGCCGGAGGCCGCGTTCGGGGTGACCTCGAAGCCCTGTGCCGTCGCGGCGGTCTGGACGGCGTCCACGAGGCGGTACGAGCCCGACCCTCCGGACAGGTGATCGGAGATGCGCAGGGATTGCCGCTCGCCCACGCGCGCGGTCACCGCGACGGCCGACGCCTGCAACGCCGGACTGCCGCTGACCTGGACCTCGATGGTCTTCTCCGCCGTCGCCCCGTGCACGTCCTGTACGACGACCGTGACCGAGATCACGGCGTCCGCGGCATTGGGGTCGGTGTGCCGGATCGCGACCCGGCCGTCGGCCATCGGGGCCACCATCACCGGGGAGGAGGAGTCCGTCTCGTACGCGTCGCTCAGGACGAACGCATCGCCCTCGGGGTCGACCCATCCGGAGAGCGCCGAGACGATCGTGCTCCCGCCGGCGAGGATCTGCGGTGTCGGCCATTCCTGAGTGCAGGCGTCGACACCGCACCACACCGGGGCGGAGTTGACCCCGGGATCGACCACCGTCAGCGTCACGGTCGCCGGGGGCGACACGGCGGCGCCGTCCGTCACGGCATAGGTGAAGCTCGTCTGCCCGGAGCCTGCCTTCACGTTCACGACCAGGGACTGACCGTTCGCCACGAGCGACAGATCCCCGAAGTCAGGGTCGCTCAGCCCGGAGGCGACCGAGTCCGGGTCGATCGTGAGGACGTCCTTCTTGTTCGGATCGTGATCGTTGAAGAGCACGGGGAGGATGACCTGCTCCCCGGCCCGCACGCCGAACGCGTCGTCGACGGCGACCGGCGGGAGCTGCTCCGCCACGTCCTCGACGACGATCGTGCCCTCCTGCTGCTCCGTGTCGTCTTCGATCTTCCACTGCTCGAGCGGGATCAGCACGCCCTCCGGCGCGGTCCAGATGAGGCCGGTGCCCTTCTCGACCAGCACCGCGCGATCGCCGTTGCCCTGGAAGACCGGGTCGATGGCGGCCGCGTCGAGCGTCTCGTCCGGAACCTGCAGCGGGGTGGTCTCCCCCGCGCTCCAGAGGGTTCCACCGCCGCTGTCGAGCCACGCCGCGTACGTCTCCCCGCGGACCGTGACCGGTGCGGCCGGGACGCCGGAGGCCTCGGCCACCCGGTCGGCCTCCCCCGACGCGAGGTCCACGGAGACGAGGCCGTCCGAGTCGGCGACGAGCACCGCGTCGCCCTCGGCGGCACCGCGCTGCAGGCGTGCGTCCTCGGTGACGTCGAGGGTGACCGCCGCATCGCGCCCGGAGAGCCACAGCGTGCCCGAGTTCGGCTGCAGCATCGCCCAGCGCTCACCGACGACCGCGATCGCCAGCCCCTCGCCCGCCTCCGGCGCATCGGCCACGGGGGACTCGTCCCCGAGGAACCGGTGCTCGTCGATGTCGAAGCGGCGCACGGCCCCCTCGTCCGCCGAGTAGAGGACGAGCAGGCCATCCGGCGACAGCCCGATCGCATCCGCGGTGTAAGTGGGCGGGTCCTCTCCCTCCTCGACCTCGACCTCCGCGAAGGGGTCGACCAGGGCCGTGCCCGCTCCGGCCGCGAGGGTCGACACCGACACCTGCCCGGTGTCGGTGCGGTAGGCCACATAGGGCCCGGCGGAGAGGACGTCCCGGGTCCCGGCGGGCGTGGGCTGCGAAGCGAGCGGCGTCCCCTCCTCCGAGCTGTCGGAGAGCAGATCGGCGGGGCTGGCCGGATCGACGTCCCACCGCTGCCGGTTCCCCTGCGCGAACAGCACGGTGCTGGAGCCGCTCTGCCAGACCGCCTCGGGGTCGTCGACGTCGCGGACCGTGTCGATCTCGGCGAGTTCGGTGTTGACGCGGGCGTACTGCCCGCTGTCGCGCATGACCCAGACCGAGGGCTCGAGTCGCGGCACCTCCTGGGACTGATACCCCTGGGCCGTCACCGCGAGCGCCACGACGACCACGAGCGCGAGGAGCCCGGAGACCAGCGCGATCAGCCGCCCCCGAGACGGGCGCGCGGCCTCCGCCCTGGCACGGTTCCCCGCTGCCATCAGAGGACCCCGGTGAGGAACAGTGCGGCGGTCCCGAGGCCCGCGATCACGGCGGCCCCGATCACCGCTCCGACGATGCCGACGACCAGCGGCGAACGGCTGCGACCGCGGGGGCCCGCGGGGATGTCGTCGCGGTCGCGCGGGGCGGCCTGGGCCTGAGCGGCGCGGGCGGCCCGACGGGAGTCCGGTGCGACCGTCGTGATGACCGGTCCGCGGACGGCGGTGTCCGAGAAGTTCACCGGCGCGGCCGCCGCCCACTCCGACGACGCCGCCTCGAAGGCCGTCGGCGAGATGCCGAGCTCGTACTGCGCCCAGCGCAGCTTCTCCGCGAACTCCGCCATGCTCGCCGGCCGCTTCGCGGGGTCACGGTGCATGGCGCTCGCGAAGATGTCGTCGATGATCGGCGGGATGCCGGGGACGGGCACCGCGGTGTAGCGCGCCTTGATGATCCGGTCGGTGAGCTGATCGCGCGAGTTCGAACCGCGGTCGGCGCGTTCGAACGGACTGCGGCCGGCGAGCAGCGTGTAGAGCGTCGCGCCGAGGCTCCAGACCTCGCTGGGGATGGATCCGGACACGCGCTCCTGCAGCACCTCGGGGGAGCTCCAGGGCACGGACATCGCGATGGTCTCGCCCTCGCCCTCCTCGATGACGGCCGCGGCGATGCCGAAGTCGGCCAGCACGGGCGCGCCGAGCGAGTTGATGAGCACGTTCGACGGCTTGATGTCGCGGTGCAGCAGACCAGCCCGGTGCACGGTCTCCAGAGCGCCGGCCATGCGCACGCCGATGTCGAGCACCTCCGCGAGCGGGAGGGGGGCCTTCTTGTAGCGCGCGCTCATCGTGTCGGGGCAGTACTCCATCGCGAAGTACGGCCGCCCGTCCGCCGAGATCGACGCCTGGTAGATGGTGACGATCGAGGGGTGGGCGCTCAGCCGCGCCGAGATGTCGGCTTCCACGTTGAAGGTCTGCAGCACCTCGGGGTTCACGGCATCGGCGAGCAGGACCTTGACGGCGACGACGCGGCGCGGCATGTCCTGTTCGTAGAGGAACACGTCGGCGAAGCCGCCGGAGCCGAGCGGACGCACGTAGCTGTACCCCGCCAGCGTCGGCGGTGTCGCTGCCATGCGCGTTGCCACTCCTGCTCCTCACGGTCTGATGGGAGACCGCGCGCCTGCAGCCACCCGGCGCCGTGCGCCGGGGGATCCCCCGATGTGCCGAGTATATCGGGCGAGGGCGTGTGGCCCCGCGCTCTTCTTCGTCGAGGCGTCAGGCCTTCCAGCACCCCTCGATGTGGTCGTCCACCATGCCCGCGGACTGCATGAGGGCGTACATCGTCGTCGGCCCGACGAAGCGGAAACCCCGGCGTCGCAGTTCCTTGCTCAGCGCGGTCGACTCCGGCGTGACCGCGGGGACGTCGGCGAACTCGCGAGGCCGTGCTCCGGTCGCCGGCGGGGCGAACGACCACATGAGGGCATCGAGCTCCCCGTCCGCCATCGACTCGACGATGCGCGCATTGCCGATCGTCGCGAGGATCTTGGCGCGGTTGCGGATGATGCCGGTGTCTCCCATGAGGCGTTCCACGTCCGCGTCGTCGAACGCCGCCACGGCCTCGGGCACGAACCCCGCGAACACCTCGCGGAACCGCGGGCGCTTGCGCAGGATCGTGATCCAGGACAGCCCCGCCTGGAACCCCTCGAGCGCCATCTTCTCGAACAGCGCGCGGTCCCCGTGCAGCGGCGTCCCCCACTCCTCGTCGTGGTACCGGCGGTATTCTGCGTCGTCGCCGACCCAGGCGCAGCGCGCGCGGGAGTCAGGCCCCAGGAGGAGGGAGGTCATCCCCTCACCGTATCCACCCCCACCGAC
>NZ_QCXO01000090.1:0-238 GCF_023383675.1 Microbacterium sp. ER1
CTCTTCAACTTGGTTGCCCGGCGTCGCAACGTCGCGCAGGTAGTTGACCGAGCCGGTCACCGCGTTGAGGTAGCGCTTGGGTCCGGGCTTGGCGAGGTCGGTTTTCCAGTCGTAGCCGGCGAGCATGCCGCGCAGCGTGTCGACGAGCGAGAGCGTGAGCGTGATGGCGTCGTCGACGTCACGTCCGACGGGCTTCTGGTCCTGGTCGGTCTTGGAGTATTCGCGCAGCGCCTTGGCG
>NZ_QCXO01000091.1:0-237 GCF_023383675.1 Microbacterium sp. ER1
CATATGCACGTCACCGACCGGAAACGGCGTCGGCACCGTGATCCGGTACACTCGTTCCTCGTTCATTCCATTCCCTTCTTTCCTCAAAGTTCGTGAACCATCCCGTTCGAGCCGTTTCATCGCCAAAATGAATGGTTATTCATTATATTTTATTTTACAGTTTACACTGATTTCATCCGTTTGTCATGCCTTTTTCTTCCGCACGCCGGAATTGCAAAAAAATTCATGCTCCTCTCT
>NZ_QCXO01000092.1:0-237 GCF_023383675.1 Microbacterium sp. ER1
GTCGGCAGTCTGCATGGGGTCCGTACTGTTACTGGATCGGATATCCGACCCGGGGGAAGCGGTGGGGATGGGACGCGTTAGGGCTTGGACAACTCTTCGATGGTCTCTTCTGCCTCGCCGAGGGCGGCGTGCAGTTCGGCTTCGCGCTTGCGGTAGCCCTCGGAGATGGCCTCGCCGAACTCTCGCGTCTTGGCGTCGAGATCGGTGAAGAACCGCTTGCCTTGCTGGGTCTTGTTC
>NZ_QCXO01000093.1:0-237 GCF_023383675.1 Microbacterium sp. ER1
TATGATATGGGGATGATGATTGGGCTGAAGGCGTTCATCGCCGCCGTTGTCGGGGGATTGACGAACGCCCCGGCTGCGATCGCCGGTGCGTTTCTCGTTGGGCTGCTTGAATCATTTGCGGAAGGATACTTGTCCTCGGGATACAAAGAAGCGATCAGTTTCGGTCTGCTATTGCTTGTGCTGTTTTTCATGCCGAACGGGCTGTTCGCCAAGATGACCGGAAAGCGGGTATAAGGG
>NZ_QCXO01000094.1:0-237 GCF_023383675.1 Microbacterium sp. ER1
TTCCATGCTTTCCCTGCGCCGATGTCAGGATGACGCGTTGGATCGGGATGTCAACCGGCATATCGTTCCCGTCGACGGGGTTCTCGAGCCAGTCGCGGAATTGCTCGACATCGTCCGGTGCCGTGCGCTTACCGGTGACCGGGTTCTTTATCCAGTCCACCTTTGTGAGGACGAGGACGACGGGCAAGCCGGCGGCATCCAGTTCACGGATCATTCCGATGTCAGGTTCGGTGAGCC
>NZ_QCXO01000095.1:0-236 GCF_023383675.1 Microbacterium sp. ER1
CGACAAAGGAGACCTCGACCACGTGGTCGTAGAGGTCGATGTCCTGGTCGAGCACGTAGGCCTCCACCTGCTTCTGCGGAACGCCGTCGAAGGTGGGGTTGTTGCCGATGGAGATGGCCGCGGGATACCGGGACCCGTTGTCGGTCAGCCAGCCGGCGTAGACGCCGTCGGCGGGGATCAGTCCCTCGGACTCCGGCGACAGATTGGCCGTGGGAAAGCCGAGCTCACGCCCGCGG
>NZ_QCXO01000096.1:0-236 GCF_023383675.1 Microbacterium sp. ER1
CCCGCGGAACTTAACCGATGAACAAATCAACGCGCTGATTGAAAAAGACGGCTTGATCGGCGTGAATTTCGTTCCGTATTTTTTGACGATGGACAAAAACGGGGCCACGATCGCCGATGTGCTTCGTCATCTTGACCATATATGCGCGCTCGGGGGGGAACAAAACGTCGGGTTCGGCTCAGACTTCGATGGCATAACGGAGACGGTCGCGGGCCTTGGAACGGCAAGGGAATATG
>NZ_QCXO01000097.1:0-213 GCF_023383675.1 Microbacterium sp. ER1
CGATGTCTCCACCCAGTGGCTGGGCAATCCGGATGTCGTGAACTATTCCCTGGCCGGCGTCGCCATCTGGCGCTACATCGGCCTCAACTTCGTGCTCTTCCTCGGCGCGATCCAGTCCATTCCCGGTGAGCTGTACGAAGCAGCCGACCTCGACGGTGCCAACAAGTGGCACCAGTTCCGCTACATCATCGCCCCCGGGATCCAGCGCATCAT
>NZ_QCXO01000098.1:0-234 GCF_023383675.1 Microbacterium sp. ER1
GCACCTCGCCGGCGTGCTGCTGCACACCCCCATGGTCCGCTCGCGCGAGCTCGCCAGGGCCGGCGACCAGGATGCGTTCCTCGGCGGGCTCGACGCTCTGTTCGGCATCGATGTCACCCTGCCGGAGTCGACGGAGGCACCGTCCGAACTGCCCGCGGTGGTCGGCATCTCCGACGCCGCGTCCTGATGTGGTCGGTTCATCGGCCCGGCCCGGTGGTGAGCCGGGCGTGGTTC
>NZ_QCXO01000099.1:0-233 GCF_023383675.1 Microbacterium sp. ER1
CGCACCCTGAACGGCTTTCCCGGTGGGCTCGTCATCGTGACGGGGTCGGCCGGCAAATCCACGACCACCAAGATGCTCGTTGCCGCCCTGCGCGCCCACGGTCTGTCGGTGTTCACCAACCAGTCGACGGCGAACATCAGCCAGGGTCTCACCTCGGCGCTGCTGGAGCGGGTCAGCCTGACCGGCCGCATCGCGGGCGATATCGCCGTACTGGAAATGGATGAGGGCCATGG